>JBDVSG010000182.1:0-26520 GCA_039967155.1 Sulfitobacter sp. | reverse complement strand
GCTTGGGCGCTAAGGGCGTATTGAACCGCAAGGATTTCAATTGCTGGGGTCAACTGCCGACGGTGAATACCGAGGAATACAACACATGGCTGAAAGAGGCGCGTAAGTTCGGCAAGGCGATCTGGGAGATCACCGGCAAAGGCGTCAGCGTTGACATGGTGTTCGAACATCCCGGCGAGACGACCTTCCCTGTCTCAAGTTTGGTTGTGAAAAAGGGCGGCATGGTTGTGATCTGCGCAGGGACCACTGGTTTCAATTGTACATTCGACGTGCGCTACATGTGGATGCATCAAAAGCGCCTGCAAGGCAGCCATTTTGCCCACCTTAAGCAGGCGTCGGCCGCGAACAAGCTGATGGTAGAGCGCCGTTTGGATCCGTGCATGTCAGAAGTTTTTGCATGGAATGAGCTGCCCGAAGCCCACATGAAAATGCTACGCAATGAACATAAGCCGGGCAATATGTCGGTGCTTGTTCAGGCCCCAAAAACGGGTTTGCGCACGCTGGAAGATGCGTTGGAGGCGCGTAAATAAGCGATCAGAAACCGTCTCCAATTTAGAATACTTCGCGAATCGTATTCAATTCGCGGGGTATTTACGTTTCCGAAACCGGATCAATGCCATCAATACGTTACGAATGTCGCCCTCCCCATATCTGGGGAAGGAAAAAGCGGGAGTAGAGGGTGGAAATGAATACATGTTACGGTTGTGTTGGCGGATTGTAATCGCTTTAATGAGGGAACAAATAATGAGAAACGATTGGGTGCTAGATGTCCTTGCAGACTTGCGTAAGTTCGCGCGTGAAAACGATCTTCCACTGTTAGCTGAACAGCTGGATGATACGGCGCATGTCGCCGCAGCTGAATTTGTTTCAAAGAATGAGGGGTCTGCAAAACGCGGACATGCTGGAGACACAAGCAAAAATAGAGGACATTGTGTCCTTCTTGGAACAGGCGGTCACGCCTGAAGGTCTGCAGTGCGCTGCGGAAGCGCTTACTGAATTTTATGGTCTAGGTCATTTGGTCTATCACTGGGTAAATACCAGTGGGGATTACTACGGCTGCGGGACCTATTCAGAAGCTTGGCAGAAAAAATACAAGGAAGAAAATTATCTGCGGGTAGATCCTGTCGTTATTGGCTGTTTCCAACGTTTTCACCCCGTGGATTGGAAACAGCTGAATTGGTCTAGCAAAGCCGCGCGTGATTTTCGGCAGGTTGCTGCAGAATACGAGGTGGGCTCTCAGGGGTTGTCTATTCCCATTCGGGGGCCAAACGGGCAATTCGCCGTATTTACGGTTAACCGCAATTGCAGCGATCAAGAATGGGCGCAGTTTACACAAGAAAACCGTCACGATTTGATCCTGATCGCACATTGTTTCAACGAAAAGGCGTTGGAATTTGGGATCGCGCACGGAAGCAGCCAAAGTCAGGCGCTGTCACCGCGTGAAGTGGATGCGCTGACGTTGCTGGCCACCGGCGCTAGCAGGGCGCAAGTCGCTCAAGAACTAACCATCTCCGAGCACACCTTACGTGTCTATATTGAAAGCGCTCGGTTCAAATTAGGGGCGCTCAATACCACCCACGCTGTTGCGCGTGCCTTAAGTCGCGGCCTTATCGTTATTTGATGAGAAAAATTAACCCAGTTTCGCGGTCCATTTACAATTTGTTAACCATGCTGACTTTTAGTCGCCTCATTCAACACAATTAAATGGATGAGCGGAGAATAATCGAATGCTGCGTTATCTTTACGCCGATCAATTAGACCAATTCCCTCGGTTGCGTGATGAGATGTTTCGCCATCGTGCGGATCAATTCAGCACGCGTTTGGGGTGGGATGTTCACGTCGACAGTCAAGGGTTCGAACGGGATGAATACGATAAACTGAACCCGCTTTATGTGATTTGGGAAACGGCCGAAGGGGGGCATGGTGGGTCTTCCCGATTCTTGCCCACTACAGGCCCCGTGATGGTAAATGACCATTTTAGCCATCTGACTGATGCGCCCATTCGCAGCCAGCTCATTTGGGAATGCACGAGGTTTTGTATGGCCCGCGGGCAGGGCCCAAATGTTGCGGCAGCTTTGATGCTGGGGGGGGGCGAATTGATGAAGGGATTTGGAATTCGCCATTTTGTCGGCGTGTTTGATGCCCGCATGGTGCGCATTTACAAACGCGTTGGTTCCTCTCCTGAGGTGTTGGGCACAACGGGTGCAGGTCGCGATGCCATAAGTGTCGGTCTGTGGGAATTTGAGGAACAGGCCCAAGAAAAAGTCGCCGAACGCGCAGGCATCGCCCCAGAGCTCAGCCGCGCGTGGTTTGAGCGGGCCTTTGATCTGCGCACAGTTGCAGAATTTGCGGTCAGCGCCTGAACGCCTCTGGCCCCCATGCCCGTCGCAGCTTAATGTCCGCGTATGACATTAGATATTACCTATTCCGACGATCAGGCCGCTGCCCATGATGCCGTGACTGCCATGTTGCAATCTGCGGGGATCAGTCTGGATGATGCGCTGTTGATGCCCCCCAAGGGGGACAAGCAGCAGGTAATGGCGGTGACGGGCAAGGCGGGGTCCGGTAAAACGCTGCTGTTGGCCGAGCTGTATCGCGCGCTGGAAGAGGCGGGCGTCGACATCGTTTCGGGCGATTACGAAAGCAAAAAGCGCAAAGACAAACGGTCGCTGGCAATCCTTGCGCCAACGAATAAGGCGGCCAGCGTCTTGCGGTTGCGCGGTGTGCCTGCGACGACCATCCACCGTATTTTGTACACGCCAGTCTATGATCCTGAATATGAGCGGATCGCGGAATGGCTGACGGGCAGCGGCGAACGACCCGAAATCGAAGGCATCACCGAGGTCGCGTTGGACCGCGCAGCGGCTTTCTATGAGGGCAATAAATCGATCCCGGGGGCATTGGCGGCGGCGGGCTTGCGCGGCAGTGATTTCATCACAGGCTGGAAACGGCGGGAGGAGCCGCTGGACATCGGCTTTGTTGATGAATCCTCGATGTTGGATGACAAGCAATTCGAAGACCTAAAAGAGATCTTCCCAACGTTGCTGCTGTTTGGTGACCCCGCGCAGCTGGCGCCTGTCGGGCAATCCGGCACGATGGTTTTCGAAAAATTACCTGAAAAAAGGGTGATGAACCTGAACCGCATTTTTCGGCAACAGGCTGACAACCCGATCCTTGATTTGGCCCACGCTCTGGCAGATCCCAATCTGGGGTTTGAACAGTTCGAGCGCATGGTCGAAGACGTTGCCAAACGGGACGACCGTGTGGTGTGGGGCCAGCGGGTTGAAGTGGATTTGATGGCGCGAAGCCCCGTTTTGGTCTGGCGAAATGCCACGCGCATCCGTCTGATTAACGCCTTTCGCCGTGTGCATGGCGCGCCAGAAGACGCGCTGGTTGAAGGCGAGCCGCTGATTTGTGACGGGATCGAGTTGCCGTTGAAGCACCGCAAAAAACGGCTGGACCTAGAGGCCCGCGGCCTGATCAAAGGCGCGCAAGTGGTGTATCTGGGGGCGGGGCGCAAACCGGGTTTCTCGCGGTTGCATGTGATGGGGGCGGAAGACCCACAAGTCAGCGCTGCGAGCATTGTAAAAATCGAAAAACCTGACGAAGAAGAACCATTCATTCCCTTTGCTGCGCGGATGGGAGCTACTTTTTTGCACGGGGCGGCTGTGACCATTCACAAGGCACAGGGCAGCCAGTGGGACACAGTGCAGGTCTTTGCGCCTGACCTATATGCTGCGGCTCGCATGGGGCGGATGGAGGCTGGGCAGCCATTGTGGAAACGTTTGGCGTATGTGGCAATCACACGCGCCCAAGAACGTCTGATTTGGGTGGTGCGTAACCGTCTGGCCACGCCTTCCTACGCGCTGCACGTGAATGATCTACGCACGAAACCGGCCGCAACATTGACTTTGGCACCGACGGAGGAAGATCTGGGATGAAATCAATAATCATAACAGGGGCCAGTTCAGGCATTGGTCTGGCAACAGCCGAAGCATTTTTAAGCCGCGGATGGCGGGTTGGTTTGATTGCCCGCCGCGCTGCGCTGTTGGACGCGTTTGCGCAAACTTGGGAGCACGCAGTCCCTTTGCCCGCTGACGTGACCGACGCGGCAGCCATGGCCGAGGCCTTCGATCGCTTTGGACAGGTAGATGTTCTTTTTAACAACGCGGGCATGTTCGGCCCTTCTGCCCCGATCGACGAGGTCGCATTAGAGGATTGGGGGCAGGTGTTGGCTGTGAACCTGAACGGGATGTTCATCTCCGCGCGTTTGGCGTTTGGCGCGATGCGTGCCCAAGGCAATGGCGGGCGGATCATCAACAACGGCTCAATCAGCGCGCATACGCCGCGTGAAAATTCCGTGTGCTATACCACCACAAAACACGCGATTACGGGGCTGACCAAATCGTTGGCGCTGGACGGGCGGCCCTTTGATATTACGGCAGGTCAGATCGATATCGGCAATGCCGAAAGTGCGATTGTCGCGGGGATCAAAGCGGCGAACCCTGATACCAAAACGATGGATGTCGATCACGCAGCCCAATCGGTTGTGCATATGGCAGAGCTACCGCTGAGCGCGAATATCCCGTTTATGACGGTGATGGCGACCAAAATGCCCTATCTTGGTCGGGGTTAGCGGCGTATCAATCCAAAGAGCGCAGAGGCACCCCAGCCTGCAGCAATCGCAATGGCCAAAGACATGAGGCCATATAGGAACGCGTTTTCGCGGCTGAGCGTGAACAGCCAGCGTTCCAGCCCCACTTTGCGC
The DNA here is from genome assembly GCA_039967155.1 of Sulfitobacter sp. Classification (GTDB taxonomy): domain Bacteria; phylum Pseudomonadota; class Alphaproteobacteria; order Rhodobacterales; family Rhodobacteraceae; genus Sulfitobacter. The sequence continues at coordinate 21,752 of JBDVSG010000182.1, read as the reverse complement.
ACATAGATGCTGGTTTCATATTGCGCGACCACCGCGCCACCGCGCGTCAGGAAAATGCGGGTGGCATAGTCGCCTTCGGTCAAGGCGGAAGGCAGGGCGATAGAGGTGCGAAACAGCGTTTGTTCATCAACGCTGACCGTACCTTCGTTCAGTTGGTATTGATCGGTACTTTCTTTGATTCGGACCAGTGCTTGGGCGAAGCTGGCGCTGTCTTGTACGGCTTTAGGGGCGGAAAGATCGCGGATCACGCGTGGGATGGAAATGCTGTTGCGCATGTCCTCAAAGGTGCTCAGCGATTGGCCCAAGGGGGCGCTGGTCGAGACAGCGTAGAAACTGGGCGCATGGTCAATAGAGACGGCGTCGGTGTTGACCCAAATGCCGAATTTCTTTTCTTTGCGGCGGATGGTTGTCGCCTCAGAAGGGCCTGCAACGGTGACAATGACCTGCAATTTTGGCTCAGCAAGGGTGGGTGCATCCCGTTTGACCGCGCCAAAAATCAAGATTTCCGAACCATCGAAATTGGTGTCAATGGACACGGTATCGCTGCTGAGCCCTAGTACGATATCCTCGGCTGCGATGGCGGGCATCGCGCTACAAAAGAGCGCAAAGAGGAATGGAAGAAGGCGCATCAGTGACCTCCATCAGCAATTGAATACAGTTCAGACGGCTGCAAAAGAAGTTCCAACGCCAGCTTGCCGCAGACTGCAAGAACCATAACGGCCAGCAGGATGCGCAATTGTTCAGCCTTCATCTTCACGCCGATGCGGGTGCCGATTTGTGCGCCCACGACACCCCCCACCAGCAGTAAAACAGCCAGCACGATATCCACGGTGAAGTTGGTTGTGGCATGAAGCATGGTGGTAAACGCGGTGACAAAGATGATTTGAAACAGCGACGTGCCCACAACCACCTTAGTCGGCATCCCAAGCAGATAGATCATCGCAGGCACCATGATAAATCCACCGCCTACGCCCATGATGGCAGCCAGAATACCAACAGCGACACCAACAACAATCGGCGGGATCACAGAGATATAAAGCCCAGAGACACGGAAACGCATCTTTAGCGGCAGGCCGTGAATCCAGTTGTGTTTCTTGCGGGTGGGGAGCTTGCCTTTCTTGACGTTGCGGATGGCCTTTAAGCTTTCAAAGAACATCAGGCCGCCGATGACGCCAAGGAACACAACATAGCAAAGCTTGACCAAAAGATCGACCTGACCTGCGGCTTTGAGGTGGTTGAACAACATCACCCCAAGGCCCGCGCCGACCAGGCCACCGATCAACAGCACGGTGCCCATCCTCAGGTCCACCGTCTTTCGTTTGAAATGCGCCAGCACCCCAGAAATAGAGGAAGCAACGATTTGGTTGGCTTCGGTTGCCACAGCAACGGCAGGCGGGATGCCGATAAAGAACAGCAGCGGTGTCATCAAAAAGCCGCCACCGACCCCGAACATACCCGATAAAATACCCACAATTCCGCCCAGTCCGAGCAAGAGGAAAGCGTTGACCGATACTTCGGCGATGGGCAGATAAATTTGCATGGCTTTCCTTAGGCTCGCGTGCCCAGAAAATCAATCACTTTGACCTGTGGGCGCAGGCCAAGACTTAACAATGGTTATGATCTGGCATTATCGCTCTTTTACGTAAGGGTCGCCGCCTGCGCGAGGTGGGATTGCTTTACCGACAAAGCCAGCCAGAATGATCACTGTCATGACATAGGGCAGCGCCGCGAGCAATTGCCCTTGTACCTTCATTCCTGTGAAGGACTGGATAACATCAGGACGGGTTTCCAATGCGCCGAACAGGCCAAACAACAAGGTCGCATAAAGCGCGTGCCAAGGCCGCCATTTGGCAAAGATCAGGGCAGCAAGGGCGATAAACCCGCGGCCCGCTGCCATGTCCTTTACAAAACCCGCTTGCAGTGCGGTGCTCAGGTAGGCACCAGCAATGCCGCACAGCACGCCACAAATCGCCACAGCTGCAAAACGCAGGCCTACAACCGACACGCCAGCGGTATCCACAGCGGCAGGGTTTTCGCCCACAGCGCGCAGGCGCAGGCCAAAACGTGTGCGAAACAGCAGCCACCACGTGAAGGGCACAGCGGCAAAGGCAAGATACACAAGGATCGAGTGCCCCGAGATCAGCTCGTAATACAGCGGGCCAAGGATTGGCACGTTTTGCAAGCTTTCGGCAAAGGGCAGGGTGACGGGCTCAAACCGCGCGTTGCCAGACAGCGAGGGCGTGCGCCCCCCCTGTTTGAACCACGCTTGTGCAATCAGGACGGTCATGCCAGCGGCAAGAAAATTGATCGCAACACCAGAGATCAGTTGATTCCCGCGAAACGTAATAGACGCCACACCGTGAATCGCGCTGAGCGCAAGCGAGGCGGCGATCCCTGCCAGCAGGCCAACCCAGACAGAGCCCGTCAGCGCCGCGACGGCTGCTGAGAAAAACGCCGCAGCCAGCATTTTGCCCTCTAGCCCGATGTCAAAAATGCCTGCGCGTTCAGAATAAAGCCCCGCAAGGCAGGCCAGTAGCAAAGGTGTGGCAAGGCGGACGGTGGAATCCAAAAGCTGGATCAGGGTCAGATAAATATCCACGGCTCAGGCCTCCTTTCGGTTGCGCAGGGCAAGGAACATCCGCTCCAGCGGCATGCGCACCATATTGTCGAGCGCACCAGTGAACAGGATCACAAGCGCTTGGATTACCACGATCAATTCGCGTGGGATCGATGTCCAAAGAGCCAACTCAGCGCCGCCTTGATAAAGAAAACCGAACAAAATGGCAGCAAAAAACACCCCTAGCGGGTGCGACCGCCCCATGAGCGCGACCGCGATGCCAATGAAGCCTGCGCCCTCAACCGAATTGAGGACCAGACGCTCGGCCTCGCCCATGACGTTGTTGATTGCCATCATCCCCGCCAGCGCGCCTGAAATCATCATCGTGACCATGATGATTTTATAGGGTGGCATGCCCGCATATTTTGCAGCCGATTCCGATTGCCCGAAGGACCGGATCTCATATCCCAGCCGCGTGCGCCAGATAAGGAACCACAAAAACACACAGGCCCCGACCGCAACCAAAAGCGAGATGTTCGCCGGTGCGGATTTGGAAAATGCGATGCCAAATGGTGCCAACATGTCATGCAGCGTGGGCAGGTTCACGGCCTCGGGGAAGCGCGCGCTTGCAGGTTCCATCGCGCCTTTGGGGCGCATGACATTCACCAAAACATAGTTCAGCAGCGATGCTGCGATGAAGTTGAACATGATTGTGGTAATTACGATGTGGCTGCCGCGTTTGGCCTGCAACCATGCTGGCACTGCAGCCCAAGCCGCCCCGAACAAGCCCGCAATGATGGCCGCGCCGATCAACGCCAGCGACCAATGAGGCCACGGGATGTACAAACAAGCGACCGCAACGCCTAAGCCCCCCAAAGCAGCCTGACCTTCGCCGCCGATGTTGAACAGCCGCGCGTGAAAGGCAATAGCAACAGCCAGCCCTGTGAACATGAAATTCGTCGCATAATAGAGCGTATAGCCCCAGCCATAGCTAGAGCCGAGCGCGCCTGTGACCATCAGTTTCACAGCGGCAATCGGGTCTTCGCCGATGGCCAGAATAACCAGCGCGGACAGGATCGCCGCCAGCAACAGCGAAATGAGCGGCACGAGGATGACCTCGGCCCATTTTGGCATCACATCCATTATGCGTCTCCTGCGTCTGTGTCGGTGATCCCTGCCATCAGCAGGCCCAGTTCTTTTTCGTCGGTCTCATGAGGCAGGCGTTCGCCCATGATGTGGCCGTCAAACATTACGGCAATCCGGTCCGAAAGGGCCATGATCTCATCCAGTTCAACGCTGACCAGCAGTACGGCTTTTCCTTTGTCGCGTAGCGCGATGACCTGTTCGTGTATGAACTCAATCGCGCCGATGTCGACACCGCGGGTGGGCTGGCCGATCAACAGCAGGTCTGGGTTTCGCTCGATTTCGCGGGCGAGGACGATTTTCTGCTGGTTCCCGCCAGAGAAGTTCTTGGCCGCCAGCTTTGGATCAGGGGGGCGTACGTCAAAACGTTCCATCTTGGCGGCGGTGTCTTCGCGGATGGCGGCGTTGTCCATCAAGATGCCCGATTGATAGGCGGCATCGTGGTGATAGCCGAAAGCAACATTTTCCCATGCCGAGAATTCCATGATCAGGCCTTCGCGCTGGCGGTCCTCGGGCACATGGGCGATGCCGCGCGCGCGGCGCGATTGCCCGTCCGATAATTTGCCCGTCAGGTCTAGATCCTGACCATTCACAACGATGGTGCCCGTGCCGTCCGCATAGCCGCCAAGAACCTCTAGCAGTTCGGATTGACCGTTGCCCGCAACCCCAGCAATGCCCACGACTTCGCCCGCGCGGACCTGCAGGTTGATGCCTTTCAGGCGCTCGACGCCCTTATCGTCACTCACCCGCAGATCGCGCACATCCAGCACGACTTCGCCAGGGGTGGCGGGGGTTTTATTGACCTGCAACAGTACTTTGCGCCCGACCATCAGCTCGGCCAATTCAGCAGGCGAGGTCTGCGCCGTTTTCACGGTGGCGGTCATTTCGCCGCGGCGCATCACGCTGACGGTGTCGGTGATGTCCATGATTTCGCGCAGTTTATGAGTGATCAGGATAATGGTTTTACCCTCAGCGCGCAGACGGCCAAGGATGCGGAACAGCTGGTCGGCCTCAGCGGGGGTCAACACGCCTGTTGGCTCATCCAAGATCAAAATATCGGCCTGCCGGTAGAGCGCCTTGAGGATCTCAACCCGCTGCTGCATGCCAACGCCGATTTCTTCGATCAGTGCGTCAGGATCGACATTTAATTCGTAGTCATCGGCCAAAGCCATCAATGTGCGCCGCGCTTTGGCGATGGAGGGGCGCAGCCATGGACCATCTTCGGCACCTAGGATGATATTTTCCAAAACGGTGAAGTTTTCCACCAGTTTAAAGTGCTGGAACACCATGCCGATCCCAGCAGAGATTGCGGCTTGGCTGTCGGGGATTTGGGTTTTTGTGCCCTTGATGAAAATTTCGCCCTTATCCGCTTTGTAAAACCCGTACAGGATCGACATCAGCGTGGATTTTCCCGCTCCGTTTTCGCCGATAATGCCGTGGATTGTGCCGGGCATGACGCGGATTGAAATGTCTTTATTGGCTTGCACGGGGCCGAAGGCCTTTGAAATGCCTTTGAGCTCGATCGCGGGGGCGCTGGTCATTGAGTTGTCCTGAAATTGGGGACGGTAGGGAAATGAAGGGGCCGCGTTGAAACAATCAACGCGGCCCTTGAGAGTGGTTTGGTTTTGTTTAGAAATCGATCGCTGGGCAGCTGTCGTTCGCGTAGTAGGATACAACTTCGATATCACCAGAAATGATTTTTGCGCGTGCCGCGTCGACAGCTTCTTTCATTTCGGCATTGACCAGATCAGCGTTGTTTTCATCCAGCGCGTAACCCACGCCTTCTTGGGCAAGACCCAATGTGGTGAAGCCGCCCGTTTCCACGTCAACGCCTGCTTTCATGGCGTCATAAACGGCCACGTCAACGCGTTTCATCATGGAGGTCAGGACTTTGCCCGGGTGCAGGTGGTTTTGGTTGCTGTCCACACCGATGGACAAGATGCCTTCGTCGGCTGCGGCCTGCAAAACGCCAACGCCCGTCCCGCCAGCAGCGGCATATACCACGTCTGCGCCTTGGCTGATCTGCGCTTTTGTCAGCTCAGAGCCTTTTACGGGGTCATTCCATGCGGTCGGCGTTGTGCCGGTCATGTTGGCGATGATTGTCGCCTCTGGGTTCACGGCCTTCACGCCTTGGGCGTAGCCGCAGCCAAAGTGGCGGATCAGTGGGATGTCCATACCGCCGATGAAGCTAACGGTGCCCGTTTTGGACGCCATCGCAGCCATCATACCAACAAGGTAAGAGCCTTCATGTTCCTGAAAGTTGATCAGCTGAACATTTGGCGGCACTTCCGGCAGCCAACCGTCAACGTTGATGAATTTGGTGTCAGGGTAGTCAGCCGCGATATTGCCGATTGGGTCGGCAAAAAAGAAACCCGTTGTAATCACAGGGTTCGCGCCTGATTCCGCAAAACGGCGCAGGGCCTGTTCACGCTGGGCTTCGGACTGCAGTTCGATTTCAAAAAACTTGCCGCCGGTTTCATCGGCCCATTTTTGGGCGCCGTTGAAGGCCGCTTCGTTAAAGGATTTGTCAAACTTGCCACCCAGATCAAAGATCAGGGCAGGATCGGCCAGTGCGGCACCGGCGCTCAGCGCGACAGCGGCAGTTGCGCCGAAGAATTTGGACATAAGGGTCATAGGTATCTCCCAGAGTGTTTTGTTTTGGGGCAAGATTTTGTTGCCCGATACCGCGCGCTTGCGCGACGCTGGTCAAATTCTGGGATCGGACAGCAGCGGGGTCAACCTGATTCGGGGAAATGAGCTGTCAGATACAGGCATTAACTGAACGTTAAGGGCTAAGTTAGGGCACGGGTCATCAAAATAGCGTCGATCGCCTCGCCGTTGGCGCGCGCGTAATAGGATTTGCGCCGGCCGCTTTGCAAAAAAGACATCTGAGAATAGAGCGCTAATGCTCCGAGGTTGTCGGCTGCCACTTCCAAAAACGCTGTGTCAGCCACGCGCGCGGCTTGGGACAGCCAGTCGCTGAGCAGGCTTTTTGCGATGCCGCGGCGTTGGAAATCTGGCGCGACTGCAAGGGTCAGCAGCTCGGTCTCGCCTGCGATTGTGCGGGTCACGGCAAAGCCGCCGGTTTTGCTGAATATTTGGGTGTGGGGGGGGGTTAGGAGGTCTGCGAATTCATTGCTGCTCCAACCGCGCGTGTCGGCGAATGCTGCGGCATGGATGCGGGCCAGATCTGTCGGGGTCACGCGATGATCCGCGGCGGTGCGTCGCGCGGCGGGGCGGCATCCGCGGCCCGTACATAAAGCGGGGCTGGTGGCACTGTTGTGTCGTGGCCTTGGGCGATCTTCCATGCGGCGATCCGTGCAATGTGACCCGCCGGATCCCTGATTTCACTGGGGGCAGCATCCGCGCCCAGCAGCGCGGCGATGTCAGCGGCCATATGACCCGTCACGCGCAGGTTTTCTGTGCGGAAGGCGTCTGGCGGCGCAGTGGGATCGATCATCTGGGGCTCTGCTGTCGGGCGCCCATGGCTGAAAGGCTGAGCATAGGCAGCGCCGCGGGGGGCGCCGACGATGACCAGTTCACTTTGACAGGCTTGAATATCGCTAGGATCGCGCAAGACCTCAAATGTAGAGACGGGGATCGCGGGAATGCCCAAAGCCAAGGCAAGCCCACGCGCGGCCGATACGGAAATGCGAATGCCGGTAAAGTTCCCAGGCCCCACGCCAACCGCGATTGCAGTGAGCGTGTTCAGCTCTAGGCCGCATTGGGCCAGAATGTCTTGGGAGAGGGTTAAAATCCGTTCGGCTTGGCCCTTCGCCATTTCCTCTGTTCGGGAATGTAGGAGCGCCCCGCGTGCAAAAACAGCAGCCGCGCAATGCGCGGCTGACGTATCAAAGGCTAGGATGGACGGCAAAGAAGGCTCGCGCATGTTAGGCGACGGGGCGCACTTCGGTCACTTCGGGAATGTAGTGGCGCAGCAGGTTTTCGATGCCCATCTTCAAAGTCAAGGTGGAGGAAGGACAGCCTGCACAGGCCCCCTGCATGTGCAGGTAAACAACGCCACGATCAAAGCCGTGGAACGTGATGTCGCCACCGTCTTGGGCCACGGCAGGGCGCACGCGGCTGTCCAGCAGTTCCTTGATTTGGCCTACGATGGCACCATCTTCACCGGCGTGTTCCGCGTGACCTGAGGAGGCTGTGTGATCCTCGCCCATAACGGGCTGACCGGATTGGAAATGTTCCATGATCGCGCCAAGCAGGCTGGGCTTGAGGTGATCCCATTCGATGTTGTCTGCTTTGGTGATAGTGACAAAATCAGTGCCGAAAAACACGCCAGTCACGCCTTCAACAGCGAACAGGCGGGTGGCCAGTGGCGATGTGCCAGCGGTGTCGGATGTGGGGAAGTCCGCGGTGCCGAGTTCCAGAACCGTCTGACCGGGCAGGAATTTCAGTGTGGCAGGGTTCGGTGTGGATTCAGTTTGAATGAACATCGTGCTTGGGCCTCCGTCAGGGTTATGTCTGGTATGCGGATTTTAGGCCGCGATGTCAAGGTGGTTGGAATGATTCTAAACTGTCGGACCTAGGTGATTGCGACCAGTCGCTCTTTGCTCAGATCACCTGGAACGATTGTGACGGGAACGGATAAATCCCCTGAATTCCGACTGATCTGGGATACCAATGGCCCAGGCCCTTTGCCATCTGTGCCCGCACCCAAGACGAGAACGCCGATCTCTTCGTCTTCCGAGATTTGCGCCATAATTTCATTAACGGGCTGGCCTTCACGGATGATCAATTCTGGTGAGACACCTTGGCGATCGCGCATCCATTTGGCAAAAACCTCGTAATGGACTTCGATGCGTTCGCGGGCCTCTGCGCGCATGATGTCGCTGACACCAATCCAGTGGTTGAACTCTTCTGGTGGGATCACCGCCAAAATCGCGACGCCGCCCCCCGTTTTAGAGGCGCGCATCGCAGCGAAACGCATTGCATTCAAACATTCGCGGCTGTCATCAAGGATAACAAGAAACTTGCGCATGGTATTCTCCCTACATCGTGGGCAATCATGGCCTTTGCAGACTGCGCTGGCAATTGCCATTTCGGTCTAAACGCTGACGTGTCTGATTTAATAGGCAAATTCGGCGTGTTAGGCCTTTTGCGATGCGGCCCAGTCCCAATAAAGCCCACGGATACGTTGGGTGATGGGGTTGCCATTTCCCCCGACCTCATATGCCGTATCGTCAAAAGCACTGACAGGCGTGACTTTCATCATGTTGCCAGAGAGGAAAATCTCATCGGCGGCATGGAAGTCATCGAAGCTTAGGACGCTTTCATGTACTTTTATGCCATCGGCGCGCATGTTTTCCATATGGCGGGCACGGGTGATGCCAGACAGGAAAGTCCCGTTAGGGACGGGGGTGAATACTTCGCCGTCTTTGATCATAAACACGTTGGCAGATGCGGTTTCAGCCACATTCCCGATGGCATCGGCGACCAATGCGTTGCCAAAACCCTTGCTGCGGGCTTCGGCCATCATGCGGGCGTTGTTGGGATAGAGGCAACCGGCCTTTGCATTGACCACGTTATCCTCCAGCACGGGGCGGCGGAAACGTGTGCGGGTCAGGGTGGTTGCGGCCTCTGGTGGGGCCATGGGGATTTGTTCCAGCGATACGGCAAAGCCGGTGGCGCCTTCGCGCGGCACAATGCCCAATTCATCCCCCGCAAGCGCCCAATACATCGGGCGGATGTAGACGGCAGCCGTGCGTGGATAGGCGGCCAGTCCTTCGCGCACAATGGCAACCATGTCTTGTGTCGTAACTGTTGGGGTGATCATCAGCGCACGGGCTGATCGGTTGATGCGGGCGCAGTGGGCTTCCAGATCGGGGGCAAGCCCATCGAACAGACGCGCGCCGTCAAACACAGTTGTGCCAAGCCACGCGCCATGATCGGCCGCTTTCATTACGCTGAGATCGCCATTGTGCCACGTACCCTCAAAATAGGTACGAATATTTGTGCCGGTTGCCATCGGAAATTCCTGTGGGTGATGCGCCTAAGGGGCGCTGTGGTAGATGCCTTCGGGCAGATTTAAGGCTGCCGCAAGATCGCGTAACTGATTGAGTGACAGTGTGATCTTTCGCACACTATCGGTGCGCGGGTCCCATTGCTCAATCGTGATTTGATCCGCAAATGCATTTAACGTTACGTCTTCTTGCAGAGGCGCTTCGCTTTCGTCCACAAGGGTGATGACTGTTGCGTCGAATTCGTGCTCAATTGTAAACATACGGGTAGATTAACGGAACGTCGGCCATGCGCAAGGGTGATGAAGACGCAAGAGTTCCGCCAAGGTAACCACATTTCCGTGTTCGGGCTGGCACGATGTCGCGACCGTGCTAAAATGCTGATGGGTCCACTGTGGAAAAGGATGTCATTAAAGATGATTTTGCGCTCCCTCGTTGCTGTGATTGCTGTTGCAGGACTGACTGCCTGCGATGTCGTGCCAGTGGATCATTCTGGGCCAACGGCGGTCTCACAGCCAAAGATACCCGCGTCAGCACGGGCGAATGCGCGCAGCTTTGTAAATGTTGTGAACACGCTAGAACCAATCGCCGAGCGTGAATGCCGCATCAGAACCCAACAGGTGAACTGCGATTTTAACATCGTCGTGGATGACCGCGCAGGCCAGCCCGCCAATGCGTATCAGACGCTTGACCGTCAGGGGCGCCCGATCATTGCCTTCACCCTTGCGCTGATCAATGACGTGCGCAACGAGGATGAGCTGGCCTTTGTTATGGGGCACGAAGCGGCCCACCATATTGCGGGCCATATCGCACGCCAACAGCAAAATGCCGTCGCGGGGGCTGTGATTTTTGCAGGGCTTGCCACGCTGGGCGGTGGCGATGCGGGGGCGGTGCAGTCTGCCCAAGAATTAGGTGCGCAAGTGGGCGCGCGCAGTTATTCCAAGGATTTCGAGCTTGAGGCAGACGCGCTGGGCACTGTGATCACCAAGAAAGCGGGGTATGACCCCTTGCGGGGGGCAGAGTTCTTTACCCGCATCCCTGATCCAGGTGACAAGTTTTTAGGCACCCATCCGCCCAACGCAGCGCGGATTGAAATCGTGCGGAAAACGGCAGCGGGCCTATAGGCCTGTTTGACATCGGGCGATTGGCGCCCATAGATGTCAGCCATGAAAAAACTAGGTCAAATCCTGAATGATCGGGGTAGCAAATACGCGGTTTCGGGCTGTCCTGTATCCGATCGCGCGCAGGTTGATGCGGCGCTTAAGCTTCTGAAACGGGAAAAATCCTATGCCAAAGCAACCCATAACACTTGGGGCGTTCTGCTAGAGGGGAATGTCCCGCTGAAAGCCGATGATGGAGAGAGCGGCGCAGGCATGGTGATTTTGCGCATGCTGGAACGTGAAGCGATCACAGGACATTTGGTGGTTGTGACGCGTTGGTATGGGGGCAAACATCTGGGGGGCGATCGGTTCCGCCATGTTCAGACCTGCGTGAAAGCCTACCTAGACGATTTGGCCGCGCCCTGACAACACTGCCAGACGCTATCTAGCGGGGCCTGTTGCCATCTATCCAGCGGGACATCAGGCTACGGTCGCGGAAGCATTCATGCGGGATTTGCGTGTGTTTAAGCCGTGCAATCCGTTCGGCAAACCCGACCTGTTTTGAGGAAGGGTAATCGTTAAAGGCAGATGGCGCTGGTTTATGCGCATCAATCCATTTCGACATGCGCGCGCGGTCTTGGGCGATGCCAACGGGCAGCTTGGATTTTGTCTTTTCGGCTAGCGATTGCGCATATGCGATCTGCTTTTGCGTGGCTGGAACGGGCTCTGGCAAAGCCATTTCAGTTTGCTGGGGCGGTGTTTCCCCGTCAAAGAGCTGGGGAAAGGAATGTTGTACGGACATGGGATACTCCCTGTTGTGCTTACAGGGTATACATAGAACGTTTGAGGAACATTTTCAAGTGTTCCCCTTTTGGGCTCTCTGTCAAATTGTCCACAACTTAGGTCGCACCTTTTGTAAGGCGCTGAAATGACCCTTGGATATGGCGGTTAAACCACCCGCCCCCAAAGGTCATATTCGCCGGCTTCTTCGACCTCAACTGTCACGATATCGCCGACAGTCAGGTTTTCGAAACCTTCATCAATGAACAGATTTCCATCGATCTCGGGCGCGTCTGCTTTGGTGCGGCAGGTTGCGGCATCTGCGTCGATTTCATCGATGATTACATCCATACGTTTGCCGACTTTTGCTTCTAGCTTGGCCTCGGAAATGGCTTGGGCCTTTTGCATAAAGCGCTCCCAGCGGTCCTGCTTGATTTCTTCGGCGACGTGATCGGGCAGGGCGTTTGACCGCGCGCCTTCAACGTTTTCATATTTAAAGCAGCCCACGCGATCCAACTGGGCCTCGTCCAGCCAATCCAGCAGAGTTTGAAATTCGTCCTCGGTTTCGCCAGGGTAGCCGACAATAAAGGTCGAGCGCAGGGTGATATCGGGGCAGGTATCGCGCCAAGCGGCGATTTCATCCAGTGTTTTAGAGGCCGCAGCAGGGCGTGCCATGCGTTTTAGCACATCCGCATGGGCGTGCTGGAAGGGAATATCCAGATAGGGCAGCACCAGCCCTTCTGCCATCAGTGGAATCAACTGACGCACATGGGGGTAGGGGTAGACGTAATGCAGGCGAATCCACGCGCCCAGCGACCCAAGATCGCGGGCCAGATCGGTGATATGGGCGCGGTGGCCGCGGTCTTCGGCGTGTTTGATGTCAACGCCATAAGCGGAAGTATCCTGCGAGATGACCAGCAGCTCTTTTACGCCACTTTCCACCAGCTTCTCGGCTTCGCGCATGACGGCGTGGGCGGGACGGCTTTGCAGGCGGCCCCGCATGTCGGGGATGATGCAGAATTTACATTTATGATTGCAGCCTTCGGAGATCTTCAGATAGCTGAAGTGCCGCGGTGTCAGGGACACACCAGAGGCGGGTAGCAGATCAATAAACGGATCGGGTGAGGGCGGCACGGCCGTGTGAACAGCATCCAGCACTTGTTCATACTGATGCGGTCCCGTCACCGCGAGAATCTTGGGGTGGTGTTCGCGAATATAGTCAGGTTCGGCGCCTAAACAGCCTGTAACGATCACGCGGCCGTTTTCATTCAACGCTTCACCAATGGCATCAAGGCTTTCGGCCTTGGCGCTATCCAGAAACCCGCATGTGTTCACAATCACGGCTTCCGCGCCTGAATAATCGGGCGAAATCGCATAGCCTTCGGCGCGAAGCCGCGTCAAAATGCGTTCGCTGTCGACCAGTGCTTTGGGGCAGCCCAGCGACACCATACCGATGGTCGGCTGGCCTGCACGGGCTGGCTCTAGAATTTTGGCTTTGGGGGCCAGATCAGGGCGGAGGTTTGGTGGGTTTGTGCTCATATCAGCGCTATAGGCCATAGGCGCGGTTTGAGCAAATGGTCACGAAGGGGTCACAGGCAAACCCGCGCCCAGCCATCCGGGCCCTGCACCAGACCCCAGCATCCCTTCGGGGACGTCGATGATATGGGTGAAGCCTGCGCTGGCCAGCCGTTTGCTCAGCCCGCGTGATCGCACACCGCGGGCGCAGATCAGGGCGATGGGGGCGTCTTTGCCGCCCACATGTGTCAGCAATTGCGCCACAAAATCCGTATCGCGCATGTCGATGGGAAGGGCCCCCAAACCGACACCTGTACGGGCCCATTCATCGGGCCTGCGAATATCGATCAATGTGATGGAGCCTTGTGTGGCTGCGGCGTGGGCGTCTTGTACCGTTAGGGTGCCTTTGGTGATGTCCGCGCCGATGTTGTACCACCGTGCAGCCGCCGTGCCGCTCAAAACCGCAACTCCCAACAGAACACCCCGCCGTGTGGTGACACGGCGGGGTGTTTTTGTGCCAGAGGGAGGGTCCTCTTGCATTATGGATCAGCTTTGTGGCGCAAGCGATGTCCACTGCGGGATTGTCGCCTCGGAGGCGGCTTTTGGCTCTAGGCTTGGCCAGTTGCCCGTGGACAGTTCCAAGTTGCCAGGAATGTCTTCTTCCCAGAAGCCAACAACGTTCTTTGTGATGTTGAGGTAGAGTTTGTCGTCAATGATGCGCCATAGGGTCGGGTTGCCCGGAACCTTGCCGCCTTTGGCGACACCGTAGGCGCAGTGGCCGTCATATTGTGGCGCATATTTTTCAGGGTTGGCGGCAAATGCGTCGCGGTTTGCTGCTGTAGAAAATGCAAAGGTCGCGCCGTTATAGTCTGCTGTGATGGCTTTGCTGCCCTCAACAGGGGTAGGCTGGGTCTGGCCAACTGGGTTTTGGTTCAATGAGAAATACGCGACAACGTCATACCCCGAAGCGGCAAAACCTGTTTCATCGATATATTGATCACCAGCAAATGCAGATGTTGCAAAGCTGAACGCGGCCGTTGCGGCAGCAATTGTAAGGGCGAAGCGGTTCATAATAATCTCCAAAATTTGGGGGCGGCGTGGCCCTGTGGTAGGAAAGATAGGCACGGTTTCATAAGTTTGCATCTCGCAACTGCGTGAACTCGCAATGACGTGATCACCCCGTGATCTGCGCCCCCAATAAAGGAATAAATCGCGCGTTACTTCAGGATCGGCGGCGCGTCGGGGTCGCTGCCCGGCATGCGCGGCGTCTTTTGTAGTGTTTCCATTTGCGGCAAATCGAACCGCAGGCCGACCTTCATCAGTTTTGCAACGGTCGGGTCTGTGTGGTTGAAAAAGCCTACATCCATCGCGCCGGCTTCGATGCCGGAAAAGGTCAGAGCCTCTGAGGCGGCGCGCACCAGCGCGTCTTGCGCGCGCGGGATCGCATCGACAAAGGCCAATAAATGCCCGCGACCGCCGCCTGCATATTCAATCCCAACCAGCCAAGCATTTGCGGCCATGCCTGTGGCAGTGGCGAGCTTTGCGTCGATCGCCTCGATCAGGGATTCGGGTAATCCTTTGGGTGGCAGTACGGTTTCGATCTTGGCTTCGACCTGTGCAGCCTCATGGGTCAGGGTCTCGCGCAGCCATGCCACCGCAGTGTCAGGCAGCAAAATGGCCGAGGGCGCCACATCAACATTCAACGCAATGCCCAGCGGTTGGGCGTCAAGCATGGCGGCCACGTTGCGCCCCGACAGGGCGACATAGGCCGCCGCATCCCCCGCATATTCCGCAAGGCGCTGGGCGCGGTCAAAAGCTAGCAGGTAGGATGCGTCCTGTGTCTCTAGTATTTTGGGGTTAATCTGGTCACCCACTGGTTCCTCTTCCAGCAGTAGGTACAGTTCGACATCGGCCATACGTTCATAAAACCGCAGGCGTGCGGTGTCATCATCGGGGGTTGCGATCATTGCGGCGTGGGCTGTGTCCAGCGGGGTCGGTTCCATCTACATTACCTCAGCTACGGCGGCCTGCAGGCGGGGAATGACATCTGCGTTGAACCACGGGTTTTTCTTCAACCAACCCGTATTGCGCCACGAGGGATGTGGCAAGGCAAAGACGCCCTTTGGGTGTTGGTCCCAGTCGCGGACCGCTTGGGTGACGGTTGTAAAATCTGGCAAGTGGTAGCGCATTGCATGGCCGCCGATCAGCAGGGTCAGGCGAATGTCGGGCAGCATCGCCAATGCATCTGCTCGCCACGTGCGTGCGCAAATCGTGGGCGGGGGCAGATCGCTGCCTTTTTCGTTATACCCCGGAAAACAAAACGCCATCGGCAGGATCGCAACGCGCTTGCGGTCATAAAATTCGGATGGCGTCAGCCCAAGCCACATGCGCAGACGATCCCCAGAAGGGTCCGAAAAGGGCTTGCCAGATTTATGAACCCGCATCCCCGGTGCTTGGCCTGCGATCAAGACGCGTGCAGAGGGTTGAAACCAGATAACGGGATTCGGCTGGTGGCCTGTTGCGGTGGCCGCAAACCGGTCAGAGCAAAGCCTGCAGGCCTGCGCGGCGGGGCGAATATCAGTCATGGGGTCAGTTTAACAGGTTTCAGGGTCGGATTTCTATGTCCAAGAAAAAGGGGCTGTTTGGGCGCGGTTGAGCCGAATATAATATTAATTATATAGCTTTAGGAGGTATCTTGAGCGTAATTTGCCAACATAGCATGATTGCCTATCTAAAGTGCCGGAAACGGATTTTCCCCGTTGGGATCATTGTACATTTGTTTCCTAATCGGACATAATATAGCCAAAATGCACTGATAGATAAAACATGAGCCACCGCTAGAGGGGCAATAACGCAACACGCAAACTGAGCCGGAGCAGGCGCACAATGCTGGAATTTCGAAACGTATCCAAGTCCTTTTGGACAGGCACGCAACACAAGGTCATTCTTGACCGGGTGTCTTTTCGCGTCGAATTGGGTAATTCCATGGGCATTCTTGCGCCAAATGGCACCGGTAAGACGACCCTGATCAACATGATGGCTGGGTTGGAAAAACCTGATGAAGGGGAAATTGTACGCGGTTGTAAGATTTCCTTTCCTTTGGGGTTCATGGGCGGTGTTGTGGGCAAAGTTTCCGCAATGGAAAACGCTCGCTATATTGCGCGTCTCTATGGTCTTGATCCAGATTATGTTGAGAGTTTTTGCCGTTGGCTATGTGGCCTTGGTGAATATTTCGACCAACCGCTGGGCACCTATTCGGCAGGCATGCGCTCAAGGTTTTCCTTTGCGCTGATGTTGGCGCTGGATTTCGATATGTATCTCATTGACGAAGGCATGCCCTCTACCACGGATGCCGAGTTTAACCGAAAAGCAGGTGAAATCCTGCAAGAACGCCTGCGCACCACGACCATTGTGATCGTGTCGCATCAGGCGGAAACGCTAGAAAAATTCGCGCGGACTGCCGGCGTTCTGATGAATGGGCAGCTTAACGTATTTGACAGCTTGGAAGAAGCGAAACAGTTGTATGACTACCAAACCCAAAGCTAGAAAATTCCGCATCAAGCGCAGCCCAAGCGCGGAAACCGAGGCAGCGACGCCGGCTGCAAAACCTGCTGCAAAGCCGGCAGCGGCTGCAAAACCGGCACCTGTTGAGGCGCCGGAACCGAAACGGGCAGCGCCGCCACCGCAAGAACCTGTGCGCGCAGGCGAAGTGGCGTCTGCAGCCGAAGTCGGGGGCGAGACAGATATCGACGCGATCCGTCGTGAAGGGCTGACAGGACGGCAGCTGCGCATGGCGCGGCGCGTGGCACAAAAACACGCATTGCCCGCCACCTCTGATTTCGACGCGGTGCGTATTTTGCGTCAAAAAGGGATCGACCCGTTTCAACGCTCCAATATGCTGGAACTTGTGGTGCCACAAGCAGGCGGTGCGCAGCACGAAGGCGGCCCTGGCAATGCACTGGCCGCGCTGCCGGGCCAATCAGGGGGTGCGGGTTCTGGCCGCGTTCAATTGCCTCAAACCGTTCCGGTTGGACGTGAAACATTGCCATCGGCTGATTTGAACCAAATGAACCCGATGGAACGCCGCATGCGCGAGATCTCGGAAATTCAGCGTGACATCACCACACGCCGCCGCAAGAAAATGGGACTGCTTCTGGTCCGTCTGGCGTTCTTCGTCATGATCCCGACGTTCCTTGCCGGCTATTATTTCTACCAAGTGGCAACGCCCATGTATGCCACAAAAAGCCAATTCTTGATCATCCAAAACGAAGGTTCGGGCGGTAGCAGCCCGTTTGGGGGGTTGTTGCCCACACAGTTTGCCAACTCGGCCGACAGTATCGCGACCCAAGCCTTTCTTCAGTCAAAGGATGCGATGCTGCGTCTGGACGAAGATTCAGGGTTCAAGACGCATTTCTCGGATGACAGCATCGACGCGATCCAGCGTTTGACAGCCGAGCCGACAAATGAAGAAGCCTACAAGCTGTATAAAAAGAACATCAAAATCGGCTATGACCCGACAGAGGGTGTGATCCGCATGGAAGTGATCGCGGCGGACCCTCAGGTTGCAACGACTTTCTCCGAAAGCCTGATAACCTATGCTGAGGAACGCGTAAACAGCCTGAGCCAAGCGAAACGTGACAGTGGTATGACCGACGCCGAGATCGGTTTTCAAAAAGCGACCCAACAGCGGCGCGATGCCCAGCAACGTTTGATTGAGTTGCAGGTTGAAAACGGCGTGGATCCCGAGGCCGTGATTGCCGCCATTCGCACCCAGATCACGAACTATGAAACCTTGCTGATCGAAAAACAGCTGGAACTGGCCGCTTTGCTGGACAACTCCCGACCCAACCGCGCCAAAGTGGAAGGTGCACAGGGGGATGTGCGCCGTCTCGAAGGGGCACTGGCGCAGCTGAATGACCGTATGAACAACGCGACAGAAGGACAAAATTCGCTCGCAAAACAGGCGGTTACGCTGCAGCTTGCACAGGCGGATCTGGTTAATGCCGATACAAACCTGCAACTGGCGCAAACAGGGCTGGAACAAGCCCGCACAGAAGCCAACCGCCAAGTGCGCTATCTGACCGTCGCTGTACGCCCCTTGCCCAGCGAGGAACCAAGTTATCCGCGCAAGTTTGAGAACACGATTTTGGCGTTCCTAATTTTTGGCGGCATCTATTTGATGTTCTCGCTTACGGCGTCGATCCTGCGAGAGCAGGTCACAAGCTAAACCGTCACACATTGACGAAAAACGCCCGCCTGAGACATCAGGCGGGCGTTTTTCGTTGGGCTGTAAGGGATATCTATTCCGCTGGGGTGATCATCGGTGTCAAAGCTTGCTCCAGCCGCGCACGTTCGACCATCGCGCGCTTTACGATGGCTGGCTCGCGCAGTGTATAGGGGCTATCGAGACGCAAAAACGCTGGCGCGCGCTTGGAAATCTGAACCCCAGACAGCGCAGAAAGCGGGGCCGCCATCACAAGGCTGGCCACAATCGGCACCAACCAAAGCGAGATAAGCCCAGCCAGCAGACCTGACAGCAACAAAACGCCCAAGACCATTTCCACCCAGTGAAAGGTGATTAAGGTCAGCCAACTGTGGCGCCGCGCTTCGCGGGACTGAGGCGCCCAAGCATCGGTTTTTGTAGTGAAGGCGCGTAACACAGCCTTGCTTTGCTGGATCATCATGATCGGGGCATAGGCGATGGATAGGGCCACTTCGACAATGAAACTGCCCAAGAATGGTAACGTGCCCCCAAACAACCGCGCCGCACTTGGCGTGGCCGCGATAATGCCTGCACCTGCAATTTTGGGCGTGAGTAGCATCGCATACATGATGACCAGAAAGACCGCACTGTCGATATGGCTCATTGCGGGGGGCCAATCGGGGAAAAGTGGGTTCGTTTCATTGAAGTAACGGATCACATTGGTCTCGGAATCCTTGCCCAGTAGCGCCCAGAAGATCAGCAAGAAAAACCACGCAGGGCTAAGCAGATAAGCAACCGCGCCGTGAAACAGGTGAAACCGCGACACGGGGTGCAGGCCTTTTGTGCCCAACAAGGACAGATGCTGCAGGTTTCCGCGGCACCAACGGCGGTCGCGGATCACATAGTCAATCAAAGTGGCGGGCGTTTCTTCAAAGCTGCCCGTCACACGTGGCAAGAAGCGAACACCCCAGCCTGCGCGCCGTAAAAGACCTGCCTCGACGAAATCATGGCTCAGGATCAGCTCGCTCTGACCATGTCTTTTGCGCATGTGGGGTAACATGGCACAATCGGCAAAGGCGCGGGTGCGGATGATTGCATTATGCCCCCAATAGTTCCCCTCTGAGTGTGCCCAAGTGGCCAGACCTTCGGCCAGTAACCAGCCATAAGCGATGTTTGAGAACTGTTGCAGCCGTGCAAAGACCGTCTGCGCGCCAATCAACATCGGGAACGTCTGGATCAGCCCTGCGTGCGGGTCGCGAGACAGCTCCGAAGCCAGACGCTCAATCGCGCGACCGGTCATTAGGCTGTCGGCGTCCAGCACCACCATACCCTCAAAAGCAGCGCCCCAACCGCGGGTCCAATCGGCGATGTTACCGACCTTTTTATCGGTGTTCGATGCGCGGCGGCGGTAATGCACGCTAAACCCGTCAGGGGTGTTGGCGCGCAGGTCTTCAAACGCCTGCCATTCCAGCGCGGCGATCTTATCATCACGGGTGTCTGAAAGGATAAACAGGCTGTAGCGATGCGGCCCTTGCCGCGCAGCAAGATCGTGCAGCATTGCGACGGCATTGCCAAAAACGCTTGCCGGTACTTCGTTATAGATTGGCACCAATAGCGCCACATCAATGCCCCCGACAGTACTATGCGGTTGGGCATCCGCGCGCGCGCGCGCCAACAAACCAGCAATCGCAACACCCACGGTACTGACCGAAAGAGTGACCCAAACAAAGGTCGCGCCGATCATGCTTAGCAAGGCCCATTCAAGCCCGCTCATCCCGCCATTGGCCAGCCACCCATGCATCCCGTACATCAAAATGGCAGTGCCGATCAGGGCAGGGACAAATGTTGCCAAACGCCACGGATTGCGGGACGGCGCAGGGGGAGGGACCTGTTGCACCGGTGCTTGGCCGAGCGCCTGTTCATGGGCAGGCAATGTTGCAGCAGGCGGCATATGGGAGGGGGACATGAAATCGCTCATGTGGTTTTGGTCCAACGGTAAAGCCAAACTTCGCTCAGCGGTGCTTCACTGGTGCGCAGTTGCACGCGGAATTCCGCATACCGCGACTCTTGCGGGTCGAAGGTAAAGGCAAGGCGCGGCCCATTGGTTTCGGGGTTGCGCTGCAGGATGCCAGGGGTGGTGGTGCCGTGGCTGCTGCGCAGGATGATCTGTATGTCGTTCAGATTTTCTGGCACCGCATCGCCATTGTCGAAATCGATAACCATGACCAAACCGCCTTCGGGACGCCCGCCAATCGCTGTGTTTTGCACGGCCAGCAGATCATGTGCAGGTGGCGAGGGATCCGCCCCCCATTGCAGGCGATAGCGCATTTCATGCGTGCTGCCCGCTAAGATCGGCGTGTTTGGGCGCCAATAAGCGACGATATTGTCATAAATCTCTAGGTCAGTGGGGATTTCAACCAATGTCACGGCGCCCGCCCCCCAGTCCCCACGCGGAGTGATCCAAACTGACGGGCGGTTATGATAGAGGGCCTCAAGATCATTAAAATCGCCGAATTCACGCTTGCGCTGCATCAGGCCGAACCCTTTCGGGTTGTGGTCGCCAAAGGCACTGATCTGCAGGGTCGTCGGGTTTGCCAAAGGCCGCCAAATGACCTCTCCGCCGCCATTGTGGATCAGCAACCCGTCGCTATCGTGAACATTGGGCCGAAAATCCGAGAAACGCGCGCGGTCTTTTGCATCAAACAAAAACATCGAAGTCAGCGGTGCAATCCCGACATGGGGCAGGTCATTGCGGGCAAACAGGGTCGCCTCGATCTCCATATCCAAAACATCGCCGTGGGTGATCTCAAAGCGGAATGCACCTGAACAACTGGGGCTGTCCATCAATGCATGAACCGTGACAGACATATCGGAAGGATCAGGCGTCTCAACCCAAAGGGCGGTGAAATCTGGGAACTCTTCGCCCATCGGATCGCCCGTTTTCAGCGCAAGCCCGCGCGCGGACAACCCATATGTCTCCCCCGTGCCAATGCCGCGGAAATAGCTGGCACCTTGGAAAACAGCGTATTCAGTATACTGGCCGTTTTTCAAAAGATCCGCCCGCAAGCGCAAACCAGAATAGCCCACATTTTCGTCTAGGGGCAGGTCGGGCAGCGTGTCATCCGTGTCGAAAACATCCAGATCAAAAATCAACTGGTTTGCGGTGTTATCCTCAACGATATTAATCTCGACCGCCTGCGGAAAATAAAGGCCCGTAGGAAAAGTATCCAGCCGCTGGGGGCGGTTGGTGTTTTGCCAAAGCGCATTACCCGCATTGAATTTGATTTTGCGATATTGATCATAACTCAGGTTCTGCCACGCCGCGGGAACGGCTGTCCGTGGGGCATAGGGTTTCGCGGCCAAAGTGCGGGCGCGCTGGGCCACGGTCTGCGCAGTAAAAGGGGTGGCGGTGCCGCCAACGCGGAGTCCTGTGGTATCAGCCAACGCAGCAGCTGGCGTGGCGGCCAATGCGGTCAATG
>JBDVSG010000181.1:0-6389 GCA_039967155.1 Sulfitobacter sp. | reverse complement strand
GTGGCGGAAGGCATCGCGGTCCATGCCGCGCAGATCAACACCGTCAAAGGTAATGCGCCCCGTTTGCGGGTCATAAAAGCGCAAAATCATTTGGATAATGGTCGTTTTGCCCGCCCCTGATGGCCCGACAAAGGCGATGGTTTCTCCTGGCTTGATATCCAGTGTCACACCGTCCAGCGCGGCTGCATCCGGGCGTGCGGGATAGTTAAAACCAACGTCTTCAAAACGAATGTGGCCCTGAACGGGGACGGGCAGCGTTTGGGCGTTGGCGGGGTCTGTCACGGGGTCTTGGCTCTCGAGGAGGTCCACAAGACGTTCTGTCGCGCCTGCGGCGCGCTGCAACTCAGACCAAATTTCAGATAAGGCCGCAACCGCCCCTGCAACCATGACCGCATAGATCACAAACTGCACCAAAGCGCCGACCGTCATTGTATCCGCACGCACATCGCGCGCGCCAATCCACAAAACGCCAACGATCCCAGTGAACACCAAAAAAATCACAATCGCAGTCAAAAATGCCCGCGTGCGGATCCGGCGGCGGGCCGCATCAAAGGAGCTTTCCGTCATTTTTTCAAACTGTGCGCGACTGGCATTTTCATGGGTAAAAGCCTGCACCGTTTGCACCGCACTCAGGCTCTCGGATGCATTACCAGACGAGGCGGCGATCCAGTCCTGATTTTCACGGCTAAGCACCCGTAATCGGCGCCCCAGAAACAAGATGGGCAAAACAACCGCAGGCACAATCAGCAGCACCAATCCCGCCAATTTGGCAGAGGTCAGCAGCATCAATACCAGCCCCCCCAAAAAGGTCAGAAAATTCCGCAATGCAATAGAGATCGAGGAGCCGATCACGCTTTGAATTAGGGTCGTATCCGTGGTGATCCGGCTCAGGACTTCGCCTGTCATGATGCGTTCATAAAAGACGGGGCTCATGCCGATCACACGGTCAAATGTCGCCTTGCGAATGTCCGCAACAACCCGTTCGCCCAGCCGTGTAACCAACGCATATCGCAATGCCGATCCCATCGCTAAAAGGCCTGCAATCGCAAGGGCGGCGAGAAAATAATGATCCAGCAATGCGCTTTCGCCAGTTTCAAAGTTGTCCACCACACGGCGCACAGCCAGCGGCAAAGCCAACGAAATCAATGCCGTGGCGACCAAAGCAACCAAGGCACCAATCATCAGCGAACGGTAAGGCAGTAAAAAGGGCAGCAGCGCTTTCAGCACACCGATGCGGCGCGATCTGGCGCGCTCTTCTGTGGCCGATGGGGGGGGCGTGGAATGATCGGCCATGCGTTGTCCTTTGATAAATGCTGCAGCGCTTTCTGGCGCGCACATTCACTGGGGTCAAGCGTTACAAGGTCGCATTGTTTTTTGTCAGGAGGTTTTGGAGCGGGTGAGGGGAATCGAACCCCTATCTTCAGTTTGGAAAACTGAGGTCTTAACCATTACACAACACCCGCTTCGACTGCACAGATATTCCACCTTGAAAAAATCGTCAAGCCGAATAGCCAAGATGAATACAAACAGTCTCTTGCAGGATGATTAATCACCGACACAGGGCATGCCAGCGGCGCCCCATTCTTGCAAATCCTGGGCCAACGCGGCAACGGATCCAGGCGCTGGCATACGCCCAGCACCTGGGGCAAATCCAAAACGGACAAATGCGCTGGTGCGCACGTGCTCAACAAGGTCTGCCAATTCAAAACCGTCGTTGGTGTCCGGATTTCGAAGTTGCGCACAGACCTGGGCGCTGGTCTTGCCGCGCCATGCCATCTCAACGGGCGGCAAACGCCATGCGTCATCCACTTGCGGTGCAGCATGGGCGACATCATTTGGCCCTTCGGCGCCGATGTGGCAGGTCCGACAGGGGATGTTTTCTGCACCGATGCGGCTCTCTCCGGCGACGATGTTCATCCCGTGCAAGCGCCCTGCCCCATAATTCAACCCCGCCCAAGCAGGCCTGCCGTCTTCACCCACATGGCAATTCGTACACCGAGGGTGCGAAATAACCTCATAGATGCGCCCCCATGCGGCATGGCCTGCCTCCTGCGCGGATACCCCCACAGGAAACAGGCCAACCATCATAAGGCAGGCAAGCACCTTCACACAAAATCCACCGTCTTGAAGAACGGCATCTCGCGTAAACGTGTGCCCGTAGCGGCAAAAATCGCATTGGCCAAGGCTGGGGCCGCGGGCGGCACTGGCGGCTCTCCTATCCCGCGCACGGTTGGATTATTTTCTAACGCGCGCAGCTCGATGATTGGGCATTGGTGCAAACGCATGCCCTCTGCCGCATAATAGTTTTCCTGTTCAGCCGCGCCGTTTGAATAAGTAATTTCCGAATTCATGGCATGGCCCAACCCCCAGACCACACCGCCCGCAACGACATTTTCAAAAGTCACAGGATCGATGACCTGTCCAACTTCGGCTGCGACCCAAACATGGTCGATCTTGATGCCATCATCGGTTGCGGTGACCTCAACCACCTCGGCGACGGGCACCCCAAAGGACGTCACCAACGCCACGCCGCGCCCCTTGCGCGGACCAAGAGGGCTGTCCCAATTCGACATCTCCGCGACAGCCTCTAACACTGCACGCGCATCGGGATCATTCACCAAGCGCAACCGCTCGGCCATCGGGTCTGCCCCTGCAGCATGGATGAGTTCGTCCAGAAAACTCTCTGCGAAGAAACCCGAGGAAGAGGCCCCCACCGAACGCCAAGAAGAGGTCGGCGCCAGTTCTGGGACCGCATAGGCACGCACCCGAAGATCAGGCACATTGTAGCGCATATTCCACGCACCAGCAGCAATTTGCACATCCGGTCCAGGCAGCGGTGCGCCCAACCGCCCCGATTGAGACCGCGCCGCAGAAACCGTTGCGATATCCAAATCCAAAGCCGTCACTTTGCCATCGCGGTAGGCCCCGCGCCCCCGCGCCATGCCGATTTGACGGTTATAATCTTGGGCAAAGTCTTCTTCGCGGCGGAAGGTCAGTTTGACAGGGGTTCCGCGCATTTCGCGCGCAATATCAACAGCCACGTCGATGTTGTCAAATTCAAGCCGATGGCCAAAACTGCCGCCAGCATATTGATTGTGAAGGAATACTTGGTCGGCCTTCATGTCCAGCTTTGCGGCGACGCGTTGCTGCACAAATCGCGGTAACTGATGCGACATCCAGATATCGACCCGCTCATCCGTCACTGTCACAACCGCGTTCAACGGTTCTAGCGGTTGGTGGGCCACATAGGGTGCGCGGTATTCTGCGGCGAAGGTATCAGCGCCTTTCAGGGCGGCATCGACGTCCCCGTCATGGCGCCACACTTTGTCCAGATGCGCGGGTGTGAACGAAGCTGCAACTGCCGCCCAATGGTCTTCTTGTTCGGCGGGATAAGGCGCATCTGCCCAATCAAATTCAATTTCTTCCAGCGCACGAAATGCCCGCCATGTGTTATCGGCAACCACCGCCACACCATTGGGCAGCCCGATGATCCGCTGCACACCACGCATGCCTTCGGCAGCTGTCGCGTCATACCCCAGCATTGGCGCGCCCTTGCGCGGGTTCATCCGAACCGAAGCATGGACCATCCCCTCAACCGCCAGATCAATGCCGTAGGTTTGGGTGCCGGTAGACTTTGCGACGATATCCAACCGTTGCTTTTCTTTACCGATCAATCGCCAACTTGACGGGTCGCGCAATGGCACGTCCGACGCCGGTTCCGTGGTGGCGGCCCGCGCCGCCAAAGCTGTATATTCAATCCGCGCGCCATCCGGCAGCACGACCGCCCCGCGCTGCGTGCCCAGCAGCGCGACATCTACATTTGCCTCCAAGGCGGCTGCTTTTTTCAGGGTCTCACGGGCGACAGCACCTGCTTGGCGCAGTTTGTCAAAACTGTCCGAAACCGAGCTGGATCCCCCTGTGACCTGAGCACCCAACAGCTTCATCACAGCGCCCATTCCGCCGCGCAGCGTCTCAGCCGCAAAGCTGGTGTCATTTGACCGAAACGGAACGGCTTCATCCGCAAGGGCCGTGTTGTAGTAAGCGGCGGCCGGCACGCCAGGAGTGGTCGTGATCTGATCCAGATCCACATCCAGTTCTTCAGCGATCAGCATCGCCTGCATGTTGGTGACCCCCTGCCCCAGATCCGTATGTGGCGTGATTAAGGTGATCCCATCCGCATTGATTTTCACCCAAGGGTTAAACACCGCATCCCCTTCTGCAGCATCCGCCTGCAGCGGGTTTTCGAGGTCCCGTTTTACCATATAAGCGCCAAAGGCGACGCCCCCCACGATCGCAGCTGATCCAATCAAAAAAGACCGCCGCGCAATAGTTTTAATACGACCCATGGCTTAGCCCTCCTGCAATTTGACAGCGGCGGTTTTCACCGCAGCACGGATGCGCGGATAGGTCCCGCAACGGCACAAATTCCCGCTCATCGCTTCGTCGATCTGAGTGTCCGTAGGATTTGCGTTCAGGTCAAGAAAGCTGGCCGCCTGCATGATTTGTCCCGATTGGCAGTAACCGCATTGTGCCACCTGATGCGTGACCCAAGCCTGCTGCACCGCATGCAGGCTGTTGGGGGTGCCCAAACCTTCGATGGTGGTGATGTCACCATCAACATCGCCCGCAGACAGTTGACACGACCGCACTGCCACACCGTCGACATGTACCGTGCAGGCCCCGCATTGCGCAACGCCGCAGCCATATTTCACGCCCGTGACGCCCAATTCATCGCGCAAAACCCACAACAGGGGCATATCGTCCTCAACATCAACCTCGTGGGCTTTGCCGTTTACAGTTAACTGCATAATCGTTCCCTCTATCCAGTGCTGGGCTGATTTTGCCTTTTGACAAAAATCAACAGCTGTTGACTTAAGACATAACCTCTATTCCCATTCTGTCAACGCCCATTGACAAAATTCCATCACAGCGTAGACAGAACGCATGAACAAAGCACGCGTAACTCAGGAAAAATTGGTAACCCATGCGCGGGAATTTATTTGGCGCTACGGCTATTCAAACGTGTCTTTGCGCCAGATCACAACGGCGGCTGGCGTGGATGTAGCGCTGGTTTCGCGCTATTTTGGTGGCAAGCAAGGCCTATTCGAAGCGACCCTAGACGGCGCATTTGATCTGCCTCATGTCTCCTCACCAGCAGAGCTGGTCGACCTTACTGTTGCGCTGTTTACCGACCACACCCACGACAGGGGCACTGTGTCGATCCTGCATTTATTGCTGATGAACGCACAGGATGAAGAGGTCGGCGCATTGGTGCGCGACAGGCAAAATGATCAATTGCAATCGGTGTTGGAAACAATTTTGGGCGCCCCGACGCCAGCCGCCCTCTTCATGAGCGTGATCCTCGGTGTCGGTATTGCGGAGAAAACACTGCATCTGGGCGGTCTCGCCCCGCATGACAGCCCAGAATATGAGCATCAGTTGCGCTACATGCTAGAAGCCGCCATCGCATACAAAAGCTGAGACAAGCGCCCAAAAAGGACTGCCTTACAGAAAAAGGACCGCCTTGGCATCGCCAGACGGTCCCTCAATTTGACTTCACGATCCGCAAGGATCGGGGTTAGAATTCGACGACGGCGCGGATTGATTTGCCTTCGTGCATCAAATCAAAGCCTTCGTTGATCTGGTCCAAGGTCAGTTTGTGGGTGATCATCGGGTCGATTTCGATCTTGCCGCCCATGTACCAGTCCACGATCTTTGGCACGTCTGTGCGCCCTTTCGCGCCGCCAAAGGCCGTGCCGCGCCAGTTGCGTCCAGTCACCAGCTGGAAGGGCCGTGTGCTGATTTCCTTGCCGGCCTCGGCCACGCCGATAATGATCGAGGTACCCCAGCCGCGATGGCAGCATTCCAGCGCCTGACGCATCACATCGGTATTGCCGGTACAGTCAAAGGAATAGTCCGCGCCGCCATCGGTCAGCTCGACGAGATGCGCGACCACATCCTGGGTCTCCTTCGGATTGACGAAATGCGTCATCCCGAATTTCTCGCCCCATTCCTTCTTGGAGTTGTTGATATCGACGCCGATGATCTTGTCGGCGCCCGCCATCTTCGCGCCCTGCAGCACGTTGAGGCCGATGCCGCCAAGGCCGAACACGACGACATTGTCACCGACCTGAACCTTGGCCGTATTGGTCACCGCGCCCACGCCCGTCGTCACACCGCAACCGACATAGCAGGCCTTGTCGAAGGGCGCGTCGGTGCGGATTTTCGCAACCGCGATTTCCGGCAGGACGGTGAAGTTCGAGAACGTCGAACAGCCCATATAATGGTAGATGGTCTTGCCCTTGTAGCTGAACCGGCTCGTGCCGTCCGGCATCAGGCCCTTGCCCTGCGTCGCGCGGATCGCGGTGCAGAGATTGGTCTTGCCCGAG
>JBDVSG010000180.1:0-13347 GCA_039967155.1 Sulfitobacter sp. | reverse complement strand
CCTGATCCGCGCTCCTTGCGCGACATGGAAACCGCCGCGACGCGGTTCCTAGAAGCGGTAAAAAAACGCCAGCGCATTGCTATTTTTGCAGATTATGACGTCGATGGCGGCAGCTCTGCGGCCTTATTGCTAGTCTGGCTGCGCCAAATGGGCCGCGAGGCAACCCTGTATATCCCCGACCGCATTGACGAAGGGTACGGCCCCAATGATGAGGCCATGGCAGATTTGGCTGCAAAACATGACCTGATCATCTGCGTCGATTGCGGCACCCTGTCCCACGATCCCATCGCCGCTGCAAAAGGCGCGGATGTGATTGTGCTGGATCACCATTTGGGCGGAGAAACCCTGCCCGACTGTCTGGCCGTGGTAAATCCCAACCGTCAGGACGAAGACGGCGCGCTGGCGCATCTGTGCGCTGCAGCAGTTGTGTTCTTGATGCTGGTTGAGGCAGGCCGTCAATTGCGCGGCGAAAACGTCAAAGGCCCCGATCTGATGGCCATGCTGGATCTGGTGGCACTGGCCACCGTGGCCGATGTCGCGCCGCTGATCGGCGTGAACCGTGCCTTTGTACGCCAAGGCCTGACCGTCATGGGCCGCCGCGACCGTGTGGGCATCTCGGCGCTGTCTGATGTGGCGCGGATGGATACCGCCCCCGCCGCCTATCACCTTGGCTTTATGTTGGGGCCGCGCATCAACGCTGGCGGTCGCGTTGGCAAAGCTGATCTGGGTGCGCGCTTGTTGGCCACAGATGATCCACACGAGGCCGCAGCCCTGTCCGAACGTCTAGACGCCCTAAACACCGAACGCCGCGAGGTAGAAAACGCCGTGCGCGCCAGCGCCTTGGCCCAAGCCGAAGAACGCGGCACCGATGGTGCATTGGTCTGGGCGGCTGGCGATGGTTGGCACCCTGGCGTTGTGGGGATCGTGGCATCGCGCCTGAAAGAGGCCACAGGTCGCCCCGCTGTCGTCATCGGATTGGACAATGGCATCGGCAAAGGGTCGGGCCGTTCGGTCACAGGCGTTGATCTGGGCGCCTGTATTCAAAAGCTCGCTATGCAGGGCGTGCTGCTGAAAGGGGGCGGTCACAAAATGGCCGCGGGCCTCACCGTTGAGGAAGGCAAGCTGGAAGAGGCCATGGCCGCCCTCACCGCGCAGCTGGAAAAACAAGGCGCGCACCTGCGCGGCCCGTCTGATCTGCGCCTCGACGGGATGCTCATGCCCGCCGCCGCCAGTGTCGAGCTGACCCAAGCAGTCGAATCAGCCGGTCCCTTTGGCGCCGGTGCCGCTGCGCCACGCTATGTTTTTGCTGATATGCGAATCTTTTCCGCGCGCCGCGTTGGCGAAAGCCACCTGAAGGTCAGTTTTGGCGATGGTCTGGGCAAGCGGTTGGACGCAATTTGCTTTGGCGCTTACGATTCTGCCCTAGGACCAGCACTAGAATCCCACAACGGTGCGCATTTTCATCTGGCTGGTCGACTGGATGTGAATACATGGCAGGGCCGCCAAACCGTTCAGCTAAGGCTTGAAGACGCCGCGCGCGTATAAAATTCAAAAAAATGAAAGAAAAATCAAAATTCGACTTGCGCCATTCCTAGGTATTCCTTAGAGAACGGCACACACAGTGTGGCCCGTTCGTCTATCGGTTAGGACGTCAGGTTTTCAACCTGAAAAGAGGGGTTCGACTCCCCTACGGGCTGCCACATTCCCCTACAGTATATCGCTAATATTGATGCCTTGATGGCACATAAAATGATCGTGAAATTGACTTAGGGTGTTTCAAATAATTGGGATGCGAAGGCCGGCGTTGCGGCGGGTGTTGGACCCAATCAAATCGCAACCAGATGATTATCCCACGCATATTTGGCAAATCTGCTCTGCTGGTTTTGCGCGCCTGCAATACGGGCGATTCCGCCTGTACCAGAGGTGACGACAAAGCCCTCTTCCAAGGGGGCCGCACCGCAGACGTCTTCGATGTCCACAGCAGCCTCCAACACGCCCTGCGCGGCCCCATAGAGGTGCAGCAGGTTGCCGCGCGGGGATGTCGCCGCAATGCGTGCGCCGTCCGCCGTAAAGGCAACGCTGCCGATGTAGCCATCCAGCGCGCGCGCTTGCTCTGGGGTTGTTGCAATCAGCGCCAACGCCTCTGTGCGCCTGTGCTGCCCTACCAGCGCGCCCACGGCCCCTTCGCCTTGCCACTGCATGCCAAAGGCCACTGTGCCGTCTTGGGCCACCGCCAGATGACGGATGGAGTTCTTTTGCAGCGCGCGCGGCAGGCCAGCAGTTTCGACAACCCGTCCCCCCTCGAGATAGCTGAGGTTGGATTGCATGGTTGGGATGTTCAATTTTGCCCGCCCAGAATCTGGATGCGTATCAATGCCCCCATTCGCCACCACAAGCGTGTCGGAATGCGGCAAGCGTTTGATCTCATGCGGGCCGATGCCGCCGCTGTCAAATTCGCCAATGCGGCGGTACCCCCCTGCCACATCCCAGATGCCAATACGGCCGCGCCCAGCCTCATAGTCGTTCTCGGTTGTATAGAGGATATCCCCCCCCTGCGAGAACGCGCCATGACCATAGAAATGCCGCCCGTCAGGTGCTTCCAGCCGTGCTTTCGCGGCACCTGTCACACAATTGATGACCACGGCAAAGGTTCCCGGTCGGCGGGCGAAGGCGACGGCCTCTGGGCGGGTGGGGTGGGCCGCAGCCGCATGCCCCCTTGCGGGAAGTGGTATCTCAAAAACAATATCCAACGTTCGCGCGATGCCGCACAGCACAAACGATCCATCAGGCCTGCCAGCGGCTGACACAAATGCAGGCGCGCCCGCATCTGCCCATGTGGGGACTGGCACCGCCCCTGCTGCCAGCAACCCTCCGAGGAAACGCCGCCGACTGCTGTGCATATCAGTCACCGTCCAGCGCGTTAAACCCTGCCGCAACCCCCAGCGTTGGGCCAAGCTCCGCGCGGGTGAGATCCCGAATGGCGGTGACGGATTGCTGGATCACCTCCAGTTTGAACCGTCTTTGTGGATCAGTAATGCTGGCAAAGGCCGGATCCGCAAAATCAGCCAGCTGCGATTGGGCTTTTGCCACCGCTTTGGCCAGCCTTGCGGCCAGATCAGGGTCATTCACAGCCAGCTGTGCGGCCAAATCCCCCAATGCCTCTAGGCTGAGGGCAATATTGTGCGAAGAGCGCCCAGAGCGCCAGTTCTCAGCGCGTTTTGGACGGGGGCGGTCATAGGTGCCCAGCGGGCGCCCCAGCCGTGTTTCCGCTGTGAATTCCAGTCCGGTATTCAGGGCCTTAAACAGCTCTTGCAGCACCTCTTCTTCGCTGCGGTACGTGTCATAGGCGGCGAAGTCCAACAGCTGAGGCGCATAGCTGACTTGCCAGTCTTGGGAAATGGCCGTACTGGTCGCGGCGATATCCGCGGTGACCGTCTGCACCAAAGTGCAGTGATAGGTTGTATCCCCTTGCGTCATCAACGCCGCGTCAAACAATAAGAATTCCAGCGCATAAAACCCCCGCGCCGCAATAGATACCTGTGCGTAGCTTTCAGCCGATGCAACGACATCGTCCTGATCCGCAATCAGCCCCGCCAAAGACCGCGGTGTCACCCCGCGGCTGTCTGGCCAGAAAGCCAGCGCAAAGGCGCGGTCGTCCACTTCTGTTGGACCGAACCGCAAATGGCTGGCCGCGATCCATGCATCAAAGGCTTGCCCGTAGGCCGCGCGCAGAGGTTCCGATGACGCGGTGCAGTCTTGCTGCGCTGCCAGCGCCAATTCGGCAGCAGACTGCTCCAGCGCCTCAAAGCGGGGCAAAATATGCCCCGCAACCGTTTGCGCAATGATCTCGGGCCCCGTTTGCGCGCAAACGGCAACTGGCACCACCGAGCATGCCGCTAGAAAGGTGAACAGTTTCATAGGCTCTCCAAATAAGCGATCAACGCTTCCCTGTCTTGTGTCGGCAAATCCACTACTCTTTGGCGTTGCGCGGCAGCCTCGCCACCGTGCCATAAAACCGCCTCGAGGATAGAACGCGCGCGGCCATCGTGCAGCAAATTGCTGTGGCCACTCACCTGTTGGGTCAGCCCAACACCCCAGAGCGGCGCCGTGCGCCATTCACGGCCCGAGGCACGCCCCTCGGGACGGTTATCGGCCAGCTCTGGCCCCATGTCATGCAACAACATATCCGTGAAAGGCCAGATCAACTGAAAGCTCTGTTCAGGCTGATCTTTCAGGCGGTTGGTCACAAAATTCGGCGTGTGGCAGGCGGTGCAGCCCGTGTCATAGAACACTTTCTTACCCGCCAAAACCTGCGGATCATCCACGCCGCGCCGTGCAGGAACGCCAAGGTTGCGGCTGTAGAAGGTCACCAGATCCAGCCCTTCCGCGTCGATCTCAAACCTGCGGGCATCCCCGTCGCCGTGCACGGCGCTTATACAGTCCGTTTGCTGCGCTGTGCATTCGCCTGATGCCGCCGTCACGATCGGGTTAGAAATACCGATATCTCCTGCAAAGGCCGCTGCGGATTGCTCAATGATCGACGGATTGCCGCCCTTATGTCCGAAACGACCTAAAACGGGCCTGTCAAACACCTTGGACCATACGATGCTGGCACGTCCTGAAATCCCGTCCCCATCCGCATCCATAGGATCGGCAGCCGCAAGAATATCCGCCGCTGGAATGGCCTCGAGCAGGCCCAACCCGATCATCTGGTTGGCGACACGCGGGCTCAGCATTGCGTCTTTGTGCAACGGACCATACCCGAGGTTTTCTGCGGTGTATGTTGGATGCCGCAAAGAGACCTCTGTGCCATCGGCCAGTGTCACGATCTCTTCGGTGTAGGAGATGCCCAGCTTATATTCAGCCGCATGGCCCTGCACTGCGAAATCTTGTAATTGCGTGCCATAATTTGGATCAGCAGATGTCGCCAGATAGCCTTCGATCTCGGCGATCGCGTCCTCAGGTTGCTGGGGGATGGAGACGCGCAAAAACATGGAAATTGCGGTATCGTCTGCGTTCTGGGGCGGATGGCCGCGCCCGTCTTTGATATGGCAGCGCTGGCACGAGCGCGCATTAAACAGCGGCCCCAGCCCATCAGAGGCCAGCGTAGAGGATGGCGACGACACCCAAACCTTGCGGAACAACCCGTTGCCAACTTTGAAGTTCAGCTCGTTTTCAAACGAAATATTACCCGACGCCTGCGAAAACGCATCCGCATCTTTGCGCGCACGCACTGTTGCCGCACCGCCTGGGCGCTCTTCGAATTTCTGCGGCTTGCTGAAATCGGTTGCGCGCGCGGTCACTTTCGCGATCCGCGCCGCTTCTTGTGCTGTTCTGGGGATCACATTGAGATGCGGATCACCCAGATCATCAGCCGCCGCGATACCGCCAGAGACGGCACCTGTTGCAACAATTGCTGCGACCGATGTCAGCTTACTCAGCTTCATCCATTTTTGACGCGTTAAGAAGTGCATATTTTTCTTCACCAAGTTTGGCTACCAGATCCAGCTGTGTTTCAAGAAAGTCGATATGCCCTTCTTCGTCGGTCAGCAATTGCTCAAAGATGTTTTTGGTCACGTAATCGCCCACCTCTTCGCAGTACTTACGCGCCTCCATGTACAGATCACGCGCACCATGTTCGGCCGCCAGATCACATTCAAGCGTTTCCTTGGGGGTTTGGCCAATGCGCAAAGGGTCGAGTTTTTGCAGATTTGGATGGCCGCCCAAAAACAAGATACGCGTGATCAGCGTGTCTGCATGGTTCATTTCCTCGATGCTTTCTTCACGGGATTTTTTGGCCATGTGACCAAGACCCCAGTCTTCTTGCATCCTGTAGTGCAGCCAGTATTGGCTCACCGCAGTTAATTCACTGCGCAATGCGTCATTAAGGTACGCGATTACTTTTTTGTCGCCGTTCATAAGGGGTTTCCTGTGTTTGTCCGCGTCTCAAATTGCGGAGTTCCATGGGGACTTCCATGTTGGTGTTGGCGCGCATTGTATCAATAAACAAGGGCATGCACCCGCCGCAATCTGCGGCCTTTCCCAATGCGCGGTATAGTTTTCCTGCCGTAATAATTGTCTGCCCATCCGCCGCACGCATCCAGTCAATCGCGGCATGAATGTCGTGATCAGTGATGTTTTGGCAGTGGCAGACAATCATCATAAGCTCCTAGAAGGAATAGACGGCAGCAATACCCAAAGCTGTGGATTTTTCGCCGCCAACGTCAAAACGCGCCAGACCAAAGTTGACTTCCAGCGCATCGTTAATCGCGCGATCCACACCCAGTGCGATCATGCTATCCGTGCCGCCTTCCACATCGATAAGGGTTGTTGCCGCCGAGAAGGTCCAATCATCAACCGAATATGCGCCCCCCAAGGTGACATAGGTCGCATCCTCATCCGTGCCGCCCGCCCCGTCGAAAAAGGCCAGCTCACCGATCATGTTGAAACCGTTTCCAAAGTCATGGGTCAGACCCGTCACAAAACCGGTTTCATCCTTCAGATCGCCTTCGCCAGCCGACAGAATGCGGGCGCCGACCCATGCGGTCGTATCACCAAATTCTTGTGTATATTGCAGGGCAAAGTTGTTCAGCTGGCCTGTGTTGCCCACGCCACCATCATCGGCAGAGTTGCGCCCACGGCGTGTTCCCACGCTGTCGCTGAGAAATGTGTCATCGGCATAAAACGCAGCAAAGGACAAAACACCGCCCCCCGCGCCAACAGGTGTGTCAACGCTTACGCCAATTGCTTCGCTCAGCTCATAGTCTTCTGCCAGCGTTGTGCCGTAGAAACCCGGCGCTTCGTCCCAAGCAACAGCAAAGGTCGGGCTAATCTTACCAGCCTTCACAACGGTATCACCAAAGGCATAGCTCAGGCCCAATTCGCCCACATAGATCCCTAGATCTTCAAAGGCGCGGTCGTCTTCTGCGTCGGTCACAGATTCCAGCGACAATGTACCAAAGGCGCCGAAACGATCCGTGAATGCCGCCTCGAATGCGACTTCAATTGAAACATATGTATCCGTCAGCTCTGCTGCGGAATCGTCTGCATCCACAGTGCTATCGATGCCGATCTCAATGCTGCCTTCCCACGCAAAGCCTGTTTCTTGCGCATAGGCGCCTGTGCTTCCGAGCAGGGCAACAGCATAAAGCCCCGTCGTAAGTGCCGTCTTTTTCATTATTTTATCCTGAGATCTTGGTTTGGTACTGGTCAAATTGGGCTGGCCCGCAGGCCAACCCAGAGGGTCGTTTTATTGGAAAACTGCGTTTGGATCATCGAGGCTGTCCGAGCCTTCAAATGCGATGTCATCCAGACCCAGCGTCTTTACAACACGCTCAATAGAACGGGTTTGATCGATCAGACCGTTCACACCGCCCATGACCAAGGCCTCGCCGCCCGCATTGCCGCGCTCTAACATTTGGTCATAAGCAAAGCCTGCCTCGGCGGCGGTTTTGATGCGGCCAAGCGCCCTCATTGTGGTGCTCAATTTGCCTTGCATTTCAACATCCAACGCCGCGTCCGCTTCAGCCACCAGATCGGCCAGCGACGGGCCGGACACCAGCGTGCCGTCAACGCGCACATATTCGCCCAGATAGACGTTTTGCACACCCAGACCATCGAAATAGTGGCTGTTGTGGGTGTTATCAGAGAAACAGTCATGCTCTTCTTCTGGGTCGTTTAGCATCAGACCCAGACGCATACGCTCGCCTGCTTGCTCACCATAGGAAAGCGATCCCATGCCTGTCAGCATTGCTGCCAGACCCGCATCTGCGTCCGCTGTCAGCTCGGTGCGCGCATCGCCGCCCTCAACCCACTGAGACGCCATCCATTCCAGATCGCTCACCAGCAGATCTGTTGCCGCCTGCAGATATTCACCGCGGCGGTCGCAATTTGCATTCGTGCACGCCGCACCCGCAGCGTAATCTGTCCATGCGCGGCTGCCAGCGCCAGTGCCGTGGCCGTTCAGATCCTGCCCCCACAACAAGAACTCAATCGCGTGGTAACCAGTGGCCACATTTGCCTCAACGCCGTCTGCTTCGTGCAACGTGTCAGACAGCAAGGCAGGCGTGATGGAGGATGCATCTACATCGGCGCCTGACAGCTTAAACATCGGGCTGGCCACAATGTTCAGGGCTGCCAGTTCGTTTTCATCTGACGGGCCACCATAGCTGCTGTCGACATAATCGATCAGCCCTTCATCCAGCGGCCAAGCGTTCACTTTGCCTTCCCAATCGTCCACAATCGCATTGCCGAAACGAAAGACTTCGGTTTGCTGGTAAGGCACGCGCGCGGCCAGCCAAGCGTCACGCGCGGCACTCAGTTTTTCTGCTGTCGGTGCGGACACCAAATCTGTCACGGCGGCCTGCAAACGTTGCGCTGTGATCAGGCTGTCTTGATACTCAGCGGCTGCAATGTCGGCATACGTGCTAACAACATCTGCCTTCTCGACCGCAAAAGCAGGGGAAGCCAGCGCCAAGGCGGCCACTGTTGTCAAAAGTTTGGTGTGTTTCATCGGAAGGTCCTATTAGTGAAGTACAGTTGGTTGAAAATTGGTTAGGGCGATCTCTCGTGGCGCACTTAGACGCATCCGCTTCAGCGCAAGGCCAAAATCAACAGCACAGGCTGTGACAACCGGCGCCATATCAACGCGCACAAGAAGGGTAGCGAACAACATGGCGTCTTCACGGGCGCCTTCTGCTGCTGCTGCAATAAAATTGGCGAAGCAGGATTCATCCGCGCCCAGACATTTACATTCAACCGAATGGCGCATCAGGGGCCTGCGTCCATGGGTGCCGCAAAGGCTGCAAAGCTGCTGAAAGGACTTGATGGCATTGCGCGCCTGCGCGCCCCCCAAACCCATTGAAAAATCATTCAGCACTTTTTGGCGCGATTCTTGACCATCCGACCACAGGCGGAGATAAATGACCGAAGCGGCCTCAATCCCATCCAGCTCTGCCAGATAGCCCACTGGCGCGGCACCCCGTTTTTGCTGAGCGCTGTTCATTTTGTAAGAATCAGCTTCCCAGCCCGCGTGATCCGCAGGGTGTATGTCTGATCTTCCAGCACAATCTGTGCCAATCCGCCGCCATCCGTCAGGTCACGTGCGGCATAAGTGGGCAGAACTTCTCTCTGGGGTTGTTTCGGCGGTGGGGTGTGGAAGCTCATAACGCCACCTCATTCGCGCGGGAGTAGTCATACGCCCACTCAACGGGCATCCCCTCAAGAGCCGCCGCGGCCAATAAGACCTCATCGGCGGAGCCTCGCTTAAACACAGGGATTGGAGTGGCATCATTGCTTGGTTTCATACGCTTTTTGGAGTGCTGCATCGGAAAGTCCTAACATGTCTAACGTGTCGGGCTTGCCCATGTAGGAATCGGGTTGGCTTGACTTAAGCTATTTCTGATTAGTTTAGTCAGATAAGTCAATCCGACTATTTTACTCAGATTAAAATTAGAGCGGAAATCCACCGATCGCCCACGTACAAACGCTACTTTAGTCGATATTTTTCAATATATTACGGATAAATCCAGCGCACTTCATGCCTCACCCCCCCAATTTTGGATCCCCACCTTGGGAAGGCAGTTCAAAACGCACATCCGCCAAAAACCGAGGCTGGAAGCAAACTATGACGCGTCGCACCATCCTTCAGAACCAGCCTACTCCCCCTCTCGAACGCAGCAGGAAGTAGCGGCCAACAATTGCATTTTGACAGAACCGAAAAACGGGTTAGATTGCCCGTGCGGGCCGCAAATTATGTCCCATGTGGCCGCAAAATTCATTTCATTTATGTTGTTGATTTTGTTTTACCTAAAACTATTCGAAACAATTTGTTTCCAATTTTCCCCCTGAATTGTGGCGGAAATCTGTTATCTAGAAGTCAAGGATTGGGCACGCCTTTTGACCTTTATGGTCGCGGGTCGGCCTGCCCGCCCTTAAAACGTAAGTAGCTGGTACAAATAGTAACCCATGCACAACACGCCTCTTGAAAAGGGTCCGCGACTGCCAAGCCGGGCTTGCTCCTGAACGCGCCGAAAATCGACATTCCGAATGGATCGGGCAGTCATCCAAGACGATCTTATGACCCTGGGGGGTTTGAATGATGAAGAAATTTGATACGGAACAGCCAGGATACGGACTGGGCAGTCTTGCTGTAACGAGCGGCGAGATCGGCGTGCACTCTGCCCCCCTGACCCCGTCGTCCCTGTTCGCGAATCAACGTCCAACAACCCAGCCGCGTGCGCCTTACCGCAACGGTGGCAAACGTATGCTTGAGACAATATTGATCATCCTCAGCCTTCCCTTTTTCCTGCCGATCATGGTCTTGTGCATTTTTGCCCTGTGGATCGAAGGCGGGAACCCGTTCTACAAACAGGATCGTTTGGGGCGGAATGGCAAACGGTTCTCGATCTTGAAGCTGCGCACGATGGTGCGCGATGCTGACGCTGTGCTGGAGGAATACCTTGCAAGTGATCCGGAAATGCGCCGCGAGTGGGATGAGAAACAAAAGCTCATCAATGACCCTCGTGTGACACGCATTGGTGCGGTTTTGCGCGCCTCTTCATTGGATGAACTGCCTCAGCTGTGGAACGTTCTGACAGGTGACATGAGCCTCATTGGCCCGCGCCCGATGATGCCCGACCAGCTGCAAATGTACGGCAACCCGTCGCATTATTTCGCCCTACGCCCGGGTATCACAGGCCTGTGGCAGGTATCTGCGCGCAATGAAAACCGGTTTTCTTTCCGCAACGAAGTAGACGCGATTTATGATGAGAAACTGTCTTTTTGGGGTGATATTAAGATCATCTTTAAAACTGTTGGTGTCATGCTGCGCCGTACAGGCTGCTAACGGACATCCTTCGAAACCC
The DNA here is from genome assembly GCA_039967155.1 of Sulfitobacter sp. GTDB lineage: Bacteria > Pseudomonadota > Alphaproteobacteria > Rhodobacterales > Rhodobacteraceae > Sulfitobacter. Next base: position 2,482 of record JBDVSG010000180.1, on the reverse strand, counting down.
ACTGGACACCTTTGATTCCAACCCGACTGGGGCTATGATTGGCCCATGTGTAAAACTCGAAAGCCCGATCCAATGAAGGACATCTACGCATCTGAGGACGCAGAAAAGACCCAAGGGCGTGGCGATCTGATGGTCCCGGTTCAAGGCAGCTTCACCCGTCCACGCAGGTTCGCAAACCATGAGGGCCCCATGACGAAGGATGCAGATTTGATTGCAGACACCGCGTCTACGGCCCTGCCGGCGCAATATACCGACACTGTAGAACCACGCGATCTTTGGGCCATTTTGCACGAACAAGACCCCGGAAAAGACCAGCACATTCTGGAAGGCAGCCAAGCAGCGGATGATTTTCGTGCAACGGATGTTTCCCGCGCGTTTGACCTGTTGCGGACGCGGTTGCGCCAAACGATTAAACAGCACGGCTGGACCAATATCGGCGTGGCCGCGCCTACCAGCGGATGCGGCACAACCTTTACTGCGGCAAACCTTGCAGCCAGCTTGGCGCGCGTGCCTTCATCACGGACAGTGTTGATGGATTTCAACATGCGCAGCCCTGGTGTCGCAAAAGCCCTTGACATGGACGCCAGCCAGACTGGCGATCTTAGTGATTTTTTAGCTGGCGATGTCGCGATCAGTGATTTCATTTTGCGCGCCAACGAAACCCTTGCCTTGGGTCTTGGCACAGGCGCTCTACCGAATGCCGCTGAAATCTTGCAAGATCCTGCGACAGCCGCCAGCCTAGAGGAAATGCGCGCCGCATTGCGGCCCGACGTTGTGCTGTATGATTTGCCGCCTTTGCTATCGCATGACGATACCGCTGCGTTCCTGCCCCAGCTGGACGGGGTTTTGTTGGTATCTGATGGCACGCAAACAATGGCCAAACATATCGCCGAATGCGAACGCATTCTGGATGGTCAGGTTCCGCTTTTGGGCGTTATTCTGAACAGGGCCCGCGCGTCCAGCATCGAACGTTTTTAAAGGCAGACCATTTTAAGGGACTGCGCATTTTTTAGCCCAGCTAGAACAGCGACTTTGCGTGAGGGTCCCGCCTGCGGTATGCATCTGTCCATCACATGATCTGGTCATAGAATAGACAGAATTTACGGCTAACAGGATCAAAATGCCGCTCCTGATCGGGCGGTCTTATCGCGCGAGCAGGCAAAAACAACGTTGAACGAGGCACAAATGGGTCCGATCTATACATTTCAGGATTTCCTCGACATGACACGGCGCAGATTGCCTGTGATCGTGTTGGTTATCGTTGTTGGCTGTATCGCCTCGCTCTATTGGGCCATGAGCCACGTCCATCTTTACACCTCCTCTGAGGTTATTCAGGTCGAGCAACCCACCATTAATGACGAACTCGCCCGCTCGACTGTGGAAGGATCCTCAGCGCGCAGGCTGCAATTGATTCAGCAGCAGTTGATGGCCCGCACCAGCCTGCAAGAAATCATCGAAAAATACGATATCTATGCAAATCTGACGGCCCTAAAAGCCAGTGAAAAGGTACAGCTGCTGCGCCAGTCCGTCTCCATCAACGGTGTCGCTGCTGCCCGCGAAGGGTTTTCCGATGATGGCACGATTTCCGTTCTCACCATCACCGCCCAAATGGAGCAAGCCCAGCTGGCCCGGGATGTGGCGCATGAATTTGCAGAACAAACCCGTTCGCTTATGGCCGCGCAACGGCGTGAGCAAACCGAACAAACATTGGCATTTTTCCAAAGCCAAGAGGATGTGGTCCTGTCAAACATCGCATCCTTGGAAACCGAATTGGAAACTTTTCGCCGTGACAATGATCTAAGCGTTGAGGGCGGTGTCGAATTCCGCCTGTCCGAAGTTGCCCAACTGAATGAGGCAATCCTCGATCTGGACCGCGAGATCATCTCGACCCAATTGGCGCGCAGCCAGATTGACCGGTCGGCCCGTGCCTCTACCGTTCAACGGGAGGAACAAGAGCTGGACATCCAACTGCAAACCCTTACCGAACAACGCGGCCTGCTGGACCAACGCCGCACTGGTTTGCGCGAAGCGATCCAAGGCTCACCTGAAATGCAACGCGCGCTCACTGATTTTGACCGCCGCATGGAACAACTGCGCGATCAATTGGAAACCATTGCTGCGCGCCGCAACGAAGCCCAAGTGGGCTTTAACCTAGAAATTGGTGCGCAAGGCGAACGCCTGACCACCATCGAAGAGGCGCAGGTCCCCGATTACCCCATAACGATGAGCAAGAAAAAACGCGCCATCATGGGCGCGGTTGCAGCAACAATAATGGCCTTTGTCATTGCTTGGCTTCTTGAGTTGCGCCGCCCTGTCATCCGCTCTGCCCGTCAAATGGAACGGGAAACAGGGGTGATGCCTGTCGTCTCTATTCCCGAACTTGCGCCGAAATACCAAAGCTCAAAATGGCGCGCGGCGCGCGAAAAACGCCGTTTGGCAGGCAAAGCAGGCCGCGAGGCACGGCTGGCGCGCCACTCTTCTT
>JBDVSG010000179.1:0-8427 GCA_039967155.1 Sulfitobacter sp. | reverse complement strand
GGCTTTGCTGGCCACCAAAATCCGCGAAGACAACAGCTCCGTTTACTTCGGGTATGAGCTGGATCCGGGCCGCGCGTTGGATGCGGGTATATCGACCGGTGACAACGGTGGTCGCTATGTTGCGGGCAGCCGCCGCCACATCAACGAAGACGTTTCTGTCTTCGGCGAGACCACATATGATATTTTTGGTACCAGCCAAGAAACAATTGGCGCTTATGGGGTAACCTATGACCGAAGCGATTATCTGACATACACAGTAAGCTATGATTTGGGCCAGCTCCGCGACAGTACTAATGGTGATATCGACCGACAAGCTCTCAGCTTCGGCGCGCAATACGAAGATGAAAAGCTGCGTGCTTCTGGACGGGTTGAGCTGCGCTATGATGACTACGAAGACGCCTCTGTTTCCGATACAGAATCCTACTTTTTGATCGCGGATGCTGAATATCGTATCTCGGAAGAGTCCCGCCTGATCTTCAACCTCGATTATGCTGACACCCAAGCAAATGGAAGCAGTTTCATTGATGGGCGCTATGTAGATGCCGTTGTTGGCTTTGCGCATCGTCCGATCCTAAACGAGCGGCTTAACGTATTGGCCACATATCGGTATTTCTTTGATGACGTCGGTCAAGAGCTCGACGGCGTGTCGGATAGCGGCGCGGTTCAAGAAAGCCATGTGGTCAGTATTGAAGCCAACTATGACCTCAACCCGCAATGGACTATTGCGGGTAAAGTAGGCGGTCGTTGGAGCGAAAGCGCTAGCGCAGCGGGCGATACATTAGCAAGCAATGATGCTTGGCTCGCTGTGGTGAATGCCCGTTATCATCTGGTGCATAATTGGGACCTGTTGATTGAGGCGCGTCATCTGAACCTTGTGGACGCTGGGCTTGCCAGCTCCGGTTTTCTGGGGGCGGCATATTACCACATCAACAACAATGCCAAGATTGGGTTGGGTTATAACTTTACCGATTTTTCGGATGATCTGACCGATCTTTCCTATGATAACGAGGGCCTGTTCGTAAACCTCATTGCCAAGTTCTAAACAGGAACGCACAGTTGTGGACCTGTCGCGGTTTTGTTCGGGTCGCTGTGCTCTTATGGGGACTGTTGCACTAAATTATAAACGTTGGATTTCGGGCAGGGTAGGGGACCAATATGAACAGAAACAGCCATTCAAACGCCATCGGTTTCCAGCATTGATTATTTTGTCTGCCGTGCGGATGTATTTACGGTACCCGCGAGTCTTACCAAGATGTTGCTGATCTTCTGGGTGAACGCCGCGTTGATGTTGATCGTTCAACTGTCTTTCGTTGGGTTCAGAAATTCGGACCGGAACTGGCGAAGCGCACAGAATGCTATCTGCGACGGGCAAGCCTGAATTGGCACGTCCCCTCTCGGCAGATCACTGCGTGATCACCTGCCGGGCAATGGATGAAACCTACATCCGCGTTGGCGGGAAATGGCGCTACTTATGGCGCGCCATTGATGCTGACGGTCAACTAGTGGACTTTCGGCTAACCACGCGGAGAGATGCAAAGGCTGCCAAAGCATTTCTCAACAAAGCGATAGAACGTGTCCGGCTCCACAGGCCGGTCTCAATCTGCACAGACAAAGCGCCCACCTATCGCAAGGTCATACGAGAAATATATCACCGATATGACCCGCACTTTAATTACATCACACATATCGACAAAAAGTATCAAAACAACCGTGTTGAAAGCGATCATGCTGCTCTTAAGAGGTTGCTGGGGTACCGACAAAGCTTCCGATCATTAAGATGCGCGAAGGCGACATTTCTGGGAATGGAAACCATTAGAACGATCAAGAACGGACACATTCGAAACAGACAGGCAGGTGTCCGAGGGGAGATTACTTTCGTAGCCTAGCCATTTGGGTTGGCGGCGTAAAATCAATGCGTTACGATCCAAACGTGGGCCTAACCGATTAACGCAACAGTCCCTTTGAGTGAAACCGAGTTCACTAAGTGGTTAAATGAAATTGCCACTTCTGCAGACACTTAACATAAGATAGATTATAAGATTTCGGGCAGATCGACTTCCGCTTCTGTCCAAAAGCTCAAAAAATCGGCGTCCAGTTCACGCAAAATCACCATTAGCTCAATAATGTCCAGCCTCCTTTCTCCAAGCTCGTACTTGCCAACAAAAGAAGCCGGTTTACCCAAACGAGCAGCGAGCTGAGCCTGCGAAAGCCCCGCATTACCGCGTTGCGCAACGAGCGCTTTCAGGAACCCCGGCATCGTCAAGTTATCGGCGCTCCTGGCAGCGAAAGCCGGGGCGTTAGACCTTAGGCGGCCTTCAACTCACGCGTGATATCGTCCCAAATCCAGTGGGCATCGGCTCTAGTTTGGCGATAGGCAGCGGCTGAAAGGGTATGGCGACGCATTCGAAGACTACTCAACGCGCGTGCGGCGTTTCCTTTGAGGTGGGGCCAAAATCTGCAAAGCGGACACTCGTGTATCGCGCAGTATCGGTCAAAGAGGGCTCTTTCCGGACATTCGCTGCATTTGCAAACCCAAATCAATCAGGCTCCCTTTTGTGACATGCGTGAATGTCCACTAAGCGGACTCTGCAGCCATTCTCCAATTCAGATTCAACGTCAGCTACATCTTCACAGCGCGTTGCGCCAGAGATTACTCTCAATTTCTTCCCAGTCGGGGAACGGAACGGTCAGGCAGATCGAAACAATGTCTTCCAGCCACACGGAAATGGACAGAAAGGGGCAATCATAAGTACGCGGAGGCACCGGACACCAATAGATGTTTCCCAGCGAGGTTAAGCTCCATCAACCATCCATAGATTTGCGGCCCCGGATCAGTTGCGAGATTGCAACCGCAATCACCAGTCCGCCGCCATAGAACAGGTTTTGTACAAAGCTGTCCACGCCAAGGAAGTTCAGGCCCATGATTCCGGTAGACAGGAAATAGACCGCTACAAAAGCTCCCGGCGCATTGAACCTGCCGGGATAAATTGCCGTCGACCCAAGGAAGGCTGCTGCGAAGGCTGGCAACAGGAACGCCAACGCAGAGGATGGATCAGCCACGCCGCGCATGCCTGTGTATAACACGCCAGCAAAGGCCGCCAAAGTAGAGGACGCGATCAGCGCGCCAGTGCGCATGCGGGTGACGTTGACCCCTGACAGGCGCGCAACCTCGCGCCCCCTGCCCACAAACAACATGCGTCGTCCAAGGGCGGTGTACTGAAACAGATACCAGATAGCGACTGTGAGGATCAGCGCGTAATAGAACCCCACAGGTATGCCTAGGAAACGGGTAAGAATCACGGCTTTGACCAGCCCCATGGACACGCCCGCAACGGTGCCACTGTCCGCGATCCACAGGATCATGCCCGATATGAAATACCCTGTGCCAAGCGTCACAATCAGCGAAAACACACCGAAATAAATTATAAAGAACGCATTTATCGCGCCCACCAACGCCCCTGTGAGCAGAGCAATGACAATGGCGCCGGGGATCGGCAAGCCCAACTTCACATTCAACACCGCAATCACCATCGAGCTAAGCCCCATGGTACCTGCTACGGACAGGTCAAAATCCCCCGTGGTCAGTGGGATGATCAAGGCTAGGGTCAGCACCACCACCATCGCGTTGGATCCGAACATGGTGGCATAGGAATTCCATGCAAACATCTGCGCAGGTTTAAACGTGCCAAGCACAAGGATGATCGCAATCCACGCAACCACGAGGCCGTATTTTTCGGCCCATGATTTCCAGCTTTCACGAGGTGTCGCGTTGTGCTGCGTTGTCTGGTTTTCCAGATCGCGGATGCGCTGTTCAAGCGCGGCAACGCGGTTTTCGTAGTTATTTTGGTCCATACTCATCCTCAGGCCAACTCTGTCATCGAGCGATAACAATGCTCGGCAATCGTTTCTTGTGTTAACTCTGCGCCCGTGAGTTCTGCCACGATCTGACCACGGGCAAAGATCAGTACGCGGTGACAGATTTGCGCAAGCTGGCCATAGTCGGTCGAGCCAACGAGGATACACGCGCCTCCCTCTGCCGCACGATCCAGCGCGTCCCACAATTGTTGGCGCGCGCCTACGTCTACGCCTTGGGTGGGTTCATCCAACAACAGCACGCGTGGCTCGATCTGCAGCCATTTCGCCATCAGGGCTTTTTGGGCATTACCACCCGAAAGCGCCTCAAGCGGAAGTGCGGGCACGTTTGGCTTCACGCCCGCCCTTGCTCCAAGGCCATGGGCATGTTGCTCAATAGCGCGGGCGGTCAGGCCCAGACCTTTGCGCAGGCGATCAAAGACAGGCATTGCTGTATTGTCCGCTACGGGCAGTGATCCGACCCCGGCAGCCCCCAATCGATCCGCTGGCAGATATGCCATGCCCCAATCCAGAGCCTCCTCTGGGATCATCTGCGCAAGAGGTCTTGTTTCTCCGTCTAGCTCAATCGTGCCAGCGCCTGCTGCCCGCGCACCATAGGTGAGTGCTGGCACCACATCGCAGCCAGATCCGATCAATCCCGTGAGACCAAGGATCTCCCCCTTGGCAATGTCAAAGCTAAGCGGCCCAACTCCCGGCCCCGCGAGATCAGTGACCCGCAAGCGTGTTTCCGCATCATTGAGGGATTTTGCATGGCCGCCGTAGTCTTCCAGAGAACGTCCGATGATGCGTTCGACAAATCCGTCGTGCGAGGTGTGCGCTGTCTCAACCGTGTCGATCAGGTGCCCATCGCGCAGGATGGTTGCACGATCCGTGATCTCGCGCACTTCATCCACGTCGTGGCTCACGAAAATGACACTCGCACCAAGGTCGGTGCATTGGCGCACAAGGCGGAACAATTGCTCAACACCTGCGCGCGGCAGAAAGGGCGTGGGTTCGTCCAGCACCAGAACGCCGGGGCGGTCGGCATGGTCTTCGCTGGCATGGCGCAGTTCTTCGTAGGCGCGTACAATGGCCAGCAGAGCTTGTTGGACGGGTGAAAGTTGCGCGGCTTCAACACGAGGATTGATCGCAAGATCGAAGCGCGAAAAAATATCAGAGGCTTCGCGATGCAGCGCATTCCAGTTAAGGCCCCAGCCGTCTTCCGTCGCCAATTTGTTCAGAAACAGGTTTTCCGCTACCGAAAGAGAGCCGATCAACCCAAGGTGCTGGTGGACAAAGGCAAGACCCATCGCGCGGGCTTTCACACCCGACACCGGCAAGGGTAGAGACTGGTCATAGAGGCGGATCGACGCCCCTGGCTCAGGGGTATGAAACCCAGCCAAAACCTTGATCAAGGTAGATTTTCCAGACCCGTTAGAGCCAAGCAACCCGTGAACTTCGCCACGGGCTACATGCAAGGACACATCGTTCAGTGCATAGGTGCCACCGAACTGCTTTGACAGGTGTTCAATCTCAAGTGCGGCACCCCCAAAAGGGATGCCGCGTGTATGGTCGGTTACGTTCACTCTAGGCCCCAGAGCGCTTTAAAGCCCGCGGTGTGTACGTCTCCGTAACCGTCGTTAAACGTCGCTGGGGTACCCGCCGTTGCCACGTTTTCATCTGTAAAGATATAGGCAGGCGTGTTCAACTTGGTGACAGGATCTAGACCGCAAAGCAGGCGCATGTTGGCGTCTGTGCCCGCCATGCCAACCCAACCAAGGCTCTCACCCACGTTCATCTCAACGATGTCCGCCTCGCGCATCATGTCGAGCACGAAAGGCGTACCGTTGTAGCTAACAATCTTGGCGTTTGAGCTGGCGATCTGGATCGCCGGCACGATGAACTGCGACATGGAGTCATAAACGGGCAGCACATAGTTGATGCTTGGGTCTGCAAGCAGCGCGTTCTGCACCGCTGACTGACCTTGGGTTGCCCAATCGTTGACCGGAACATTGATGTATTTGGTCTGACAATCGGGGCAGTTGTCCTTGAGATAGCCAAGGATTGCATCGCGCAGCGGGCCGGTGGGTGTGATCTCATCCGGGCCAAGCACCAATGCGTTTACCTTGCCTTCCGTTTGAACCATCGCCCATGCGGCGATGATGTTGCCGATGGTCACGTAGTCGGTATTGGCCGCGCCATCCATGAACTCAGGTGTTTCTTGCGTAGTCGCGTCCCAGTTGTGGGTCGCTGTGGCTTTGACGCCTGCCGCTTTGGCCTCAGTGATTTGTGGCACCAAAAACTCAGGGGGCAGACCACCCTGCATGTCGATCAGGTCAAACCCTTCGGCCACGGCAGTGTTAATGCCTTGGATCCACCCGGCGGGGTCCATTTGCGTTTCCCAGTCGCGCAGCTCAAACCCTACCATAGCAGCCGCATCCACAAAACCTTGGCTGATCGCTGCGTTGAACGGGTTTGCGTTGGTCAGAGGAATGATGAACATCTTCTTGTCCGCCATGCAGCTTCTTGCATCAAACGCAGGGCCTGGGGCCTCAAACGTGGGCAGTTGGCTGTGTTTTGCGATCAACGCTTTGGCCGCGTCCATATCCGCAAGTGCTGGGCTTCCCAGAGCCAGTGCCGCGACGGCGGCTGTCATCAACTGTTTCATTTCTTCTCTCCCTTTTGTTTGTTATTTTAAACTGTCAAAGTAATTGATTGCGCCTTTGGTGGTGATGAGGTCAGCGTATTTTGCGCTCATATCGAACAGGTTGGCTTGATGCGGTTCATCCGCACGGTCGCCAACGCCGTCCTCAACCACGAGCGTCACAAAGCCGTGGCTGATGCTGTCGATGCAAGTCGCGCGCACGCAGCCGGATGTGGTCACACCACACAGCAGTAAGGTGTCGATGTTCATGAAGTGTAATGTCGAGGCTAGCGAAGTACCAAAGAAACCACTGGGGTATTGTTTGGAAATCAAGATATCGTTTTCCTTGATCTCTAACGGCGGCATCAGTTTCTGGGTTTCAGCCCCAGCGTCGAAACAGGAAAGTGCAGGGACTTTCGCATAGAAGGCGCCGCCATCACTGCCACCGGGCTGGTATTTCACTTCCGTGAAAAACACCGGAACACCTGCGGCACGGGCAGCATCCGCCAGTATCGCAGAATTGTCCAAAGCGATCTGGCAACCTTCTCCACCATAAAGAGGTGCCGCAGGATCAAAGTAAGCTTTGGCAAAATCGATCAGCACCACTGCGGGGCGTTTGCCCCATGATTGGCGGGCATGATAGCCCGCCTTTTCATAGTTCTGGTCAAGGTTCTCTGCCATTACTCAGCCGCCCGTGCGAGTTGGCCCCGAAATACTGGGGTTGCGGGGGGCTCAAACCCGGTCTCTTTCAGGCAACGACCTTTGAGCTCCTCGATGGAGGAGAACCCGCGATTGAACAGCTCCTGCTCCCCGCGTTTGCCTTCCATGGTCTTGCGCAGCTTGGTGGTGGCTGCGGTATCGACCTTGCCGGATTTGACCACAACACCGTAGCGTTTGGCCCCGTTGGCCGTCACCAGTCCCCGCTTGACGTCCTTCAGCACCAGTTCGGGATCACGTTCCAGCGGGTTGCCCCAGCCGCCGCCACCCCAAGTGTTGAAGTACAAGATATCCCCCGGCTGCACCGCGATCCGGTCGCATTTGGAGGGGATATTTTCCTCGCTCCCGTCAACGCGCACCAATCGCTTGGTGGACCGCATGCCCGGCTCTCCGCCGTTCACGGCCCAAGGATAGGTCAGCCAACGATCATCGTGGATCGAAACCTCGCCCGCCTCCAGCATTTCATATGCAATGGTGATGCCATTGCCGCCGCGATGCACACCCGCGCCGCCACTGTCTGGGATGGTCGCATATTCACGGATGCGCAGTGGGAAATACGCCTCAAGGAATTCATTGGGCACGTTGGTAAACGCTGGCCACATGGAATGCCCGTCAGGACCATCACCCGCAGGCCGCCCCGGCACACCGCCAAAGCCGATCTGGAACAGCTGATACCAGTCACCGTCCTTATCGAACCCAGAATACATGAAGTGGGGTGAATCAGAGAAACCAGCAGCATTCAGCGCATCGGGTGCCCCCTGCCCCAGCAAGCCACCCATCAGATCAAAAATCCGACCGAGCATGTGGGTTCGGCAGGACAGCGCAGCGGGCTTTTGTGGTTTCAGGATACAGCCTTCTGGGATGTAAACTTCAACCAGGTCATAGAACCCATCGTTGAACAGAATCTGCGGATCAAAGAGGTTGATCGTAAATGCCCCGAAGAACATCTTGAACATTTCTTCATTGAGCAGGAAATTGATCGAGCTGAACGACTGCGGGTCCGAGCCGGTGAAATCAAAGTAAGCAATTTCTCCCTCGCGGTGCAGATGACAGGCAATCTTGTAGGGGCCATTGCCCATACCATCGTCGTCAATCCAATCTTCGAAGTAAGCCTTCTTGCCATCCACAGCTTCGGGAATGATCATCTGAATGATCGCGCCCATAGCGGCTTTGTTCCGGTCCAGCATATCCTCCATCGCGCTGATATAGATGTC
>JBDVSG010000178.1:0-4194 GCA_039967155.1 Sulfitobacter sp. | reverse complement strand
TCTGATCCGCTTGCATTTGCAATGCGGCAGATATCCAAAAGAGGCCAAACGGCCTGATGGGTGAGGACTATAGTATGAGCGATGTCGCAGACCGCGTTAAAAAGATCGTTGTTGAGCACCTTGGTGTTGAAGAAGATAAAGTTGTTGAAAACGCATCTTTTATTGATGATTTGGGCGCAGACAGCCTCGACACCGTCGAGCTGGTAATGGCCTTCGAAGAAGAATTCGGCATCGAGATCCCCGATGACGCAGCCGAGAACATCCAATCTTTTGGTGACGCGGTTAAGTTCATCAAAGAAGCTTCCTAATCGGGCTTTTGGCTGAGTAACCTCGGCAACAAATTTCCTAAACGGCGTCTTCCTTTTGCGGATTGGCGCCGTTTTTGATTCTGGCGCTACTTGGGGCTTGTGCAGCCCTTTTTCAGCGGGCAATTTCAGCGGTAACGAGCAACAAGAATAAAGGGCCGCCCTGTGATCTCACGCACCATTCCCACGATTAATACATCGCGCGTGACCTTGCGGGCCATGCGGTCGGAGGACTTTGGCCGCTTTGCTGATATTTGGGCAAAGCCGGAGGTTGTAAATTATATCGGCGGTACGCCAAGACCCAGAGCGCAGAGCTGGGATGCGTTTTTGCGCAATGCAGGCCATTGGCAAATCACAGGATTCGGTCAGTGGGCGGTGCAAATCCACGACACAGCTGAGATGGCAGGGCAGACGGGCTTTTTCTTCGGATCGCGGGGCTTGGGCGAGGATTTTGATCCTTTTCCCGAAGCGGGCTGGATTTTGGATCCGGCATATCAGGGCGAAGGGTTTGGCATTGAGGCGGCGAATGCAGCCCATGAATGGTTTGACCGTGTCGTGGCGGGCCGCACTGTTTGTATGGTAGCGCCTGACAACGATGCCTCGCTGCGGGTGGCGAAAACACTTGGGTATGCGCCATTGCGCGAAGTTGCGTTTGATGGCGATCCTGTTTTGTTGATGACGCGAAAGGGACCTCCGGTCTAGAAAATGGGGTGTGAGGCTGTTTGTTGCCGCTTTAGGCCGCAAAATGCTGGTATTGTCGCGGGGGCGCACCCTGAGACTTGAACAATGTCCTGCCCGCGCGGTATAGCCAACGCCAAGCAATATTACACCAAAAGGGCAGAGCATATGCGCAGAGTTGTGGTTACGGGATTGGGTTTGGTTACCCCCTTGGCGGATGGAGTTGAGGAAAGCTGGAAACGTATTCTGGACTGCCAGTCCGGTGCGGGGCCGATTACGGGCTTTGACGCCAGCCGTGTGATTACAAAATACGCCTGCGAAGTGCCTTTGGGCGACGGGTCAGACGGGACGTTCAATGCAGACGCTTACATGGCGCCAAAAGATCAACGGAAGGTGGATACGTTCATCATGTTCGGTCTGGCCGCGGCCCAACAGGCGGTTGAAGATGCGGGTTGGACCCCTGACGACAAAGAAAGCCTAGAGCGCACAGGCGTTTTGATTGGTTCTGGCATCGGCGGGTTGAACTCCATTGCCAACACGGCCGTGATGATGGCTGAAAAGGGCCCCAAGCGGGTGAGCCCGTTCTTTGTGCCCGGTGCGCTGATCAACCTGATCTCGGGTCAGGTGTCGATCAAATACGGGTACAAGGGGCCAAACCATTCGGTGGTGACGGCCTGTTCCACTGGAGCACACGCGATTGGCGATGCCAGCCGCCTGATCCAGCATGGCGATGCGGATGTGATGATCGCAGGCGGTGCGGAAGCGGCAATTTGTGAAATTGGGATCGCCGGTTTCAACGCTTGTAAGGCCTTGAGCACCAAGCGCGAAGACGATCCACAAAAGGCCAGCCGCCCCTATGACGGTGACCGTGACGGATTTGTCATGGGCGAAGGTGCGGGCATTGTGGTGCTGGAAGAATATGAGCACGCCAAGGCGCGTGGCGCAAAAATCTATGCCGAAGTGATCGGTTATGGTCTGTCGGGGGATGCCTATCACATCACCGCGCCGTCTGAGGATGGTGAAGGTGGCGAGCGTTCCATGCGTGCCGCCCTGCGCAATGCGGGCAAAGAACCAAAAGACATCGATTATATCAACGCCCATGGCACCTCGACCATGGCTGATACGATCGAGCTGGGTGCGGTTGAGCGGATGATGGGTGAGCATGCAGGCAAAGTCACTATGTCTTCGACCAAATCTGCAACGGGCCATTTGTTGGGGGCTGCGGGCGCGATTGAGGGGATTTTCTCAATTCTTGCGATCCGCGATCAAATTGCGCCACCTACGATCAATTTGGATAACCCTGCTGTTGAGACAAAGATCGATCTGGCGGCAAATGCGCCGGTGAAACGGGAGATCAAAGTAGCACTGAGCAACTCTTTCGGGTTTGGCGGAACAAACGCCAGCGTATTGTTCGGAAAGGTCGAGTAAATGTGGCGCCATGTTGCGGCTAACGCGATCACGTTTTTGATGGTCGGGCTGTTCCTTTTGGGCGGCCTGATCATGTGGGGCAAGTCGGAATATGACGCGGCAGGTCCGTTGACTGAAGCGGTTTGTGTGCAGGTGAAAAGCGGCACCAACATGCGGTCCGTTAGCAAAAATCTGGCGAAACAAGGCGCGGTCAGCTCTGCGTCAATCTTTCGTATCGGCGCGGATTATCAGGAAAAAACAAGCCAACTAAAGGCGGGTAGTTTTCTGGTGGAGCCTGAGACCTCCATGAGCGGGATCGTGGATATTATCACACGTGGCGGTGCCAGCACCTGCGGCACCGAGATCGTTTACCGCATTGGTGTCAACCGCGTGAGCGTTCAGGTCCGTGAATTGGATCCAACGACCAATCGGTTTGCTCAGCTTGCACAATTCACACCTAAAACGGATGATGTGCCTGCTGCCTATTCGCAGATGGTTGACCAAGCCGATGTGCGTTTTCGTGTTGCCGTGGCAGAAGGTGTGACCAGCTGGCAGATCGTAGATGCTATTTCGTCTTTGGATATTATGCAGGGGGCCGTTGCTGATACACCTGCCGAAGGATCCTTGGCGCCTGACAGCTATGAAATCCGCAAGGGGGATGACCGCGCGGCATTGATTGCGCGGATGCAATCTGCGCAAGAAACCCTGCTGGCTGCAGCATGGGAGGCACGGTCGCCTGAATTGCCGATTGAGAGCCCAGAAGATTTGCTGACGCTGGCCTCAATTATCGAAAAAGAGACGGGTATCTCTGGTGAACGGCGCCAAGTTTCGAGCGTCTTTGTGAACCGGATCAACCAAGGGATGCGCCTGCAAACGGACCCCACAGTGATCTATGGGATCACCAAAGGTGTCGGCGTTTTGGGCCGCGGATTGAGGCGTAGTGAATTGCGCCAAGCCACCGAATACAACACCTATGTTATCGAAGGGCTTCCACCAACGCCGATCGCGAACCCTGGACGTGCAAGCCTGATGGCGGCAGCCCAACCCGACGACACGCCCTATATTTTCTTTGTTGCCGATGGCACTGGGGGCCATGCGTTTGCGGTGACTTTGGACGAACATAACCGCAATGTTGCGGCGTGGCGTGTGATTGAAGCCGAACGCGCAGCGGCGGCTGAAGGTAACTGATCTGTTGCGTGCAGCGTTCGGTGCTGTGGCACTGGCTTAACGTCCTACTGGTACATTGATCTCATGCTAGGAGATTTGGGAAGCGGCCCTGACACTTAGTCGGGGCCGTTTTTTCATGTCTTTCGTTGGAGGAATCCAAACGAAAGGACCGAGAACAGATGACTATCGAGCCGGTGCCACAGTTGGGTGAGCTTGCACAGGCGGAGGCGATGTATGCCTCCGTTCAGCGCACGCTCGCCGAGCTAAGAGAAGCATTAGAGAGCCTTAAGGAACAGGCCAAAACCGGAGGGGAAATCGATGTAACCATGACGTCAAAGACTGTTGTTCAACTATCGGACGCAGTTGGGCGTTGTCAAAAAGCGGGAATGATCTTGAATGACTGCCGAAACAAACAAGCTGGAATTGCACGAGGGGGATATGCCCTCGACATGGACAAAGCGCGGGCTGACATCGGGTGCAAGCTGGATCAGCTCTGTTGTTCCATCAGTTCAGGAGAAGTTCCTGAGTAATCTGGATGAGGGAGAGCTTCGTGCTCTCCCTTACTTATTCGATTTTTGGGCGATGCCGCATCAGGTCCCGCCTGAGGGCGCGTGGCGGTCTTGGGTGATCATGGGGG
>JBDVSG010000177.1:0-3196 GCA_039967155.1 Sulfitobacter sp. | reverse complement strand
ATTTGACGCCTTGGTCACAACCTACTTCACCACGTCGTTTTCAAAAACACCGCGGTCTTTGTGGAGAATTGCAGTCTCACAGACCATGCTGAACCCCAACTCTGAGTTTTGCCAAAAATACGTCAAGATGGATGAAGAGCTCACCCAACAAAGCAAACAATTTATTCGGACCATGCAAAAGGCAGGCAAACTGAGGTCGGATGTGGATGCAGACCAAATTGCCGAACTTTTATTCAATAATATCAACATGAATTTCATTAATTTCATACGTGATGACTCGCTCACCGCAGAGGATGTTCGCCGTATTGTGAATGCCCAATCCGCACCTATTTTTGCGCTTATCGCCTGCGCGTGAACCACGCGCACCTGCCCCATTCCCAACTAACATTCATGACCAACTGACCACCATTCACTGAACGGAACTCCCCAATGCCCTCCTTTTCAATCGAGACACTCGAAAACGCGATGGAAGCTGCTATTGGGCAAGCAAATTTAGCCCTTAAAGCGGGCGAATTTCCCTATGGAGCGGTGGTCATAGATCCAGCAGGCCAAATTAAAGCCCAGGCACAAGACAGGGTTGTACGGGACAATGATCCGACCAGACATGCGGAGATTGGTGCTGTGCGGGCAGGCATTCGCGCTATTGGCCCAGACCTGAGCGGTCATGCTCTGATCTCAAATGTAGAACCTTGTGCAATGTGTGCAACGGCTGCTTGGTGGGCAAACCTAGACGTGATTGCCTTCGGGATCTCACAAATAGATCTCTTTTCAATCCGTAAGGATTCCATGGAAGAACCTGGCCTGTCTGTTCAGCAATGTTTGGCGCCCTTTACGCGAACAATTCAAATACGTGAAGGCATTTGCAAACAGCGCGCGACACAACTCTGGACATAACACGATATTCAAGATCTGCCTCACCCAGAGAGAATAAGATACGATGAAAATATCCGGCTCTGATCTCCACCTCCTGACCATTTTTGACGCTGTGATACGCAGTGGTGGCTTTTCAGCGGCTCAGGCTGAACTTGGCCTAAGCCAATCAACCATTTCCAATCATATCTCAGCGCTCGAACAACGTTTAGGGGTGACCTTATGCAAACGTGGGCGGGGTGGTTTCCAGCTGACTGACAAGGGAAAAGTAGTTCACGAGATTGGCCAAAACATTGGGATCGCTCTTGACCGTCACTCTACGAGCCTATCCGAGCTGAAGGGCGCTCTTGTGGGGACCTTGCGTATTGGCACTGTCGACTGCATTGCAAGTGATGAAAATATGCGCCTTCCCGAAGCACTTTTCAATTTCACTCAACGTGCGCCAATGGTCAAAATAGAGCTGACACAAGAGCATCCCCAAACGCTTCTCACCAAGATCATAAATGGACAATTGCATGCTGGCATCGGCGGGTTCGACCATGCAATTTCAGGGTTGAAATTCGACCGCATTTACACAGAAACGCATTCTTTCTACTGCAGCCCTCGGCATGTTAAATTTCAAACAGCGCATAAGCCGTCATCACTCAATGACCTTGATGATCATCCTCAAGTCAATCGAAACTACTGGAGCCGTCGCAAACAGGAGGCTCTTTCCATCAAAGAAACCGATGTAATGGTCAGCGACATCGAGTCTCAATTATTACTCGTATTAAGCGGTCAATATTTGGGGCTACTTCCTGACCACCTTGCCAGACCATACCTCACGCGGGGTGAGCTCTGCGCGTTCTCTCATGCGTCCTTTGACTATCAATGTGACATGCAGATCGTGGTGAAATCAGGTGCGCAACCTCGGATACTAAATGCCTTTCACGACGCTGTTTTGGCTGCGCATGGCGTCTAATACATTTGTTAATGCAAATGTTAACGTTGAGCGATCATCATAGAAGCCTCAACGCCCCTTCCCTACAAAATTCCACGGAATTACAGGGTAGAAACACATGAGTACAAAAGGCCTAAACCAACCGCTTGGCGGCAATGATATGCCTCGTTTCGGCGGTGATGCGACCATGATGCGCCTGCCAAAACACACTTCAAGCGAAGGGCTGGATGCGTGCTTTGTTGGGATCCCCCTAGACATCGGCGCATCCAATCGGTCTGGCACGCGCCATGGCCCACGTGCCATTCGTGCAGAAAGCTGTATGCTGCGCCCTTTCAATATGGCCACAAGAGCTGCTCCTTTTTCCAAGCTACAAGTGGCTGATATTGGCGATGTGGCGATCAACACCTTCGACCTCAAAAAGAGCGTCGATATTATCACGGATGCATACAAACCCATCTTGGCGAGCGGAACAATTCCGCTGACACTTGGTGGCGATCACACGTTGACCTACCCAGTGTTACGCGCCGTTGCAGATCGGCATGGCCCGGTTGCGCTCATTCACATTGATGCACATTCCGACACCAACGACGAGATGTTTGGTGAAAAAATCGCGCACGGCACGCCTATTCGGCGCGCTGTTGAAGACGGTCTGCTACAAAATGACAAAGTTTTCCAAATTGGCCTGCGCGGAACGGGCTATAGTCCTGAAGACTTTGATTGGGGCCGCGATCAAGGATTCACCGTTATTCCTGCTGAGGAATGTTGGCACAGATCACTCACACCTTTGATGAACGATATCCGAGCAAAAATCGGCTCTGTGCCTGTGTATTTAACTTATGACATCGACAGCCTCGACCCCGCCTACGCCCCAGGGACAGGCACTGTCGAAATTGGCGGCCTCACAACCATCCAAGCGCTCGAGATCATACGTGGATGCGCTGGGTTGAATATCGTTGGCGGTGACCTTGTCGAAGTTTCCCCTCCCTATGACACCACCGGCAACACGGCCCTCGTCGCCGCCAATTTGCTTTACGAAATGCTCTGCATCTTACCAGAGCCAACAAAAACATAGACCGCCAACAAGGAGAAATTCGAATGCCAACATTGATAAACAGACGCCACTTTTTGGGAACGACCGCAGCCGCTACAGCGAGCATGATTGCGGCCCCCTCAGTGCTGAGTGCGGACACAGGAACCCTAAAGGTTGGAACCTACGGAGGTTTTTTCCAAGACAGCTTTGATGAACATATCTACCCTGAATTCACCAAAGAAACGAGTATCAAAATTGAGTCGATTAGCGAACCCACAGGGTCCGCTTGGCTTATTCAACTTCAAGCGGCCGCGCGCGCAGGCCAAGTGCCCGCAGACGTTTCAATGATGACACAA
>JBDVSG010000176.1:0-5174 GCA_039967155.1 Sulfitobacter sp. | reverse complement strand
ATCGTACCACGTGGGATAAAGGATCATTGCGGCGGCAAACAGCTGCGCACGGGTGAGGGTGCGTTGGCGGCGCTGCACCTCGAATGCATCTGTGGTCAGGCCCCATCCAGCGTAGAACGGCTGGCCAAAGACCCGCGGTTTGTGCCCTGCAAATATCGCTTCGAAACCCAACCCCGACGAGACGGTGTAGACGGCGATCGCACCTTCGAACAATGTGTAAGGGCTGATAGGGTCAGTGAAAAATGTGATGCGGTCATTCAGGTCTGCGTCGCGGAAATACCCTTTTCGGTGGCCCGCGGCCGTTTCTGGGTGGGTTTTGATCAGAATGCGCGCGCCGGGATGTTCCTCTTGGGCATAATAGAGCATCTCAAGGAAACGTGCTCGATCTGCGCCCGATGCGGTGACCGCTGCGTCGCCTTCTGTTTGGTCTATGACCACCACATATCCTGCCTCAGGGGCTGGCGTGTCTAAGGGGATAGCAGCATATTTGCTTAGGTGGGCCTCAGCCAGACGTGCGATGCAGGCGCGTGCGCGGTTCAACAGCGCGGTATCATCCAGCGGATGTGTGGCCAGCAGAACTTCGAGATCGGACGGTTTGGAGGGGTCGAAATGGGCCGCGCGGTGATCGATCACCAGACCCAATGGCGCTTCGCCCTCGCGGCCGGGAAAAAGGGACCGCAGCAGAGGGTCCTCGATGCGCACGATGGGCGTGTCCTTGGCCTGCGCCACACCTTCGCCGCGGTGCGCGGTAGGCGAATTGCCCCAAACCGCAACCGCATCACCCTCTTTGGAGGGCAGCCCGACATGGATCGAATATCCCGCCAGTTGCAGAATTCGGCGGATACGGCCCTGCGTTAAAAAGCCACCGTTATAGACAAAAAGCCGCTGATCTTTGGAGGGACCAGCGGCTTCTTCATAGTTAATTTCAGGACCGAGGCCCATGTTTACTCGGTCAGCGACGTGATGCTGGACGCAGAGGAAGCGGTGCCGGTAATCGCGCTGATCACTTTGCTCCATTGGGTGAAGGGCGCCTCAGTCACATAGAGGGTGTCGCCATCACGGATGACAAAGTCGCGCGCCATGAACATGCCGTTCGGCTCGGTCAGATCCAGCACATAGACCAGACGCTGTGCACCATCCAAATCATTGCGGCCCAAGACCTGTTCTGCGACCACTTCGGGTTCGTTGCGCATCACGAACACACCAGTAGGATCTGCGGAGGAGGCGAGCAGACCGCCAACTTGCGCAATGGCCTCAATCGCGGAGAGGTTCTGGGTTTCAAATGGCACGCGGGCTTGCGAACCTGTGGCACCCAATGCGGTATAAGCGCGGCTGTCTTGCTCAACCAGAATTTTGTCACCGCCGCGCAGGGCGATGTCTAGTTCTGGATGTTTGTACAGGTCTTCGAACCAGATCTTGCCACGGGATTTACCACGGATCACGGTGATCTGGGCGATTTCTGGTTCAATTGTGATGCCGCCAGAGCGGGCCAGCATTGTGGCAAGCGAACGGGTGGGGCGTTCAATGGGATAGACGCCTTGGCCGCCGACTGCGCCGACAAGAGACACCGTTGCGCCATCGCCAGCTGCGCGGCGCACTTCGACCTGTGGGTCGGGTGTCTGGTCAGCCAGTTTGTTGGTGATGATGCGGCGGATGGCCTCTGGGGAATTGCCCGCAGCTTTGATCCGGCCTGCATATGGAATAAAGATGAAGCCTGCGCCGTCGACTTGTACTTCTTCTAGCGTGGCAGGGGCACCTTCTGTGCCCAGCAGGCTGTCGTCGACGTTTTCATAAACGGTAATGCCTAAAACATCACCCGCACGGATCGTGTCGGACCCAAGCGTGCCTGCGTTTTTGAACGCTTCCGAAAATCCAAGCGCGGGAACCACGGCTGTGGCGCGCGTTACGCGATCATTCACCGCAACGACAAACGCATCGCCTTCGCGCTGTACCGAACCTGCAAAGATTTGACGTTTGTTGGGGCCAACCTGCGGCAGTCCGCAAGATGCCAGCACGGAACAAGCCGCAATGACTGCGATGGGGTGCGCCCACCGGATGTTCAGGGTTTTCACTGCCGGTCTCCTCGACCTAATTTTCTGCCTCAAAATCGCCGATTGTTTCGACGTATTACATCGCAGCCTAACGGAGTTGCGGGGCAAAATCTACTAAGGGGTTGATTTAATGTCGGCAGAGAGGGGGAATGTGTTGCTTTGCTGCCGCGATGGGCGGCAAAGCGGCAGGTGAACCACAAGGGGTAGTAGGTGCTAGTTAACCAACCGCAATTGCTGGCGCGGCGGTGCGGTGCCTGTTTCCAGTGCATCATAGGGATCGTCTGGCCCGAGCATCATATCGACGACCTGCCGCATCAATTGTCTGCGACCGCGTGCGGAATAAAATCCACCCGGCAGCTGGCTGGTTTCCAGTAGGAAGCGGCGGAAATCTTTGTAAGCGCGATTGTCGGGGCGCGATGCGGTTTGGAAGAACTCGGACAAAGGTTGTTCGGAGACAAATTCGGGTTTGGCATAGACTGCGCTGCCAAAAACCTTCAACGGGATGCCGCGCCACAGCACCTGCTGGCCAGCGGTGGAATTTACGGTCACCGCAGTGCGCGCGTCATTGAGCAATTGCGCCAGTTTGCCGCCGCGCACAAAATGCACACGGTCCGCGACGCCGCGCGCCTTGGCCAGCCGCTTGATTTCGCGGCGCACGGGCACACGGCCGTCTTCCAATGGGTGCGCTTTGACCACGAGGTGATGGTGTTTGGGTGC
This sequence comes from Sulfitobacter sp., assembly GCA_039967155.1. Classification (GTDB taxonomy): domain Bacteria; phylum Pseudomonadota; class Alphaproteobacteria; order Rhodobacterales; family Rhodobacteraceae; genus Sulfitobacter. The sequence continues at coordinate 2,406 of JBDVSG010000176.1, read as the reverse complement.
GCCTTTGGCGAAACCGTCGATGACCAGCTCTAGAAAGTCGCTCATCGTGTCGAAGGGGGAATGTTGCTGGAAGGAGCTGTCATGCTCGAGCTGGAGCAGGGCGAGATGGTAGGGAAACCCGCCCAAACGGATGCGTAGGGTTGCCAGCCGCCGCTCAATCGCTTGGTAGGGCATCAGCAGCAGGCGTTTAAGGTACAGGCGGAATTCTTTGGTGACGGTCAGGTCGCGGTGCGGGCGGAAATTGCGGTAATCGCCGTTCCGGAACATAACAAACCAATGATACAGCGCGCCGTAAAAGACGTGTTGGCGCATGTCGCCCCAGTTGCCAGGGGGAAGTGGGGCTTCCATGTCGGATTTCTCAAGAGATTTTTGCATCTGGTCGATGCTCATCTCCATCAGGCGGGAATTGCCGTTGGTGCCGCCGCGTTCATAGGTCACCCAATAGGGGCGCATATAACCTTCTTCAAAGACGTGAATGGTCAGCCCGCGCGCGCGCGCTTCGGCAACGGCACTGGCGTGGATCGGGCGGGTATCGCCATAAAGGACAATGTCGGTGACGGATTTATCGTTCAGAATCTCTTTGAACGTATCGGCCCAATCGCCGGCGGCGCCCCGAAAGGGAATATAGCTGCTGGAATGAAACCAAAAGGCGCGGTCACCAGCGTTGAACCCGACACGCCATACATCCGCCCCTGCCGCGCGCAGCATTTTGCCCAAGCGGTGAAAGAAGGGTCCGTGCGGCCCTTGGAGGAACAAAAATACCCGATTGTCAGGAGTGATCGGTGACATGGATCGCTTTCTTTGGTTGCACGCAGGCCTATTAAGTCTCAAAACTCTGACTAAATTATGGCTTGGCGCGAACTTTATTGAATATAGTAATGTGCTCAATATAAATCGAAGGAATTGCGATGTTCACGGGGATAATCACCGATATCGGAACCATTACTGAATTAACCCAAGAAGGCGACCTGCGTGCGCGGATCACAACGGGTTATGCAACGGCAGGCATTGATATGGGCGCATCCATTGCCAGTGACGGGGTCTGCCTGACGGTCGTAGATCTGGGGCCGGATTGGTATGAGGTGCAGGTCAGCCGCGAAACAGTGGATATGACAAACCTTGGCGACTGGCAGGTCGGGCGTCGTGTGAACCTTGAGCGCGCGTTGAAAGTGGGCGACGAGCTGGGCGGTCATATTGTGTCGGGTCATGTCGACGGTGTGGCAGAGGTAATCGCCATGCGCGATGAGGGCGACAGCACCCGCGTGACCCTGCGTGCCCCAGCGGCTTTGGCCAAGTTCATCGCGCCGAAAGGATCGGTTGCACTGAATGGCACCTCGTTGACGGTAAATGAGGTCGATAATTGCGATTTTGGTATCAATTTTATCCCCCACACCAAAGTCGCCACCACTTGGGGGGACGTATCGGTGGGGCACCGCGTGAACCTAGAGATCGACACATTGGCGCGCTATGTGGCGCGGTTGGCGGATATGCAGGCCTGATGTGCTCTGCGGCGCTTGCTCTGGTCATGGGCGCGCGGGTCGGGTAGGGCTGAGACGATAGAACAAGGAGCCAGCCATGAGCTTTGAAACACCGGGTCCAGTCGAGGCGCAGCTGGCCAATGCCATTTCGCCGATTGAGGATGTGATCGCTGCCTGCCGTGCGGGCGAGATGTATATTCTGGTGGACCATGAGGACCGCGAAAACGAGGGCGATTTTGTCATCGCGGCCGAATTTGCGGATGCCGCTGCAATTAATTTCATGGCAACCCACGGGCGGGGTTTGATCTGTCTTCCGATGACACAAGCGCGGGTAGATGATCTGGAATTGCCGATGATGGCGACGAACAACTCTTCGCGCCATGAGACGGCCTTTACGGTTAGCATTGAGGCCCGCGAAGGGGTGACAACGGGGATCTCGGCAGGGGACCGCGCGTTGACCGTTGCGGTTGCCATTGATGAAAGCAACACCGCCGCCGAGATCGCAACCCCAGGACATGTGTTCCCGCTGCGCGCGCGTGATGGCGGCGTGCTGGTGCGCGCAGGCCATACGGAGGCCTCGGTCGATATCAGTCGGTTGGCAGGGTTGAAGCCCGCAGGTGTGATCTGCGAGATCATGAAGGCTGATGGCACCATGGCCCGTTTGCCCGATTTGGTCAGCATCGCGGCTGAACACGGGCTAAAGATCGGGACGATCAGCGATCTGATCGCTTACCGCAATAAACACGACAATATGTTGGTCCAGCGTGACGACCGTCAGGTGAGCTCTGCCTATGGTGGGGAATGGCGCATGCGGGTGTTTGAGGACCAGATCAGCGGCACGGACCATGTGTTGCTCAGCAAAGGTGACATTGCCGATGGGGCGCCTGTGCTGACGCGGACCCATGCGCTGAACGCCTTGGAAGATGTG
>JBDVSG010000175.1:0-5816 GCA_039967155.1 Sulfitobacter sp. | reverse complement strand
GGAGAGCTTGAGAGCGAAAGCCAGCAACACGGCTTGCGCTTGGGCGAAATTCTGGAAGCTCTTGAGGACCAAGACGATCCGGCGACAAAAGGCGAAGTTCAATCGCTTCGTGAAGAGCAGGACGATATTGTCGAAAACGTCATAAGCATGAACGACGAGGTCCACACCATTGAATCTCGTCACGAAGCGCCATCTGCTTCTATCCAGGCAACCCCAGATCAGCCACTGGTCGCTACAAAGTTCGAATTCGGCTCGTAAATTCAGCGATATTTGAATGGACCGCATTTCTTTTCGAGTACAGCAACAATGACACCCATTGGATGGTACTCAAGCGCCTTTCCCATTACATCGTAGATATACTGTTCTCGTCCTCGACGATCTTCAGCATACCAATCACTTATACAAGTAGACTGTTTGTGATCGTTCTCGTTGGCAATCATATTCGCCATCATCATAGACGTTTGGATATACGATCTACGGCTAACTTCTTCCCATTCTAAAAATTCTTTTGAGGTAAAGCGCTCTTCTGCATATCCATGTATGCAAAATATAATATATATTGCGATAAAGCTTGCAGCAAACAAACGATTTAAAGCAAACATAAGGGAAGGTTTTTGTTATTACTATAATGGATAAGAAATATGGAAAAATTACAGCAAGAAAGAACGCATTTCCGCGTTTCTGAATTTCCCCGACTGCCGAATTCGGGCGTTCCCGCCAACCTCACAAAAGGGTTCCCTTTTGTCCATGTCGGGAGGCCGTTATGAGTGATATTTGGCCAAGAATTGAATGCACTGGTCGCAAGATCGGCTACGCCCGTGTTTCCACGTTTGATCAAAAGCTTAGGATGCAGATGGACGCGCTCAAGGCGGTCAAATGCGACCTGATTTTCACCGATCATGGTGTGTCGGGGGCGAAGTCCAGCCGCCCCGGCCTGGACGGCATGTTGAAGGAATTAAAGGCCGGTGATTCCGTGGTGGTATTAAAGCTGGATCGCCTCGGGCGCTCCGTGCTTCACCTCTCGGACTTGCTGGTGCGTTTTCGGGAAGGCGGAATCCACTTCTGTTCCATTGCAGAAGCGATCAACACGACGACACCGGGCGGGAAGTTCATTTTTCACATGTTCTCCGCCTTCGCCGAATTCCAGCGGGACATCATCATCGAAAATACGATTGCAGGGATGGAAGCCGCCAGAAAACGCGGGAAGCATATTGGTCGCCCTTTCAGCCTCAACCCGCAGCAAGTGGCCTATGCGCATGCATCAATTCACCAACGGGGATGCACTCGAAAACAAACGGCAGAACGCTTCGGCGTGTCCACCATGACACTCAACCGCGCGTTTGAAAGGCTGGAATTGCAGAATTGAATTATTGAGCGACGGCGTGTTTTAAAGCGTCCACTTCTTCCCGCAGATTGTCATTGGCCGCTTCAAGCTTCTCGATCATCGCTTGTTGCTCCTGCACGGATTTGATCAGGAGTGGAACGAGGTCGCCATAGGCAATGCTCTTGGTCTTCATTTCGTCATCAGCGGTGGACACCACTTCCGGCGCGATTTTCTCGACTTCTTGGGCAATCAACCCGACCTTGCGGCCTTTCTGCCAATCCTCATCCTGTTCCTTCCAATAGAAGGTGACAGGGCGTAATTTCATCACATCGGAAAGCCCATAAGAAATATCCGCAACATCCTTCTTCAACCGCGCATCGGAGGTGTTGACGTAGGCCGCATTGCCTGCGACTTGGCCAATTACGTGTAGCTTGTACGACGGACTGGCAGTCCCCCCGATCCCGACATTGCCACTGGGCAACACAGTCAGGGGTGCACTCCAAGCCGAACCGTCATAGTACATTACATTCAAGTGATTACCATTCGCGATATCGTGCTTATACTGCCAATATTTGTTGCTGCTGTTGTCTTGGAGCCAAAGAGTGCTCTCATTGGCACTATTAGTAAGAAGAGCCGCGCTATTACCGACGGCGGACCTGAACTCACCGTTCACATCAAGTGTTGCGGACGGCGTCGTCGTCCCGATCCCGACATTGCCGCCAGTGACATAGATATCGGAGCCTGCTTGTGTCCAGAGGCTGGGGTTTTCGAAATTGTTCGGTTTTTCTGCCCCTGTGACGGGTGAAACCTCAATGCCCGACACGTTCAGGATTTCATTGGTGGCAAGGTCTAAATCCTGCGTTGCGGTGTGGTCACCGAGATTATCCGCCGCGCCGGATGCGCTCACATCCACACAAACCCAAGCCGAGCTTGCATTATCATAGACAACCATCTGCCCGTCCGTACAACTCAGCCCCGCCAGCGTATCCGCTCCACCAGCACCACCAACAACGCCACCACCAACGAAGTTGAACGCTTGCCCATCATCGTAGAGCTGGGAAATGGTTTTGCCACTACAGGATGTTCCCGTAGAATCTTGTTTTACTGTATTAGTGTCTCCGTCTATAATGATGAATAAATCAGCAGTCCCAGTTGGCCTTTCTATTAAACGGTAAAAAATATCGTTATCAGCAGCGAAAGCGCTTCTATGATCGGCAACTATAAAATAAAACCAATCTCTCCCGTCAGCATTCACTCTACATTTAAGAGCATCAGGGATGCTTTCGGCCATGGTATCGCCCTCCATGATGGAAGAAGAACCGCCCGCCATACCGATCCAATTTGTGCCGTTACAATATTGCATGACTTTGTGATCGGAATTGTAGATGATTTTGCTTTCTTCCCCTGCCGGATTCACACAATCAGCAAAGGCTTGCTGCGAAGAAATGAATGCAGCGAATCCAAACATGATAAAAAAAGCAAGTAATCTCATACCAAACCCCATAAAATAATGAAAAATCACGCAGTACCATAGAATTGTCTCAAATATTTCTTAAATAAACAATAATATACTTTAATTATCAAAATTTTACTTTTAATAACTTAACTTTACTGTGATTTGCACCTTATTTTCCTGAATTCATCCTGACACGTCCCACGGCAGGGCAAGCGCCTACTCGGCGCCCTTGCCATGTGTTTGGGCAACAAAACACATGGCAGGAGACAGGCATGGATGAGGAAGAGCGCTATCGCTTTTTGACAGCGGATATCAGGGAAGAGGCCGAACTCTTGATGGATCTGGCGGCAATCAACGCCCGGCTTGTACGGCTAAGCGGGAATACTGCTGCCGCAGGCACACTCGGCCTGTATTTGGCTCAGGATATCGCGCAGGACTATAGGCGGGCGGGCGATCTGCGGAGTTATCAATTCTATTCGCTGGTTCGACTGTTCTGCGAATATGAGGAACTTGTGAACGCGGCGATCAGTAAGCGTTTTTTTGCGTACGCTGGAATTCGGCTCTTACGTGAGCTGGCCTGATATCTGCCCGCTGGAAGAAATAGAGGATTGACGGGAGCGGAGCGCCGTTTGGCGCTCCTGATCCGGTCTTAGTTGTGCGGATCGTCCATCGGTCTGCGCATGACGATGCGCCAATTGATGGGAACGACTTCGAGCTGGATCGAAAAGCCCTTGTTGTCCTTGTGTTTCCAGGCCGTGCCGACCTTGTTCCAGAACAACTTTTCGCCTTTGTCGATGACGTGCCAGGCCAGAAAGTCCGGTGCGTTTTGGGATTGCGGTCATGTCCAACACGGGTGAGCGATAGCGAACTGGCGCGGGCAGGCACTTGACGGCAGCCCACGTTCGGTCAGGACGAATAGCGTTAAAGACATGCCTTGCCGATCCAACGGCGGATCACTGGCGCTTCGAATGCGTTTCACCAACGCCTATCCAAATTTCAACGCACCGTTTCTGCTGTCCCCGCGATCACGCGGGTCTATGGCTTCTCTCCGGTTCTGGCATGGTCTGCCCTGCTTGATGACAAGGATGGCTTAGGCCTTCCTGCTCCACTTTTGATGTTGCGCCCCTGATGGGTGTTATCGCCGAACAGCTGCATGCATCTCCGATCAGCGAGACGACCCGGATGGTCTGGGTCAGATGTGAAACGGAGGCTCAAATGAATGGATGGATAGGACGAGATGAACTTAGAAGGCTGAGCGATCAGGCGCTTTATGGATTGCAAAAACTGCTTTTCCGCGCCCTGACCTGTCCTGGGATCGATCCTGCGGATTTAGCTGCAATTCGCGCGACGCTGGTCGCAATCGAGGCCGAGTTGGGGTGGCGCAGCCAGATCCCGTCTCCTGCGCTTTAGCGGGGACGGGTGAGCCCAAATACGAACCCTTATTTGGGCTCTTCCAGAATGGCATCGTCAATCTGGCGAAGTCGCCGGCGAATAGCGCTGGTTTCAGATTCTATGACGCTCTGAGCTTGTTTATAGGCGTTGTCCAAGGCATTTGCTTTGTCGGGAAGCTCTTCGCGGCCTATGACTTCGAGGTGCTGGAGCTTGTCTTCAATCTCCTGCGTCATTTCAGGATCGCCAGCATTGCTTGCGTAGGCGCTGATATTGCTAAAGCAATTTCCCAGAGCGTGCGTTGCGTCGATCACTTTTTGACGCGCCTCATCGATCTTGTGCGTGTCACGCATTCGGCTTTGCTGATTTTCAAGCTTCGTGGCAATCGAGCTGCATTGAAGCGATTTGTCATGTGCCCAATGCACGTTAACGGATGCCGGATCGTATTCAGGTTCTTCGAAATCATCGTAGAGATTTCGCCAAATTTCCTGCATGAGCGGGGCGATTTCCTTTTCCATCTCCCGCCCGTTCTTTTCCATCACTTTGAGCCGTTCAACAATGGCTGAGCGTGCTGAGATGTCTTGTTGCAGTCTCATTTTTTGAAGCTGCAGCCATGCGGGGCGGGCGGCAATATAGGCTGCAAAAATTGCAAGCCCCGCACCTGTCAGGGTTTGGTATTCGCTGAAGGTGCGCACGACGATGCACATTTTCGTCTCGCATATAGCGGACGGGTCGAGGGGGACGATCATCGCGTTGGCTGTGGCCAATAGGACGAATGTAAAAACGCTTATTACGCCGATGAGCGGATAGTTCAAACGAGCCCCCGTTGCTTCACCCCCTAGTGGCGCATGGCTATACTAGAACTTCGTGTAAAAGGCGACTTGCACAGGAAGGCGTTAGCCGATTTTGGCCGAACAAACGGACAAAATCGGCTCAAAAATTATAGGGGCTTCGCCCCCCGCGCGGGACAAGGGGAACCGAGGCTCAGGCGCAGCCTTGCGCCCGCACCATCCCCTTGCGCTCATTCGCTTTCCCTTGCACCCCCACATTAGCCATGGGGCAGAAGGGCAAGAGACTTGCCCTTCAAACCAATCAAAACAGATCGAGCTGCGATGGCATAGAATCCAGCTTTTGCAGATGGATGAAGTCATTCAGCAGATGGGAGAACTTCAGGCTCATAGCGACATGTACATCATCGCAGATTTTTGGACAGTCTTCGGGTTGATTGGCTTTTCTGTAGGCAGATAGATTCCTTACCGCCCTGCGGTAACCGCTGATGTCCTTGCGCAGCCCCTCAATGATTTCAGCGCGGATCTTTGATAGAACTTGCGTGCGTTTTGGCTCGGGCAGTCTATGTGCGGCATCGATTTCTTCTGCCCTGTAGCCGCGCCGCTCAAAACGCTGCGCATAGGCCGAGATTTGCTTCAAGGTGGGTCGCTTACCGCCAAGCAGATAATACCAAGGATGTCCTGCGCAATATCCGCCACACTCCAATTCTATTTCCAAGATTTCGGCCTGTGTCATGATCCCCTCCCCTTACGCGCAGCGATAAATGAGGGTTTCACCAGCGATGACGGTCTCGGCGTAATCAACAGACAGGTCATGGGCGATGGCGTCATAATCGAAATAGTATTGCAGGCGTTCGGG
>JBDVSG010000174.1:0-3393 GCA_039967155.1 Sulfitobacter sp. | reverse complement strand
CCGCACCATTGCCCAAACGGGGTTTTCTGACGGCACGTTGATGGGGGCGATTGGCCTTGTCTCGGGGCATATGGCCGATTGCAGCTATGAAAATATCCTCACGCGGATGACCGCCGCCGCCCAAGAGGCCAGCGATTGCGGCGTCAGAACCCTGCGCACCCATATTGATGCCCTCCGCCCGCTGCCCTCTGTGCCCGCATGGCGCGCCGCGCAAAAGGTCAGAGACGCCATGGCCCCGCATATGACAGTGCAAATCGCCACGCTCTGTGCACTGGCGCGCGCGCGCGAAAGCGGGTTTGAGCAGCAGTGCGCCCAAGTTGCAAAGGCGGGCGGCATTTTGGGGGCTTTTGTTCCGCCAGGCCCTGCTGACCCCGACCTATTCGACATATTCTTGGCTGCCGCCGCGCGGCACGGTCTGGACGTGGATTTCCACATCGACGAAGGACTGGACCCAACGGTGTGCAACACTGCAACGCTGGCCAAAAGCATCCTGCGCGTCGGGTTTGAGGGCAACGTCGTGGCGGGGCATTGTTGCGCATTGGCCGCGTTGCCCGCAACCCAATGCGACGCAGCACTGGACCTGATCGCGGCCAGCGGGCTTGCGGTGGTGTCCTTGCCGCAAACCAACCTGTTTTTGCAAGACCGCAAAACTGGATCAACCCCCAGACACCGCGGCCTGACCCTGATCCACGAGCTGCGCGCGCGCGGCGTGCCCGTGGCCATTGGCACCGATAACGTGGGTGATGCGTTCTTTCCCTTTGGGGATTACGACCTGTTGGCGCTTTTGGCGGGCCAAGTGGCGGCAGGGCAGTTGGACAGTGATCTTGGCGGTTGGATGCAGGCAATCACCGATGTGCCCGCCCGCGCGTTGGGGATCACGGACACGGGCCGGATCGCCCCAGACCAGCGCGCCGATCTGATGCTGCTGCCCGCCCAAAACTGGACCGAGATCTTGGCCACGAAACCCGATCAGCGCTACATCATCAGGGACGGTCACTGCGACCATGCATTTCCTTTGTCCCTTTCTCACCCCATCCAAAGCGGAGCCGCACGATGACGTCCTCTCCCCAGATTGCGGCCTGCACATCCGCCCTACGCGCCGCGGGCATCGCGGTCGAAGACGCCAAAGGCCCCGTTGCGCGCAAAAGCCGCGATTTCTACTGGTATAGCCCCATTCTAAAGCGTCAGTTGGCTGATGTGATCGGTGATTTTGTGGCCACGCCCACTGATGTGGACCAGATCAAAACCATCCTTGCGCTCTGCCATGCCCACGGCGTGCCGGTGACGCCGCGCGGGGCGGGCACGGGCAATTACGGCCAAGCCATGCCGCTGCGGGGCGGCTGTATTTTGCACACTGCCGCTCTGGACCAGATCATAACCCTCGGCCCCAACCGTTTAATCGCCCAACCCGGCGCGATCATGGCAGATCTGGAGGCCGCCTGCCGCGCCCAAGGCAAGGAAATCCGGCTGTTTCCCTCAACCACTGCCACCGCAACTTTGGGCGGGTTTATCGCTGGCGGGTCCAGCGGCGTAGGCGCCATCCGCTGGGGCGGGCTGCGCAACCCCGCCAATATCAACCGCCTAAAGCTGATCACCATGGAAGAAACCCCGCGTGAGATCACGCTGACAGGGCAGGACGTTTACAAAGCCGCCCATGCCTACGGGGTGAACGGTGTGATCACCGAAATCGAGATCCCCATTGATCCGGCCACCGATTGGGCCGAAGCGATCATCGGCCTGCCCACGTTGGCTGCGGCCACGCAGTTTGCGCTGGATTTGGGGGCAGCACATGACGCGATTCTCACACGGATGATTTCTGTCTTTGAGGCGCCGATCCCTGATCGTTTTTTCCTGCGCCACCGCGAACATCTGGATCCCGCGCAGGCCGCTGTTGCCGTGCTGGTCAAACGCACCGATCTGCCCGCCTTGGCCAAATTTGCGCGCCCCGCCTCTGGCGCTCTGCGCTATGACGGCCAGCCCAGTTCGCGCAAACCGCCCCCGATCTATGAGATCGGCTGGAACCACACGACTTTGCGCGCGATGAAGGTCGACCCGACAATCACCTATCTGCAAATGATGCTGCCCGCCGCAGACCCGATCGCAGGGCTGCACGCGATCAAGGCGCGCTTTGGCGATGAAATACTGATCCACCTTGAACTGACCCGCATTATGGGCAAGGTCACCGCTGTGGCCCTGCCCTTGGTTCAATTCACCACAGAGGCCCGACTGGAAGAAATGATCCATATTCTGGAGGCCGAGATCGGCGCGACAGTGTTCAACCCCCACCGCGTCACCCTAGAAGAAGGCGGCATGAAAGAACCCGATCAAACCCAGCTGGCCTTTAAGCGCGAAACAGACCCTGACGGCCTGTTGAACCCTGGCAAAATGATCGCATGGGAAGACCCCAACTGGAAACCAACCGCTGGCCGTTCCTATTTGTTCGGCGCAACAGCAGACGTGAAAGAACCCTCTCTATGAAAGTCCATGTCGTCTATGCCCACCCGCTAAAGGACAGCCTTGCGGCGCATTTGCATGAAACAGTTGTCACCGGATTGACGGCCGCGGGTCATGAGGTCGATGACCTAGATCTTTATGCAGAAGAATTTGACCCCATCCTATGCGCCAAAGGCCGCGCGACCTATCACGACACGCCCCAAAACCGCGCGGATGTTGAACCCTATGTGCAACGCCTTCAGGCGGCTGACGCATTGGTCTTGTGCCACCCTGTGTGGAATTTTGGCTGGCCTGCGATCATGAAGGGCTATTTCGACCGCGTGTTTTTGCCCGATGTGTCCTTTGTTTTCGAAAAGAACGGGCTGGGGCCTGGGTTAACGAACATCCGCAAACTGTCGACAGTGACCACATATGGCGCAAAACGTTGGCGTGCGATGGTCATGGGCGACCCGCCCCGCAAGAACGGAACGCGGCTTTTGCGGGCAGTTTGCCATCCATCTGTAAAAGTGAACTATCACGCGCTCTATAATATCGACTATGTCGAACCTGCGGGTATAGATAAATTCACGGCCCAAGTAGACCGAGCAATGCGGAAATTCTAACAATGACCATCGCCCCTAACCTCTCCGACCCTGCGACTGTCGTGCGCCGATTGGCCCAAGGCCCCCGCCCGCGCGGCGACACGCCTTTGACGTTGGCGTTTGAGAATGTCTCGATGACCTATCCCGATGGCACCGAGGCGCTGCGCGATGTGTCTTTGGACATTGAAAAGGGGGAATTTGTCTCGATCATCGGGCCTTCGGGGTGTGGCAAATCCACGCTGGCGCGGATTGCGTCAGGGTTGCTGGATCATTCAGCGGGCCAAGTCTACATCGACCGCGACCATCTGGCCTTCACCTTTCAAGAAGCCACTTTGCTGCCGTGGCGGCGGGTTTTATC
>JBDVSG010000173.1:0-49711 GCA_039967155.1 Sulfitobacter sp. | reverse complement strand
TTATCATCGGGACGCTGGCCCCTCAAAAGGCCTAAGCCCCTACGCCCGATGAAGCCCTGTGTTCCGATGCGCGCCCCCCGCATCGGGACACATCTGTTTCTGCTGATCGGTCCCGCGCCACAATACCGCATATGTTGCGCTGGCATCGTCTTGCGGGTCAGTGTATTTGCAAGGGCATGAAGGCCGTTTTGCACATCAAATTCCACCATGCCATTTTGGCTCTGGTCACACTTGCCATGCTGAGCCTGCCTTTCGCGCACCGTGTAGGGGCTGCGCCCATCACGCCCGAAGTGTCGCAATATCTTGCCCTCGGCGGCGCGCTGTCAGACATCTGCGGCGAAACGGATACCCAAGCAGCTGGCGGCTGTGAAAGCTGCCGCATCGTTGGTGCAATGCTGCTACCACCGGCCACCTATGCCCAAAGTACTGCCCTGATCTGCACAACTCTGGCATCTGCCTCCCGCGGGGAAACCACCGTGATCCGGCGTGGGACTTATGCCTGCCCTCCTGTACGGGCACCGCCCCGTCTTTGACGCTTTGACCTCTCATTCCCAAAACGCAAAGTAACGCAGACCGTTGTCAGGCTGCGCAATTACAGGACAATACAAATGAAATTTCTGATCCAAGCCGCCACTGCCGCATTGCTGGTCGCCACCACCGCCCACGCCCATGACTACAAACTGGCGGGCCTTTCTGTCATGCACCCCAAGACCTTTGAAAAAGCGGCTGCCGTAAAAGTTGCAGGTGGCTATATGACCATCGAAAACACATCCGACACCGATGACAAACTGCTCGAAGTCCGCATCCAAGAGGTCCCACGTGTGGAGCTGCATCTCTCTGAAACGGATGCGAATGGGGTGGCCCGTATGATCAAACAAGACGGCATTCCCGTGCCCGCAGGGGAAACCGTGACACTGAAACCTGGCGGTTTACATGTCATGCTGATGGGCATCGGTGGCAGCGCCTATGCCGAAGGCGACAAGATCAACGCCACCCTAGTGTTTGAAAAAGCTGGAACTTTGGATGTGTCCTTCAACGTTGAAGCACGCAGCGATGAGGATCATGAAGCGATGGATCACAGTAAAATGGATCATGGCGACAAATCCCATGACGATATGGATCATTCCGAGCACAAAAAGAAAAACTGATCATAACGCGCTTGCAGGCCGTATGAATGAGCGGCCTGCATAAAACCTTTGGTGTTTGTCCAAACACTTGGCCAAATCCGCCCCCAAAAGACATGAACACCCCAAGACCATGTTTGGTTGGGCCGGCATTTGGTTTGCATCGGCAAGGGGCCCCTTGCCGATGCAGTGATCATTTAGGCCGCTTACGCCCCAAGGATGTAGATTTCCATTTGCGAAAAACTGTCATCGCGCAAGGGGATCAAATCTTGATAGGCTTGCTGGGCAAAAAACGCCTTGGCTGATGCTTCGTCCGAGAACTCAAGCACCATCGCGATGGCGGGGCTGGTTTGGCCTGCAACGGCCTGCACAACGGGGCCGCGTAGTTTTGGCACGACACCGGCCGCCTTAAGAAGGGGCTGCACCGAGGCCGCATATTCCTGCGCGCCTGCGGTTTTCTCGGGGTTTGGCGTCGAAAGTACAACAACGTGACTGGTCATTTTTACAATCCTAACTGGGGTTATTGGAAAGCTTCTGGAAGCTTGATTTCAAGGATACGGTAGGGATCCGCAGGTCCTGCATTGGGGTCAAACAGGTGATCGAGTTGGCCCTCGACTACATAGGCCGTATCTCCGATCACTGTTGCGGTGGTCGGCACGTTCAGCTCTGGCGCGATGTTTACCAACACCCCCGCATTTCCTGTCACAGTGACCCCAAGAAGCGCGCCACGGGCGTCTTTTTGCAAACCACCGCCTTCGACCAGCAAGAACCGCCCTTGGCCCAACGCCGTCAACCCGTCGGCGCCCACAACTTGTCGGCCCAAATCGATCTCTTTGGCGGGGCCCGCCTGCCCTTCCGCTCCGACTGGAATTTTATGCAGGGTGCCGCTGTTGTAACGCGCAACATACACCGCGCCGTCATCATAGGCGATGCCGTTGAGGTTAAAGCCCTCACCGCCGAATTGATCATCCTCGAACCAAACATCCAGATGATCCGCCCCAGGTTTCAGGGCATAGATGCGGGGCGCAAAACTGTCTGTGGCCAACAGAGTGCCATCCGGCAAGGCAGCGATGTCATTGCACAAGATGCCACCCTCTGGCAGCGGATAGCGCCCTGCCGCTTTGCCTGTCTTGACGTCAAAAGCAACCAACGCTGGTGCAGCAGTTCCAGCCAGCACGCCAAAGCCCGGATCAGACGAGCATGCAAAAACTTGGTCGCCTTGCACATGAACCCCAAGAATGGTCACCATGCCATTTGCACCTGCGGGCGCGAACTCGGTCAGTTGTCTTGATCCCGCTGCAAACTTGACGATGCGCCCTTGGGTCAGGCTGCCGACATAAAGGTTCCCAGATGCGTCATGCGAAATCCCTTCGGGTGCATAGGCAAGGTCAGACAGCGGCAGGCCGCCTTGAGCCGAACCAATTGTTGTTGTCAGGGCTGTCAGAAGCCCTGCCAGCGCGAGAATATTAAATGAGTGTGTCATAGCTATCCTTTCCAGATCTGCTGAAACAGAAATGGCGGGTGCTACAGATTTTTTCGCGCCTCAGATGGTCAAGCTTGCGCCGAGATCGGTCAAATGCCTGCGCGGTGCGTTTCCAGCGCGACAATATCGCCGGATCGTTGCCTTTGGGAACTACGCAATTCGGTCGGGCTCATGGAGAAACGCAGTCGAAACCGTTCCGCGAACCGCGATTGCGACTGGTAGCCACACTCAAGCGCGATCTGACCGATGGGCATGTCTGATGAAATGACCCGCTCAACCCCTTGGTTCAACCGCGCGTCTTCCAGCAATTGACGGAATCCCGTTTGCTCTTCGCGCAGCCTGCGCCGCAGCGTGCTTTCACTCATTGCGAGTGCAGCTGCGAGGTCGCTCGCGGACCAGTCGCGCGACAAATCAGTCATCAACCGTTGCGTAAGCTGGTCGCGCACGGTCTGGGCACGCGGTTGCAGCAGGTTTCCCGCAACCCCTTGCCGCGCGAGTATCAGCAGTATTTCAGCCAGCCGATGGCGGGTCTGCGCGATATCCACGTGGTACGCACGATCATGCGCCAACCAATCCGCAATGAGGGAGTACACTTCATCCGATCCGTTTATTTTCCATTTTGACGCTAACGGCCAACCTTGTGCGGCATCGGAATAGGCTTTGCGAAACAGATCAATCGTCAGCGCATCAAACACCAAAGACGCCCCCAAAAACCTGTTCTCTCCCACTGTCGGAATATTCGCGAGATCAAAGCGGACAGCGGCGGGCAACAACAGCATCTCACCAGGACTGGTGTGATAGACTTGATCCCCTACGGTCGCGGTTTTCTGCCCCACGATCGGAAACATCAACATTGGCGCGGCCATATCCATCTGGGTCAGACGTTGTGTCTGCCGACATCCGTTCACCCAAAAACAACGGGTGACTTGCCCTGACAAAAACGCCTCCTCAAAAGAGGTTTCAAGCCGTGAGAAAATATCCTGATCCATCGTCGAAACCCTTTTCCGGTCCAGTGGACTGCATGGGGGCAAGGCCGCTCTTGCCCAGATCGCTTTAGCATTCTCACCGCGAACAGTCAGTCACATATACGTGTTTTCATGCCACCCAAGGCGGAATTTAAGTTGATGCGCGCTTGATACCTGATGACGTTTTCACAGCATTAGCCCCTTTCAACGCGGCCACAGCACTGCCCATCAGAACCAAAGGCACCGCGATGAGAAACGTTGAAGACAGGGGTAAGCTGAAGATAAACAAGTCCGCAATCAGCGGCCAGAACAGGGCAATATATTCAAACGGCGCAAGCCGCGAAGCCTCGGCGTACCGAAATGAGAGTGTCATCGCGATGTGCCCCAATCCCCCGCACAGGCCCGCCCCGACCAGACAGGCCAGCGCCCAATGGTCCGGCAACAGCCATCCCCAAGGGATCGTCAACATAGCCCCAATCATAGACGCCATCACGAAATACAGCGCGATGGCGCCTGCGTTTTCTGTGCGATTAAGCTGCCGTACCATGATCAATGCCAAAGCTGAAAACACAGCAGAAACAACCCCAAAGGCCACCCCGAAAAAGCGCGCCTGCCCCATTTCGCCCAGCTGCAGCTCGGGCCAGACCAATGTCACGACACCCGCGAAACCAAACGCCAGCCCAGCAACACGCCAAATCGTCAATCGCTCAGATAGGAAAACAACCGCCGCAAGCGCCGTCAGCAACGGGGACAGCTGGGCAATCAGAATGGCTTCGGCGATGTTTAGCCGCGCCAAGGCGGCAAAGGCCGAAAACAATGCCACAGCACCGAAGCCCGCGCGCAAGAGATGATCCAAGGGCCGCTTGGTTGCCAGCCCTTTCGGGAACTCTCGCTGCAGCATCAAGAACAGGACCAACGGGATCAGCGCAAACAACGACCTGAAGAAGACGATTTCACCCAAAGGCACTGCGCCGCTGACCGCTTTGACGCAAATATACATCCCCGCAATGAGAGCGCCGGAGAGAATACGTAGCGCAATGCCAAAACTGGGCAAGTCAGTGCGCGTCATGCGGTGTCATCTTTGGCTGCCAGTGCATCGCGCAGGCTGTCACCCGCGATATTGATCGCCAGAACACAGATCACAACTGCAATCCCCGGCCAGATCATTTGCAGCGGTGTCGAGCGCATGTGAACCCGTGCATCCAGCAACATCGTGCCCCATTCAGACATCGGCGGCTGCACCCCGAACCCCAAAAAGCCCAGCGCTGAAATCCCCAAGATCGCGCGCGCAAACATCCCCGTCCAAACCACCGTCAGTGACGGCAAGAGCGAGGGTAAATAATGCCAGCGCGCAATGGCAAATGGTGACATCCCCGCCAGTTTGGCCTGAATGACATAGCCACGCGATTGCACGGACAAACCGATCCCGCGCGCCACGCGGGCATAGCGCATCCAGCTGGTCACCCCCAGCGCAAGGATCAGACTGCCAACGCCCCCCTGCAACATGCCCGCAATCACCACTGCTGCGACCAGCTCAGGGAGGGCCAGAAACGAATCCGTAACACGCATTACGGCCCAATCCACCCTGCGCCCGCCCAGCGCCGCAAGCAAACCAATCGATGTCCCGATCGCCAATCCAATCACAGAGATCACAAAGGCCAATCCGAGCGACCAGCGCGCACCATGCAGCAGCCGCGAAAGCAAATCGCGACCCAGCGCGTCCGTCCCCAAAAGCCATTGCGCATTTGGCGGGCGGAGACGGTTGGGAATGTTGATTGCACTTGGATCATAGGGCGCCAAAAGAGGCCCCAAAACCGCAAGCAAAACAAAACAAAAGGCAACGGCAATCACGCTACGCATCATGCCCCCCCAATACGAGGGTCGATATATTGATAGATAATATCAATAATCAAATTTATGGCGACAAAGAACAGCGCTGTGAGCATCACAACCGCTTGGACCTTGGGGTAATCGCGCGCATGTATTGCCTGCACCAAAAACACCCCTAAACCGGGTCTAGAGAAGATCACTTCTACCATCACAGCCCCTTCGAGAAGGAAGGCCAGTTCCAACCCCAAGACCGTCACAACCGGGATTGCCGCATGGGGTGCTACGTGGTCCCGTCCTATGTTACGCGCCCCAACTCCGCGCCGCTTGAACGCTGTCAGAAAACGCTGCTCACGTGCCTCTAAAATACCAGAGCGGATGATACGGGTCAGCGCCGCCGCCACCCCAAGGCTGAGCGTGAGCGCAGGTAAAATCAAATGCGCAGAAGTCCGCGCGCCCATTGCAGGTAGCCAAGCAAGCTTGACCGCGAAGAGTAAGACCAGCAGCAGCCCCGACCAATAAACCGGAACAGCGGCGCCCAAGGATGCAATGGCAACCGCGGTGCGGTCTATCCATCCGCCAGAATAACGCGCCGCAACAATCGCAAGCGGAACTGAAATCAGCAGCCCCAGCACAAGCCCCGCCAGCGCAAGAGGCGCCGTATAGGACAGTGCGGTCACCAAATCAGGCCAGACAGCGCGTCCCGTGACCGAAGAGTTGCCAAAATCCCCCCTCAGCAACGGCCCTATCCAGCCACTAAACGCCGCCCAATAGCCCGCATCCAATCCAGCCTCTGCGCGGATTTGGTCAATGACATCTGCCGGAACGATTGCTTGATGGCGCGACATGGCAATCGCCAGTGCGGGATCACCTGGCGCATGCCAAAGCAATGTGAATGTGGCCAAGGCAGTGCAGGTTAAAACCACCACCGCCCGCAAGCCAAGACTGAGTACCGCGGCGATCATCAGGCGGTCTCCATGGCACCAAGAGCGAAAGCAGCCTCGCGCAAGGCGATACCATAATCTGAACGCGGCGCCGCAATGAACGCGGCCGTAGGGCTTGCCTCGGCAATCCGGCCTTCGCGCAGAACAATGATGTCGTCGCTATATGCCGCAGCGTACCCTAGATCATGCGTCACGATGAGGGAAGCAAACCCCTCCTCGCGTTGCAGCTCTGCAATCAGGCGGGCAGTGTGTTTTTGCGTAACCGCATCAAGGGCCGAGAGTGGTTCGTCAAACACCACCAAAGGAGGCCCTGCTATCAATGCGCGCACGATCCCCGCCCGTTGTGCTTGTCCGATAGAGACGTCATGCGGGCGTCTGTCCAACAAATGCACTGGCAACTCCATTCCGTCACACAGGCGGGCCAGACGATCCATTGGTACAGGTTTGTGCTGGGCCGTGATCGGTTCCAACACAGATTGGCGCAGCCTCAGGGTTGGATTGAACGCCGCGCGCGGTTCTTGCATAACCAATGCAGGGCGGCACAGCCGCACCGCAGCCCCGTCCCATGTGACCCGCCCCTGCGACAGCTTCACCAAACCTAAAATGGCCGCAATCAGCGTCGTTTTCCCAGCACCGCTTTCCCCTACAACAGCCAAAGTTCGCGCCGGTGCCAGCGTCAGGGAGATATCAAAGAGAGTTTGCCGTTTCCCTCGCGCAACACAGACGTGATCCAGCGCTAGCACGGCAGCGACAGCCAATTACGATGGGCTGAAAGTGCTTTTGCGGCAGGGGTTTGCGGGTGCTCCAACAGGGATCGGGTTGGGCTGTCTTCCACAATTCTTCCCTCACTCATCACCAAAAGCCGCGAAACATGTTGCGCCGCAAGGCCCAGATCATGCGTGATCAAAATCAACGCAGTTTCTTTACCCTCAAAATAGCGCTCCAGCAATGCCATGCTGCGGGCGGCCACAATCGGATCAAGGGCGGAGGTGGGTTCGTCCATAATCAAAACGTCTGGGGCACCGATCAGCGCCATTGCAATTACGAACCGCTGCTGCATGCCGCGGCTCCACCCCCAAGGGCGCTTTTTCACATCGCCATGCTCAATCCCCAGCGCGCGGAACAGAGTGGCTTGCCGCGCAACATCTGGGCCCAAACCCAATGCCGCGACCGCCTCATTCCAATGAAACCGCATGCTGCGCAGCGGGTCCAAAGCCTCATCCGGGCTTTGCGGAACATGGGCTACACTGTGTCCCTGCGCACGCAGCGCATCTGTCAAAGCATGGCCAAGGGTCGACTTGCCCGAACCAGAAGAACCGACAAGGCCTATGCGCTCTGCCGGTTCGATCGTGAGGGTGGTTGAATGTAGAATGGTCCGGCCCGAACGCATAGCATTCAGGCCGGAAACGGTTAGCGTCATTTGGAAAACGCTGTCTCGTGGGTGATCCAGTAGGTCTCGGTTGGGTGAACCGCATATCCGGTCAAGCCCGCACGCGCGACATTGGTTTGTGCCACGTGGAACACTGGGATCATCGCGGCATCCGCCGAGATAATCTGCTGTATCGCTGTGTAGATCTCTTTGCGCGCAGCCGTTTCAAAGGTTGTGCGGCCATCCTCCAGCAATTTATCCAGTTCCGCGTTGACGTATTGGCCCGCGTTTGAACCACCGTCTGATTTCAACAGCGTTTCCAAAACAGCCCCTGGATCCCCCTGAGGCGTGGTCACCCAAGCTTGCAAAAACATGTCCGCATCACCTGCTGCGATCGCATCATTGCTTGCGCCATATTCCCCCACACGCACATTTGCTTTGACGCCAATGGCTTGCAAAAAGGCTTGGGTCAGTTCCGCAGTCGGGGACAGGGCTGCGCGGCCTGAATAGGTCACGATGTCGATCTCCAACGGAGCGCCGTCCAGCATCCACTGGCCGCCTTCTTTGACAGCACCCGCTTCGGCCAATAGGCTTTCGGCTTTTTCAGGATCATAGGCCACAGGGATATCCGCAGCCCAGCCGGTACCGTCAGGGTATACCGTCCCCGCAGGCACACCGCCCACACCAGACAATGCAGCATCGACAATACCCGCGCGATCAATCGCAACGGACACCGCACGGCGCACCAATGGGTTTGCCATCGGGCCGCTGGCCGCATTCACAGTGTAGAAATATAGCCGCGCAGTTGGCGCAGAAAATCCAAGAGCACCAGTGCTTTGGATGCGTTCAAAATCAGCTTCGGGATAGTTCACGACCATGTCAACTTCGCCCGCCTCAAAGGCCAAGGCAGCGCTGGCCGGATCGCTTGAAACGACGACGCGGACTTCTTCTAGTGCTGGCGTTCCGAGACGATAATCAGGGTTGGCTTCGGCACGGTAGAGCTGCTCGGGGATGGCCTCTTTAAAGACAAAAGGCCCCGTGGCGTTGATTGGCATGGCCTCAGATACAGGCCCCAGCACCGCGATCGCTGGCTCTGACAAAGTCCACGGGAACGCGGCATTTGGGCTGTTGGTTTCGAACACAACAACATTGTCGCCATCCGCGGAAATACCAGCCAGATCCAACAATTTTGCGACCCGCGCGTTGTGACCTACGTGAGCCTCATCAGAAATTGCGGCAATCGCGCTTACGACAGCATCGGCCGTCACAGGGGTGCCATCATGGAACTTCACCCCCTCGCGCAGCGTGACCCGCCACGTGGTGGGGGCCGCTTGTTCAATGCTGGACGCGACGCGGGGGTATAGCTTCATGTCATAGTCAATGCCCATCAGCGTTTCTGTGACGCCAGTCTGGTTTGACATCCAACCGTTGTAGCCAGCCCGAGGATCAGGAACCTCGGCCGTTGGGCCAAATGTAACTGCAATCGACAAGCTGCCCTCTTGCGCGGCAACAGGGGCTGAAATGCCTGCAGCTGCAATCGCGGCACAAGCAATTCGAGTAAAATATGACATATGGTTCTTTCCTAAAGACTGGTTATTAGCGGATGGCGTTTCGTTGGGAATCACGGGCGAGCGTTTTCATTTCCGCCTGTGACAGCGATTGAATTGCCCCCTCTACCCCAAGACCTTTTGCCCGCGCGCGTGTCCAAACCCGTTTTGCCGACGCAGGCGACCACGGCAGCGCAGCTTGAGACAGCCAAATCCGCAAAGGCACAGGCAACGCATCATAAGCGGCCATAGGATCACCTGTGCGGCGACGTCCACGCAGGCTGGTTTCGCCAAGATTGTGGGGTTTTCTTTTGTGCATGCGGAACGACCACCGACGGGACATTTGTTATGTTATCACTCAAATATCTCAGCCGCTCACAACACGCAACACATGATCTGGTCTTAATCATACATGTCGCTGAATTTCAGTCCGTGGATCTGAGCGGCCAAATCACATCAAAATGTGTCAGCAACACAGTACCATTCCCCGATAAGGGTGCAGCGCGACCTGCACAGGGACCGCCAAATACAGACAAATCGCCCATAATGCAGGCACGTCATGGATTCTTATCGCCCCCTCTTCATCTTCCAATGGTAATTTTCCGCGTTACCGCTGAACCTTTTTCTACCCAGCAAAGAATACTCTTTGTTTGCAAAGGACTCACTCACCGGAGACGACGATGATCAAAACACCCAAAAGTTCATTCATGACCACCCCAAGCCGCCGCCAATTGCTGAAGGCAGGGGGAGCAGCCGTTCTAACCACTCCTTTCGTCAGCCGCGCATGGGCCGCAACAACCCAGATCAACATGCTGGCATGGTACGGCCACGGCGAACCCGACATGGTGGCAGAATATGAAGCCGCAAATAACGTCAAGTTCGTACCGAAATACTATGCTGGCGGCGACAACATGCTGGCGCTCATCGCACAGTCTCCGCCTGGCACCTATGATCTAATTTTGTCAGATGCCGAATTTGTTCAGCAGCTGAACCTTGCAGGTTACATCGACGAAATGGATCCGGCTGATTATCCGATGGACGATATGCTGCACGAAGACTTCCAACAGTTTCCTGGCCATTGGGTTGATGGAAAAATGTACTCCATGATCCTGCGCGGTGGGCATTTGGGTGTTTCCTACAACAAAAACTCTGTTACGGCGGAAGAAGCCGCCAGTTATGAATGCTTCTGGAAGCCCGAACTGGAAGGCAAAGTGGGGCATTTTGACTGGCATCTGCCATCGCTGGGCATGATGAGCCTCTACAAAGGCAATGGTGCGGGCCTTTGGGATCTGGATGACGCCAAATGGGAAGCCGTGCAAGACACCACAATGAGCCTGCGCAAACAGGTCGGCGGGTTCTTTGATTATGGCGGCACTTTCAACAGCCTCAAGAACGGCGAAATGCAGGCTATGGTCGGCATCGGCGACTGGATCACAGGCGTGCTTGAAAAAGACGGCGCCCCCGTCGCATCCGTCATCCCTAAAGAGGGCGGCATCCAATTCACCGAAAGCTATTCCATCGGGAAAGGCAGCGAAAAAGCAACCGAAGTCAAAAAATTCATCCAATATATGATGTCCCCCACAGGTCAGGTGAAATCCGCGCAAATGGCGGCCTACCCAGGCTTTTGCGTCACCAAAGCAGGCCGCGCCGCCCTAATCGACGCGGACCTGACCGAGGCGACGCGTTCCCACCAGATCGAAGGCGATCCACAAGATCCAATCACCTTGATCAAAGAAGGCCGCATCCACTATCGCGACTTGCCCCAACAACAAGGACTCGAGGATTGGAACGATTTTTGGTCAGAGTATAAAAACGCCTGATCTCACCTTCTAATTGCGCAAATTCGGGCGGCCAACTGGCCGCCCTTCCCCCTAAAATATTGCGAAATTCTATGTCCTCAAAAGCCATTTTTCGTCCGGATTTATTTGCGTTGTTCTGGCGACTTCCCATCATTCTTTGGCAGCTGGTCTTCTTTGTGGGCCCCGTTGTTTTCATGATCGCGATGTCCTTCTTTCTTGTGAAGAACTACCGCATGACCGAGGCCTTCGAGTTTGTGAATTGGACAAAAATGTTGTCTCGCGGGTATTTTTGGGACAGCTATTGGTACACCGTTTTCATCGCGGCCCTCTCCACGGTTTGCGCCATGGGCATCGCGTTTCCAGCGGCCTTCGCGTTGGCTTTTCGCGCCTCTGAAAGCACCCGAAGATTGGCGATATTTCTACTGATCATCCCCTTTTTCACCAGCTATTTAGTGCGCATCTTTTCATGGTTTGTCATCCTGTCGGAGACCGGCGTGGTCAACGCCATGCTCGGTGCGATTGGCCTAGGGCCTTATACGATGTTGAACACAAATTTTGGGACGTTGGTCGGCTATATGACCCTGACACTGCCGCTTGCTGTGATCTTGCAGACCGTCACGATGGCCAACATCGATAAAAATTTGATCGAGGCCGCGCGGAACCTTGGGTGTTCTGCATTTAGAACCATTTGGCAGGTGATCATCCCCCTGTCCAAAACCGGTTTGATCATTGCTGCGGTCTTTTGCTTTATCCTGTCCTTTGGTGATTTTGTTGCCCCCTTCTATCTGGGTGGTTCGCAAGAGCCGACATTGCCCATCCTGATCATCGACACCACGAAATCAGGCCAGCAATGGCCCCGTGCCGCGGTTGTGGCGATTATGATGATGCTCACCCTTTTTGCCATCGCGTTCGCGGGCATCGGTTTGGCCTACCGCAAAGGCAAGGGCGCGAAATGAAACAATCACGGTCCTTGAACGTTATCCTCGCACTTTATGTCGGGTTAATCTTTGCATTTGTCTTTGCGCCAATCATTTTCAGCATGGTGTTTTCGTTTAATTCCCAACGGTTTCCAACGATCCCACTGGGGGAATTCACAACCGAATGGTACGTGAAGATCTTCGCTGACCCTGACATTTGGCAGGCCGCGCTGAACAGTTTTATCGTGTCTTGTTCGACCAGCGTGATTGCCACATTTCTGGGCTTTTGCACCGCTTACTCTGACTACCGCTATAGTTTTCGTTTCAAGGGCCCCTACCTTGCGCTGATCCTGCTGCCGCCCACAATCCCGCTGATCATCATGGCCTTGGCGATGCTGGCTTGGCTATCGAAAATCGGCCTGTCGGGGCAACTCTATTCTATCATCCTTGCTCATAGCGTTCTCACTGCCCCCTTTGCCATGGCAGTGATCCG
This sequence comes from Sulfitobacter sp., assembly GCA_039967155.1. Lineage (GTDB taxonomy): Bacteria > Pseudomonadota > Alphaproteobacteria > Rhodobacterales > Rhodobacteraceae > Sulfitobacter. The sequence continues at coordinate 37,243 of JBDVSG010000173.1, read as the reverse complement.
GCTGCGCCTCAACCAGATCGATCCCGATCTGGAAGCTGCGGCATGGAACCTGGGCGGATCAGAGTGGCAGGCCATGCGCCATGTCATCATCCCCTTTTGCAAACCGGCGATTTTCTCGGCCCTTTTTCTGACGGCGGCTGTCTCCTTCGACGAATTTGCCGTTTCATGGTTTGTGTCGGGCCTGAACAAAACGCTACCTGTTCTCATTCTCGAAATTGTGCAGGGTAATATTGACCCTCAGGTCAACGCCATCGGCACATTCGTCTTTCTTATTTCCATGACCCTTGTTGTGCTGGCGCAGATCTTCTTTGCCAGCCGCCAAATGAAAAGCATCCGATCATGACCAAATCCCTTGTGACCTTTGACAAAGTAAAAAAACAATTTGATGATTTTGTTGCCGTCAAAGAACTGAACTTCGAAATCCGAGAGGGTGAGTTTCTAGCGATCATGGGGCCATCGGGTTGCGGTAAAACAACAACTCTTCGCATGTTAGCTGGGCTCGAGACGCCAAGCGGCGGCGAAATCCGCCTCCATGACCGCGTGATGAACGATGTGCCCCCGCATGAACGTGACACCCCGCTGGTTTGGCAGTCGCTTGCCCTGTTCCCCTTTTTGACAGCACAAGAAAACGTCGAATTCGGTCTCAAAATGCGCGGTGTAGGGAAGGCAGAGCGCCATGAACGCGCGGTCAAATGGCTGGATAAGATGGGCATCCTAGAATTTGCCGACCGCAATATTTCTACCCTGTCCGGCGGCCAGAAACAGCGGGTCGCCCTTGCCCGATCTTTGGTGATGGAGCCGCAGATATTGCTGCTGGACGAACCGCTTTCGGCTTTGGACGCGCATCTGGTGATCCGGATGCAGGCTGTCTTGACGGAACTGCAGCGCGAACTGGGGATTACATTTGTCTATGTTACCCATTCTCAATCCGAGGCCTTTGCCATGGCCGATCGTGTCATCATCATGGGCAAAGGCGAGATTGCCCAGATTGGCGCCCCAAAAGACATCTACCGCGCGCCCGCCAATCAATTCGTGGCCGAATTCGTGGGCCGCAATAACATCCTGTCTGGCAAAGTATCCGCGGTAGGAGAAAGCACCGCGCAAATCACAACCGCCTCTGGCACCTTCACCGTGCCCACAAATGAGGTCCCTCTGGCCCAAGACAACAGCGCCAGCTTTGTGATTTCAGCAGATCTGCTCCACATCGCCTATGCAGAGCCCGAAACCGCCAATAAAGCCTACTGCAAGCTGATTTCAGAAGAATTCGTAGGCTCCATGGTGACGCTGTTTTTGGAGGACGCGCAGGGCCAAGAGTTCAAAATACAGATGCAAGAACGCGAGCTATCCAAATTCGACCTGCACAGCGGCACCCATATCTGGCTGTCATGGGACATGCTCAGCGCTCATGTATTAAGAGAGGGTTAGAACCATGATACGCAACCCCATCCCATGGCCAAATGGGGCGAAATGCGCCGTCGCAATCACCTTCGATATGGATGCAGACAGTTTGATCCACATCGCAAAACCCGAAGACAGCCACGAACGGTTGTACCCGATTTCAATGGGGCGGTATGGCCCAAAGGTCGCTCTTCCTCGCATCCTAGACACCTATAGGCGCTTGGGCCTAAAACAATCTTTCTTCATTCCAGGCTGGTGTTTGGAAACCTACCCAGATGTGGCCGAAGCCATCCTAAAGGACGGACATGAAATCGGCCATCACGGGTATCTACATGAGGACCCGATCAAAACGCGCGGCCAGCAAAGAGAATGGTTTGAGCGTACATTGGACGTGCACATGCGCATTTGCGGACAAAAGCCGCGCGGCTATCGGGCGCCTGTCTACAACATTACCCAAGAAGTCGTTGACCTAATGGTGGAGCACGGGCTGCGCTATGACAGCTCTTTGATGGCAGACGACATCCCCTACCAGCTAAAAACCGCGGCGGGGTCTCTCTATGAGATGCCAGTCCATTGGGGAACGGACGATTGGCCGCCCTTCGCCCATTTCGATGAAATCGGTTATATGATGCCTGTTGCTGCGCCCTCAACCGGACTGCAAGGGTTTTGGGAGGAATTCGACGCCCAATATGACGCGGGCGGGTTCTTTATGTTGATCATCCATCCATTTTTAACAGGCCGCCTCGCACGGTGGAAACAGGTAGAGACATGGCTGACGAGAACCCAAGAAACCAAAGACGTGTGGTTTGCCACACTAGAGCAAATCGCCGACCACATGGACCAATTGCGCAAGGACGGCATCTGGCAGCCCAGTGTTGAGAACCTGCCCACATATTCAGGGCCAATTTTGGGCCAGATCTGACAAATAACACCCAACACGGCGTGCCAAACCACTAGGGCATTACCCCTGCGATCGTAGCTTTTTAAGCTGAAGCAAGTTTAGGAAATCTTGCAAAATAAGAGACTTATTCCGATCAGACCGCCAAACCGCACAAATCGGCGTGGAGTAGCTGAAAGCCTGCGGCAATAATTCGTAGAACTCATCACGGATCAACGTTTGGCAGTGTTTGGGAAAGAAGCCCAAATAGACCCCACTGCGGACCAATGCCAGCACCGCTTCGGTCTGATACACCGTGCTGCCGACCGGAAACTTCTGTTTACGTTGGCGCAAGCGTTCGCTTTCAAAATATGAGCGATGCACCAGTTTATGCTTGCAAATATCTTCCTCTAACAAGGCGACACCGTTTTTCGCATCCTCCACCAGCGGGTGATTGCCCCCGCAAAACAGTCCCACGTCTTCATCATATAGCGTCATGTAATTCAGGCTGGGATGGCGTTGGTAATCAGGCACAATCCCGATGTGCAATTTTCCGTCTATCACCCCCCGCTCAACTTCGTTGGGAGATCCCGTCATCATGTTGATCGACACATCTGGCGCCACTTCTTGGAATTCCCGTATCGTCGGAATAAGCGAATTCCGCGCATCAGACAGGGTGAAATCAATCATCCCGATCTCGATTTTCCCGACCATCTTTTTGGCGATGCTCGCAATCTGGGATGAGAAATCCTCAGTCTGTTTCAGGAAATGGTTGATGAAATCATAGGCCTGCTGGCCCTGTTGCGTCAGGTAAAACCCGCTGCGGCCGCGATGACACAAACGCATGCCAAACCTGATTTCCAGATCTGAAATTTGCCGCGAAATCGTTGAACGCCCCACCCCGAGCTCGGTCTGGGCTGCAGATAATCCACCACATTCAATCACCGTTTTGAACACCCGCATCAGGCGGAGATCAATATCGTTTACGTTACCGGAAAAGGCCTTTTTGCGGCGTGCCATGTTCAAAACCCTTTTGGAAATTTGTTGCTACTTTATGCAACTAAAATTTCGAATGTTCAAATTTATCTACACCAACAATTTGCGCTACGCAGGAGGGATTGCAGGAGGAAAAATATGGTTTGGTCTACAGAAAAGCTCGGTGAATTGCGGGACAAATTTGGCAGTGGAACGGGGGGCGATTTGCATGACCCCAACGGCCAGCGGATCGCCGACAAAATTTTCTCTGAGGGGGGGCGGCGGCCTGCCCCCTATGCAGGCATGCCAACTTTGCTCGACGCTCCCCATATTCCATTTGGCGATGGCATGGATATTTCTGCCTTGGACGTCGCCCTTTACGGCGTGCCAATGGATTTGGGTGTGACAAACCGCAACGGGTCGCGCTTTGGGCCGCGCGCCTTGCGCAGCATCGAACGGGTCGGCCCCTATAACGACGCGCTAGACTGCGCGCCAGTACATGAAATGGCCGTAGCCGATATTGGCGATGTTCCAATGCAGAGCCGTTTTGATCTGGCCCAAAGCCACACAGATATTGAAACCTTCGTGTCCCAAATCGTCGCCCAAGGCGTGATCCCATTGGGTGTTGGGGGCGATCATTCTATCACCCACCCGATCCTAAAGGCTGTCGCCAAAAATGGACCTGTTGGCATGATCCATATCGATGCCCATTGTGACACAGGCGGTTCCTATGAAGGTGAGAAATTCCACCACGGCGGGCCCTTTCGCAATGCAGTTCTGGACGGCGTTCTAGATCCAGAGCGCAGTATTCAAATCGGCATCAGGGGCGCCGCGAAATACATTTGGGAATTCTCGGAAATGTCGGGAATGACCGTGATCGAAGCTGCCAGCATCACCGACGCAACCCTGCCAGACATCATCGCCAAGGCGCGCAGCGTCATTGGTGACGGCCCCACGTATTTCTCCTTTGATATCGACAGCCTTGATCCCGCCTATGCCCCTGGCACGGGCACCCCAGAGGTTGGCGGCCTGACGACCAGAGAGGCGTTCAAACTGATCCGCGGCATGAAGGGGGCCAACTTTGTTGGCGGCGATGTCGTGGAGGTCGCGCCCGCATATGACCCAACCACCAACACAGCCCAGAATGGCGCTCAGATGCTATTCGAGATCCTGAGTCTGTTTCAATTCTCGCCGAGCAGGACAATCAAGTAGGGAAGTAAGCCCGTGACAATTCAACAAACGAGATCGGGGCGCGCATGTCCCAAACCGTCATTCACGGTGACACAATCTATCTGGCAGGCCAAGTGGGCGAAGGCGCGGATGTGACCGCACAAACCAACAGCATGTTGGGAGAAGTCGACCGCTTGCTATCGGATGCAGGCAGCAGCAAATCTCACATTTTATCTGCAACGATCTGGATCGCGGACATCGCAGGCTTTGGCGATATGAATGCCGTTTGGGATGCGTGGGTCGATCCTGCGAACCCACCAGCACGCGCCTGTGTCGAGGCCCGTCTTGCCACACCAGATTTTCTGGTTGAGGTGATGATTACAGCTGCAAAAGCCTAACTGATCACACCTTACTCCCCTACCCGCCTTTAGGCGGGTTGGGTTTGGCCATGGCGACCCGCACCTTTAAGGTCACCAAGGTCTTTAGCTTAGGTGCCTTTAAAGAGAGACACCTGCGCAGGATCGAAGGTCAACGCAACATTCGCACCCATTTCAAGACCCTGTGTATTCTCATTCGATGCGCGCACCCGCAGGTCTTGCCCCCCGACGTTCACCACGAATTCGGTCGCAGGACCAAGGTCGCGCATGAAGGAAACCTGCCCAACGGGCTGCGTATTGTTTGCAAGAACAGGCGACAGGCCAATGTGTTCGGCGCGCAGTGCGGCCAGCATGGGCACGCCTTCGCCATGGGGCGGTTTGCTGGCAATCTTGGTTCCGAACAGCTCAACGGCGCCGCCTGTGATTTTTCCAACGTCAATCAGGTTCGCAGCGCCTAGGAAATCGGCAACAAAACTATCGGCTGGCTGGTTATAAACATCCGAGGGGGACGCAGACTGGCGCACGGCCCCATCCTTGAGAACCACCAACTCATCCGCCAACATCATGGCTTCGTGTTGATCATGCGTCACCAATACTGTGGTCACGCCAAACTGTTGTTGCAGCTGTCGCAGCTCGATCTGCATGCTGTCGCGTAACTTTGCATCCAATGCAGACAGCGGTTCATCCAGCAAAAACAACGGTGGTCTGATGGCCAGCGCACGGGCGATTGCGACACGTTGGCGTTGCCCCCCCGACAGTGCCGAAACGGGTCGATCCGCGATATGGGGCAACTGGATCACGTCGAGAAGTTCCTCAACCCGGGTCCGTTGTGCACCGCCCTTGATGCCCCGCAGTTTCAACCCGTAGCCGATGTTTTTTGCAACACTCATGTGCGGAAACAAGGCAAGCGACTGGAACACCATCCCAAAACCGCGCTTATGCGGCGCCTGATCCGAGATGTCTTTTCCATCAAGGATCAACTGCCCTTTTGTTGCGGCCTCAAACCCCGCGATGATGCGCAACAGGGTCGTCTTGCCACAACCCGACGGCCCAAGAAGGCAGACGAATGAACCGCGCTCAATCTTAAGATCTACATCGCGCAAAGCATCAACAGAGCCAAATTTCTTGGAGACATTTCGAATGTGAAGATGAATATCAGAGGACATGTCTTTGATCTTTCTAAAAGAGGCTCGCACGGCCCGCGATCAGCTTGTCCACAAGCACAATCAGCAAGACATCAGCGGCAATAATGAACACCGACAAGGCCAATGTGGACGGATCCAACGATGACACGGTGCGGCTGTACATCCAGATGGGCAGCGTGCTGACATCCACGGTGTACATAAAAAAGGTGATGGTGAATTCGTTGAAACTGATGATCAACGCAAAGATCAGGCCAGCAAGAATGCCTGCCTTCATCATCGGGATGACCACATCCCAAATGGCCCGCAGCGGCGACGCGCCCAAGGACACGGCGGCCTCTTCAAGCTCAATGTTGATCCCGCTCATCGCGCTGAGGCAATTTCGCAAAACAAAGGGCAAAACCAAAGCCACATGCGGAATGATGATACGCCAAATGCCAATGTCCAACCGAAGGCTTTCTGCGATCAACAAAAAGGCAATACCGAGGATCACCAACGGAAAAACCAGTGGCAAGGTAAACAGCAGCTCCATTCCGCTGCGGATGCGGGTCTCGCCGCGCGCCAACGCATAGGCCAGCGGGATGCACACCCCCGTCGAAATCACCATAACCACAAATGCAACTAACAGGCTGGTCAGAGTCGATGAGACCACCGATTGCGCGCTGTTTGCGTCCTCTGTGGTGAACATGGCGATGACTTCGCCGTACCAACGCAGGGACAGTGCTTCGGGGGGGAAGCCCGTGTTGTCGGCCGCCGAAAAGGACATGATCGTCACCACAATCACAGGCAGCGATGAAATGAGAATGCCGCAGATTGCAAGCAAGATCATGACCACACGGTAAGAGCCGCCGCGCTCGGTTGGAAGAAGCCCAATACGCATCTTAACGCTCCACTTTTTCCGAGGTCAGCCGCGCAAGCCACGCCGCAAATAACATGACAACCATGGTCACAAAAATAAGGATCATCCCTGCCGCAGCAGCACCGGACCAATTAAACAAAGGCGAGATCATATCGCGAATGGCGATCCCCATCATCTGCACGCGGCGTCCGCCCAGCAGCAATGGAATGGCAAAAGCACTGGCGTTAAAGGCAAACACGATAGACGCCGCACCAAACAAACCAGGCCGCAGCAGCGGCAATGTCACATCAAAGAAGGTGCGCCAATGGGACGCCCCCAAGGAGCTGGCCGCCTCAAGATGCTCCCCCGAAATGCCGCGTACGGAACTGACAATCGGGAACACAGCCAGCGGCAGCGATGTTTGCACAAGCCCCAGCAAAACACCCGTTTCATTGAACAGTAAAAATATCGGACGCTCGATGATCCCAAGTCCGCGCAGGGTGGAATTCAGCACGCCACTGGGCCCCAGCAACAAGATCCAGCCATAGGCCTGAACCAGCAGATTCAAAATCAGGGGCAATAAGATCACTATTGTCAGGCTGCGCCGTGCAAACGGGCTGCGCAGCGTGGTCAGCAAAAAGGCCAGAGGCACGGCCATCATCATCGCAAGTATTGTAGCAATGAATGCAAGCCGCAGCGTCAGCCAGACAGACCGCCCAAAATAGGGGGTCATCAGGTCCAGATAGGGTTGGAGAGAATAGCCCTCGATGCGGGCCTGCTCACCCGAGATCGAAAAGCGAAAAATGTAGAAACACGCCCCCAAGAACGGGAGAATGGCGATCAGCGCTGGCAAGGAAAATGCCAGCGCTTTGGATCGGCTGAATTGAAGGTTCACCTTGGATCCATCCAATCTTTGACCATCAGGCCAAGGTCTGGGTGTAACGGGCAATCCAATCTTCACGCACATCAGCGATGAAGGTTTTGTCATGCACGACAGCCGTATCGCCCATCTGCTCAGGCTTGATGATGAAGGGGCTGGCTTTCGCCTCTTCCGACATCACTGCGTTCTGGTTGATCGGACCATTCAACACGGCCTCGGCCATTTTGCCCTGAACATCTGCGTCCAAAGTGTAATCGATGAAGGCATGCACAACGTCGTCATCACCCGGCTTCGCCTTTGGCACGATCGTGTACATCAAATCTGCAAAGAAACCTTCGTCGATGTCATAGGTTGCGCCCATGTTGGAATTGGCAGGGTCTTTCAATTCATCCGCGTAGAAGGCCGGAGCGTAAACGCCGCCGATGTCCAGCGCGTCAGAGCGGAACAACTCGGAAATCTGTGCTGGGTTCTCACCGAATGTAAGCAGGCTGTCGCGCAATTCTGCAAGTTTGGCAAAGGCCTCTTCTGAGTTCGTGCCGTCGCCCCCCAACATTTTGCCAGTGGCAAAGATTGTGTCCAACGCATCGGTCCATGTTGATGGCGGCATGAACAGGCGGTTCTTATGGGAGGCTTCCCACATTTCAGCATATGATTTCGGCGGCTCTGCAAAGGTCTTCGTGTTATAGATCAGCCCGCCCGTCCACAGCAGATAACCGATCCCATGTCCGTCTGCGCCTGTGCGAAACCTCGGATCGACTTGTTCAAGGTTGGGCAGTTTGTTCAGGTCCGGTTTGGCCAATAGGCCGTCGCCTGCAAGTTCAACCGCGCCAACACCCGCAAGGGTGATCACATCGTATTGCGCCCTGTCCCCAGCCGCCCGCAGCTTGGCAACCATTTCCGAAGTGGAACCTGTACGATCGGCGATCACGCGTGCGCCCGTTGCCTCTTCGAACGGTTTGGCAATGTGATCCAAAATCGCAAGACCCGTGTTATCGGACCATGTCAGAAGGCGCAGCTCTTTGCCGGCGAGCTTTTGGTTTCCTGCGGCTCGTACAATTGCCGGCATCGCCAGCGTTGCTGTAGCTGCTGCTGATGAAGCGAGTAGACCGCGTCGCGAAATTTTATATGTCATGACTTTCCCCTGTCGAATTTCAGCTCAATGACCGAGCCAAATTTTGAATGAGGAAAGCATCGCAAGATCGACAGCCGCTTAAATATCCTTAATCCCAAAGTATGTTTCATAAAAATGAAACATACTCAATTTTGGTACGCATATGGTGCAGCGCACGCCAAACGTTCACACCGCGACCTCAATTAGATTAAAATTCACACTACTTGCGGGAATTCGCCTATTTTTTAGGATCACATCCACATTTTGCGGCCTACCACAGCCCATCTTCTGGGAAGACGTCGGGGTCTTTGCCCAACTTAAGGACAACAGATTTCACGCCTTAACCGGAGGACCTCCAATGATATTCGATAAGAAACTGTTCGCTGCCTGTGCCGCGATGCTCAGCACGCCCGCGCTTGCCGAAACAGAGATCCCTTTCGCGTTGGACTGGAAATTTGAAGGACCCTCTGCGCCCTATTTCCAAGCCTTGGACGCTGGCTATTTCGCCGAAGAACAGCTCAGCGTGACGATCAGTGAAGGTGCCGGGTCACTCAATGCCATTCCAAAGGTTGCAACGGGGGCGTTTCCCATTGGGTTCGCCGATATCAATTCATTGATGCGTTTTCTTGACCAAAACCCTGGCGCCCCTGTGACAGCCGTGATGATGGTTTATGACAAGCCCCCCTTCGCCGTTGTCGGCCGCCATTCACTGGGTGTCAGTGCGCCGTCCGATCTAGAGGGAAAAGTACTGGGTGCGCCGCCCCCAGACGGCGCATGGGCGCAGTTCCCGATCTTTGCCGCTGAAACAGCCATCGACCCAGAGAAGATCACAGTTGAACCTGTTGGCTTTCCCACGCGAGAGCCGATGCTGGCCGAAGGCAACGTCGCCGCAATTACCGGATTTTCCTTTTCCTCTACCTTGAACCTGAAACGGCTGGGCGTTGCAGAGGAAGACATATCTGTACTGCTGATGGCGGATTTTGGGGTCGATTTGTACGGCAATGCGATCATCGTCAACACCGACTTTGCAAAGGATAACCCAGAGGCTGTTACCGGCTTCCTTGGCGCTGTTGCAAAGGGTTGGAAAGACGCGATTGCCTCACCCGACACTGCCATTTCAGCATTGATGGAACGCAACCCCGCCGCTGATGCAGCGCTTGAGACCGAGCGGCTTCAAATGGCCATCGACGCAAACGTGCTGACAGATTACGTGATCGAAAATGGCATGGGCGGCATTGATTCAGACCGGATGGCCAGCGCGATTAAGCAGACCACATCGGTCTATGAGTTTCAGAATGAACCCGACGCGACGCTTTATTTTGATCCAAGTTACCTGCCAACCGATGGCAGCTTGATGCTGAAATAACCACTAGGGGTTGCCCCACCGGCGGCCCCAAACCCAAAGGGAACCCAATCGAAAACCTCATAGAAATCAAAGGTGCGCGGCACAGTTATCAGACTGCCAGCGGGCCTTTGCCTGTGCTTAACGGGCTGGATGTCGCAGTGCCTGCGGGTACGTTTGCAGCCGTTGTAGGCCCTTCTGGTTGCGGGAAATCGACACTAACCAAATTGATCGCGGGCCTGATGAAGCCCGACGAAGGTGAGGTCTGGCTGCACGGCGAGCGCGTCACGGGCCCCCGTAAAACTGTCGGCATGGCCTTTCAGAATCCGGTGCTGCTGGAATGGCGCACCATATTGGATAATGTGATCCTCCCCCTCGAAATCGTAGCCCCCAAAATGCCAACAAAGGACCGCATCGCGCGCGCGATGGAATTGTTGGATATGGTGGGGTTGGTCGGCTTTGAACACAAGCGCCCCTCAGAGCTGTCGGGTGGCATGCGCCAACGCGCTTCGCTCTGCCGTTCAATCGTGCATAAACCCGAAGTCCTGATCCTTGATGAGCCTTTCGGCGCACTTGATGCGTTTACCCGTGAAGACTTGTGGCAAACCATGCGGGATCTGCGCGCGGCAGAACCCTTCACCGCTGTGCTGATCACCCACGACCTGCGCGAAAGCGTCTTTCTGGGCGACCAAGTCATCGTGCTGTCGGGTCGCCCAGCGCGCACGCAATTTGTCTTGGACGTGGATCTACCCACCGACCGCACTTTGGATGTGTTGTTCACGCCCCCCGCCGCCGAGATGCTGCACACGCTGCGCGATCAAATCAAAATCGCGCAAGGCCGCGCAGAAAAGATAGACGTCTGATGCTTCGGAAAATCGCGACACCCGTTTTTGCAATATTGATATTCCTCGGGCTGTGGGAGCTGCTGGTCTGGGTCAACGATTGGCCCAATTACAAAATGGCCTCACCGTCGGATCTGCCCCCCGCGTTCTGGAAATACAAAGAGCTGTTTGTCATCATGGGCTGGCAGACGCTTTGGCGTACGGTCGTTGGACTGTTTTTGGCCGTGATCGTCGGCACGTTGATCGGCATGATCATCGGATTTTCAAAACTGGCGCGTGACGCGCTGTACCCTTTGCTGGTGGGTTTCAATGCGATCCCAAAGGCGACACTGGTGCCTGTTATCTCACTTATCTTTATTGGCCAGCACGATTTCAACACCGTGCTGATGGCATTTATGATCTCATTCTTTCCCATCGCCGTCTCTGTCGGTATTGGCCTGTCCACGTTAGAGCCGGAGTACCGTGACATTCTACGCGCACTTGGCGCATCCCGATTCACGATTTTCCGCAAGATTGCGCTTCCTAAAACACTGCCGGAGTTTTTTGGCGCGCTCAAAATCTCTGCCACGCTGGCCTTTATCGGGACCAACCTTGTTGAAATCGTCAGCCCCCATGGGCGCGGTCTTGGGGCTTTGTTCAAATCGGGTGAGACAAACGGCGACTATCCACTGATGTTTGCCGTTCTGATAGCATTGGCCGTGCTTGGTATTCTGCTCTATTACGCCGTGATTTTTCTGGAGCGCACCTTCGCTGGCTGGGCTGACCGCGAGGGCCATTGAACTACGCCATACCAGCACAGGTCGCCGCCTTCTGCGGCAAGCAAGCGGGCACCCGAACACGTTTGATGCGCCGCTTGCCCTTTTCAGCAGGCAATCGCGCGGCTGACCAGAGCGGATTTCAGGTGAAACCCATAACCGCGGTCAGAGCTGGGTTGGGTTCGGCACATCGCCGTACATATTGACAGGGTCAAAGGTTTTGTGATCCTCGCGGAATGTCAGCGGGTCGCCCGCCGCAGAACCATGCGGCACCGCGCGATAGAAACAGGATCGGTATCCCACGTGACATGACGCCCCCGATCCCGTGACATCGACGCGCAGCCAAAGCGCGTCTTGATCGTCGTCGATGCGTGCTTCGACCACCTTTTGGACCAGACCAGACGTTGCGCCTTTGTGCCACAAAACCTGTCGTGCGCGGCTGAAATAATGCGCTTCACCTGTTTCGATCGTCAGACGAAAGGCTTGCGCATTCATCCACCCCAACATCAGCACTTCGCCCGTGGCAGCATTGGTCGTGATGCAGGGCAGCAATCCATCTTCACCAAATTTCGGGGCGAGATCGGTGCCTTCTTCGACCTGTTCTACTGTCTGGCGGGGGTGGAATTGCAATTGTGTCATGGGGCGTCTTTGGGTCTCTTGCGATCTGGTATGTTATAACGTAACTTAAATGACTGAAGGCAAAACGAATGTAAAGAGGCACCTGCCAGAATGAAAATACAGGACAAACGAATTCCGGTCACCCTGTTAACCGGCTTTCTCGGCGCAGGCAAAACAACGCTGCTCAATCACCTGATCCGCGACCCAGAGGCAGGGCGGGTCGCCGTCATCATGAATGAGTTCGGCGATGTAGGCCTCGACCACGACCTGATAGAGGAAGCGACCGAAGAAACCGTATTATTACAATCAGGCTGCTTGTGTTGTGCGATACTGGGTGATCTGGCCAAAACGCTTACGGGCCTGAACGCAAAACGTGTCGCAGGACAGGTGAGCTTTGACAGGGTTGTGATTGAAACCAGCGGCATTGCCAACCCAAGCCCGATCGTCCACACGCTGGCAACAGATTATCAGATTGCACAAGCGTTCCGTCTGGATGGGGTGGTGACAGTGGCGGATGCAGCAACGGGGATGCAGACCCTCGACCAGCAATTCGAAGCGGTTCATCAGATTGCTATGGCCGATGTGTTGATCCTGTCCAAAGTGGATCTGGTTGATCCTTTTGACCTGTCCCGCTTTGAAAAACGGCTGGACGGGCTGAACACTTCGGCGCGGCGCATACAGGCTGACCGTGGCAGCGTACCGGTCGGGACCCTCTTCGGCCTGTCCGCAATGCAAGAAGGGGTCACCCCGTCGGATGTCGCATCATGGCTAGGACAACCCGCAGAACCCGCCAAGCCTGACCCCTTGGCTGGGCTTTCTGGTTTTTCAGCAAAACCGTCCACATCAATGGTTTTTGATCCAACGGCGCCAGCGGCGCATGACAAGCACGATCACCGGATCACCTCCGCCTCAATCGAGATAACGGCCCCCATTCCCGCGAGTGTCTTTGATTTCTGGCTGGATACACTCATTGCTCTAAAAGGCCCGAACATCTTGCGTATGAAGGGCGTTTTGCATGTCGAGGGCATGCAGCATCCATTTGTCTTTCACGGCGTGCAACACATCTTTGAAGCTCCCCAGCCCCTAAATTCATGGTCAGGCGAGGATACCGTCAGCCGTGTGGTTGTTATCGCCCGTGACATGGATAAGGCTGATCTCACCGTCAGCCTTGAAATGCTATTGATGCAGCCCGAAGATGATGCGGCGTTAAAAGACTTACCTGGTGGGATGATGGCCGAAACCATCGAAATGCCTTTTTGACCCTTGCCAACTTGCCCCCCAATCAACGCGATTTGCAGTGCCTCAGACACAGCGGATCCGATTGACGCGCGGGCAATTTGATGGTCACTCTAGACCGCGCGCGCGGTACGCCTACCGCGTGCGCGCCCGTCAAAGACTGTCATCAAGGCAACGGGCCACATCCACAGTGTTACCAGAATAAAGAGGATCCTTCCGTGCAGATCACCCAAGAAGACATCAGCAACGCCCTAACCATCTGGGGTAAAGGGAAAATCGCCATTTCGAAGGCATTCGACGATGGCGGCATCGACGCCGCCCGCGAGGTCGCTTCGGCCAGTATCGATAATTACTATGGCTATAATTACGGGCCGGTTCTGTTCAAACCAACCATGGCAAGCGGCGCGCAGACCTTTCGGCCAACCAAAGAAGGGGCTTTGGCCTATTTTTGCGGCCACTCCGACGCCTACCCTTTAGACAACGGCTTCGCGATCATGGGCTGGCGCGCAATGGAGAGCATTCCCTCAGCCAGTTTCATTCAGGGCGACGTTGCGATGTGGATGGGATGGGTCAAGCTGACCGACAAGCACGGTACAGTCATCACAGTCGACAAGAGTTTCGGCTATAAAATGGACGAAGCAGGGAATTTGCGGATTGTTTTGCACCACTCATCCCTGCCCTATCAACCTCACGATCAGAATTCGACGCCCGAGAATGGTACATGATCCTAGGCGATATCCCTGAACTTGACGATTGTACAACAATCGCAACCGCACCGGACGGTCTCTGTGCAATTTTGCAGCCAGAGACCGCCGCAGCGGTCTGGCAGCGCGCGCCGCTTGCTCGTTTCCAAAACTGGATCGATGCGCTGCCGCCTGAACGATTGCCAAAAGCGCGGATGATCCTGCGGTCAGATGCGGTCTGTGACGCGCTGATCAATGTCGCGGAGCAATATGGCACCCCCTGTTGCGCAGAGCGGAACCTGTTGATCGAAGATGCCTCGGCGCTTGCGTCGATCTTTGCAAAAATTATGGATAGCGACTATCTTAGGCTTCGCCTTGATGTGGTTCGCGCAAATGCCCACCACAATTTTAATATAAACTCCGTGAAAGCCCGCCTGATCTGCACCTATCGCGGAACAGGCACGCAATACGGTATTTCCGAAGACGGGTATGATCCTGAACGGATCGTCACAGTCGCAACAGGATCTCCGATCATCCTGCGAGGTGCACGTTGGCCAGAGATCCCGCTCTCGGATCTCTTGCACCGGTCTCCACCAATGACAGAAACAGCAAAAGCGCGGCTAGTCCTAGTGCTAGACCCTGTCGACAATCCCGAAGAAGAAGCCAAAGCCGCCCACATCCAGTGACCATTTAGAGCCGCCCCGCAGCATGGCGGAGGCTATCCTTCTTTTGGGCCAGAGGTCGCAAAACGCGCCCGATAATCGCGGGGCGACAGGGAAAAGCGGCGGCGAAAGGCATTGCGCATTTGTTCATCTGAACGAAACCCCGCCCGATAGCCGACTGTCTTGAGGGGCAGATCCGTATCCAGCAACAAGACCTTTGCACGATCGCAACGCAGACCTTCGAGCATGGTCATGGGCGAGCTGCCGAATGCAGCCGTAAATGCACGTGACATGCTTCGCACGCTCATCCCTTGCGCGGTAGCGATATCGCCCAAGGTCAAAGGCTGATCCAGCCGCTCCCCCATCCAGATCAACACCTCATTCATGCTGGCCTTGCCCGATGATTGTTCGGTCAGCAAGGTGCTGAATTGCGACTGTCCCCCTGGGCGTTTGAGGTACATCACCATGTCCCGCGCAACGGCAAGTGCTATGTCACGGCCATAGTCTCTTTCGACATAGGCCAGCGTCAGGTCGATGGCCGCAGTCACGCCAGCCGATGTCCAAAACCGGCCCGCCTGCACAAAGAGCGCATCCGCATCTACGGCAACATTTGGGAACCGTTGGCGCAGCCTATCTGCGTAATTCCAATGGGTGGTGGCCCGCTGCCCTTCCAGCAAACCCGCTTCGGCCAGAAAGAACGATGCAGTACAAAATGCAGCGCAACGTTTGAAGTTTGGGCCGTTCTCGCGACACCAATCAACCAATGATTGCTGTACACATAGGACCTCTTCGATCTGCGCTGCGCCTGTGATCAAAACCGTATCAACCGTCTCAAAATCCTTGAGCGCAACCGTTGCCTCCAATGACATCGCCGTATCAGATGCAATGTGGCCGACCTCAGATGCAGCGATGGTAATATCATACCCGCCAGCGTGACCCGCCTCTGCTAAATGCCGCGATGCGTAGCCCAGTACACTTAGCGGTCCTGTCGCCTCTAACGTTTTGAAGCCGGGGTAGACGATCAGTGCCACCTGCTGCCGTTGGTTCATTCTGGAAAGGGGGTCCTGATCGTTCGGCATGTCTGTCCTTCGCAATGGCCAATTAGACCTCTTGATTGGCCAGATCGTTGGGGTCGGCCACCTCGACCACGCAACGTAATAACATTACGCCATATCACATCACCATAACAGGGAAATCTCTATGAAAATCCGTGCCGCCGTCGCTTGGGAACCTAACCGCCCGTTGGAGATCGAGGAGATCGATCTTGATGGACCGAAAGAGGGCGAAGTCCTTATCCGGATCGTCACAACCAGCCTATGCCACACCGATATGTTCACCCTGTCGGGTGCCGATCCAGAAGGGTTGTTCCCTGCGGTACTGGGCCATGAGGCTGTTGGCATTGTCGAGGAGCTGGGCAAAGGCGTGACCTCAGTTAAACCTGGCGACCATGTCATCCCGCTCTACACGCCCGAGGACCCGAACTGCCCCTATATCAAGTCCGGCAAGACCAACCTCTGCCAGACAATCCGCAAAACCCAAGGCCAAGGCGTCATGCCCGACGGCACCTCGCGGTTCAGCTACAAAGGCAAGATGATCCATCACTACATGGGCACCTCGACCTTTGCTGAATACACTGTCCTACCCGAAATCGCGATCGCCAAGATTTCAAAAGAAGCCCCGCTGGCGAAGGCCTCGGTCATGGGCTGTGCGGTTCCAACAGGCATCGGCGCAGTCCGCAACACAGCTAAGGTTGAGCCGGGATCAACTGTCGCGGTCTTTGGCCTTGGTGCTGTGGGCATGGCGGTCATTCAGGGCGCCAAAATGCAAGGCGCTGCCCGTATCATTGGCATCGACACCAACCCAAACAAATTTGCGCTGGCCAAATCACTGGGCGCGCATGAATGCATCAATCCAGCTGACTTTTCCCAACCGACCCAAGACGTAGTTATCGAGATGACCAACGGCGGCGTCGACTATTCCTTCGAATGCATTGGCAACGTCAACGTCATGCGGTCTGCGCTAGAATGTTGCCACAAAGGTTGGGGCGAATGCACCGTGATCGGTGTCGCGGGCGCGGGTGAAGTGATCGAAACACGCCCGTTCCAATTGGTCACAGGTCGCGTTTGGCGCGGGTCGGCCTTTGGTGGGGTTTTGGGGCGCAGCCAATTGCCAGGTATGGTGGATGAATGGCTTCGCGGTGATTTTGATGTTGATCCCTACATCACCCACAACATGACCCATGAGCAGATCAATACCGCATTCGACCTTCTGCACGCTGGCAAATCCATCCGTTCGGTGATCCACTTCCAGCCTTCGGAGACAATGTTGGCGAACGATTTACCAGGCGTTATTGTACCGACCTGAATACGGCTATGACCACGCGACAGGCCCGCAAGACATCGGGCCTGTTGCCGGAGGCAACCGGCATCGCATTCCTTTTACAGTGACGCTGGAGGCCTTTCGGGCCATTTGCGCGAAAACCGGCTTTGTTGCTCAAATCGGGCAAAGGGCGCAAAAGATGTACAAAATGGCGAGCCGTGGAGGACTCGAACCCCCGACCTGAGAATTAGAAGTTCCCTGCTCTAATCCAGCTGAGCTAACGGCCCGCATTTGTCTATGCTGTATCTGCCAACTTCATCTGCATTGTCAACTTAGTAAGCGCACCCGTTTCAAATTCGAATTCCCATGCGGTCCGATTTTATCCCGCTTTTGGCAGGCCTTGATGGCAATGGTCGGCTAAACAGTCATAAACCAATCTGGTAGGGTCGTTCTACACAGGTAGTTGATGAAGGGCGGCTTTACGATGCCGCGTTTTGGATCGCGTACTGGGTTATCACGGATTTTTTCATAGCCTAATGCAACGGCTTCGTCCCATGGCAGCTCAACCGTCTTGGCTAATTTTCTGTAAAAACGCTCTGTATGGTAGTCGGGTTTAGACCAGCCTGTCACATTCCATTCCTCACCCACGTCATCAGCAACCGATTGCCTTACCGCATTCGCAGTCTTGAGCGCCTCGGAATTTGCGTATTTCAGGTGCACAAAGAAGACATCATCGGGCATCTCGAAGGGAAACACATCCGTCCGGCGATAGCCGCAAAACACGCCGTGCCACCGCAAAGGCAGGGATTTGCGGACAGCCCATGCTTTGCTGTAGTGCCCTGTCACACAGGCCACTTTCCGGTGGGCCAATGCTGGCGCGTCCTTTTCAATCGGCGGGTCCCCTTCGACCTCTGCCAGATTCAACCCCAAAGCAAAAAGAGCGGGCGCAGAAGTGGCCTCAAACAGCGCGGCGAATGAGCTGTAGGTGTTCGGATTAAAACAGACCAATTCATCCGCATCCGTCTGGATCACCCAGTCATAAAGGTGACCCAACCCCGATTGAATACCGTTGATGACACGCGCGCGAACGCGGTCAAAATTTCTCAGCTCGTCGCGCGGGATGGTGATAATGCTGGCATCAGGGCAAATCCGTTGCATTTCGGGGTCATACCCATGCGAGATCACAAAAAGGTTCCGATGACCAATGTGCCCACCATAATGGCGATACCATTGCTCTAGCGCCCAGTAGTCTTGGTAGACCATAGTGATCGCGCAGATTTTCATGTGCATCCCTTGCATTCAATTCTGGCCAATTGAACAAATTCTAGGGCGCCTGAAAAGCAGTTTATGCCGGAACCGCGCCAGCTGGCCTAGCGATGTGTCATACTGGGGACGCCATGAGACGGGATGTTACAGGGTCCTTTGGATCCTCCATTTGGACCGCTTAAGAAGCCTCCCGCAAAATCATCACTAACTCGCTTACATCAAGAGGAAAGGGAGTTGCCTTCATAGAGGACGCATTTTGAGATGCACGTGCGACTTCAATGTGATGATCAGCACTTAGACCCATTTCAGTTAAATTCCGAAGCCCCATGCCCGCGGACCACTTCGCCAGCTTAGAAATGCCATTGCTGTTGCCGTTGTCCGCGAAATGGCGATTTATCTGTCCGCAGACCCATTCGATCCGGTCATGGATTTCGGTCCCAGCGATTGCATGCTCAACATGGGATTGTAAAACATGCGGCAGTAGGGCCCCGCAGATTTCACCGTGTGGCGCGCCGGTTTTTCCACCGATCACGCCAGCAAAACCGTGCACAGCACCAAGCCCAGCGTTGGCCAACGCCAACCCGCCACAGGTGCTGACCCACGCCATTTCGTCCCACGCAGCCCCATCGTCATCTTCGACAAGACTGCGCAGGCTGAGCAAGCCAATTGGGATTGCCGCGAAACAAAGCGCATCTGTCATGAGGGTTGCTTTGGTCGACAAATAGGGCTCAATAACCTGTGTGATCGCATCCAGCGCCGCCGACAGGGCAACGCGTTTGGGCGCCCCTTGCATCAGATCAGCATCCACAATTGCGGCAACCGGAACCATACGTGGATCACGCAAGCTTACTTTCATGCCCTTCTCTGGGACTGAGAGCACAGCATTTTTAGTGACCTCTGCCCCCGTCCCTGCCGTGGTTGGCAAGGCGATCAACGGCACAGGTGCCTGATCAAGCCCCCGTCCATCGCCGACCAATTCGAGGTATGATTTAGCGGGACCCGAACACCCGATCAGAGCCGAGACTGATTTCGCAAAATCCATGACCGAACCACCGCCTAACGCGAGGATGACATCTGGACGATATCTTGCAAATCGCTCTAACGCTTGCTGGATGTCAGGCAGGGCAGGTTCGCGCGCGCATGCGATTGTTGTCACCGATAGGCCCTGTTCTTCGCAGCCCTCTATCAACCATTCAGCGCGCGCCCGTGCAGATCCGTGCACCACGAGGACGCTGCGCCCAAAACTGCCCGCAAGCTTGGCCGCGATGTGGCGTTGGCCCCGTCCAAAGTGGATGGCCTGTGGGCTGACAAATGAAAACATGAACCGACCTCCTTGCCTTGTTACCGATGGCGGCTCTTGCGCCGAAAAAAGCCCAGCTTTGCCTAATCAAGGCACCGATGAGGGCGCTTAAATAGCCCCCAACAGACCAAACCCTGCTTCGAAATGTTGCACGGGAAACAAAACACATTGCCCCTGCCCCACATATCATTCGCATCAAAATACTTGGGTGGCTTCCACTGCACGTTTCCACGCGGCATAGCGTTCTTGACGCTGTGAACCGTCCATTTGTGGCGCGAATTCGGTTTCGCAGGCCCATTGCGCCGCAAACGCCGCCTGATCCGGATATATGCCCGCATACATCCCAGCCAGCCATGCGACCCCAAGGGCGGTCGTTTCTTGAATCGTGGGCCGATCAACAGGCGCGCCGATGATATCAGACAGAAACTGCATCGCCCAATTGCTCGCGGACATGCCTCCATCCACACGCAGAGTCGGCTGGACACCCTCGGCCTGCCAATCTGCGGACATCGCCTCCAGCAGGTCTCGGGTTTGGAAACCGACGCTTTCCAATGCGGCCTTCGCAAATTCAGCGGGCCCCGAACCACGCGTCAGGCCAAAGACCGCACCGCGGCAGTCAGGGTTCCAATACGGCGCGCCAAGCCCCACAAAGGCAGGCACCAGAACCACGTTTTGATTGGGGTCTGCCTGCGCTGCCAGAGAATGGGTTTCTCCGGCTGATGTGATCAGTTTCAATTCATCACGCAACCATTGCACTACGGCACCCGCAATGAAAATGGAGCCCTCCAACGCATAGGTCGGTTTTCCATTCAATTGATAAGCGATGGTGGTCAGCAAGTTGTTGTTCGAAACCACCGGTGTGTCCCCTGTGTTCAGCAATGCAAAACAGCCGGTTCCATATGTCGATTTGAGCATTCCGGGCTCAAAGCAAGCCTGCCCCACGGTCGCGGCCTGTTGATCACCTGCAACGCCGCAAATCGGGATCTCTGCACCGAGCAGACCTGCATCTGTGACGCCAAAATCGCCTGCGCAATCTTTAACTTCGGGCAACATCTCCATTGGGATATCGAGAAGATCGCAGATCGTCTCACTCCAGCGGCCCTTGCGGATGTCATACATCATGGTGCGCGCCGCGTTGGTGGCATCAGTTGCGTGGACGGCGCCTCCAGTGAGTTTCCAGATCAGAAAACAGTCAACCGTTCCGAACAGGAGCTGATTGTTTTGCGCCCGTTCCCGCGCACCGTCAACGTTATCTAGCAGCCACTTTAGCTTGGTCCCCGAAAAATAGGGATCGACCAAAAGGCCCGTGCGGTCTTTGAACATCTGCGCATGCCCTGCCTCCCGCAAGCTGTGGCAATAGTCGGCCGTGCGCCGGTCTTGCCAGACAATTGCATTGTGGATGGGCGCGCCCGTTTCTTTATCCCAAACGACCACCGTTTCGCGCTGGTTCGTAATGCCGATCGCCCCGATCTGGGATGCAGAAACATCCGCGGTTTTGACGGCTTCACGGCAGGTTGTTAATGTCGTCGACCACAGATCATTAGGGTCGTGTTCGACCCAGCCAGAATTCGGAAAATGCTGTGGAAATTCCTCTTGGGCGCGGGCAATGGGGGCCATTTTTTCATCAAACAAAATGGCACGTGTAGACGTTGTACCTTGATCAACTGCGAGAACATAAGTCATTGGGACCTCCACAAGTCGGAATAAGCGAAGCACCCATATATATCCGTCTGCGAACGCCTGTTACATCACTTTCAAAGGGATGTAGGGCGGTTTGGGATGGGTGTGAATGGGGTCTGGGGCCGAAAAAACGGCCCCAGACCTAAGGCTTTACTGCCAAGATTTGATCAGCTCATCATAAGCGATCGTTACTGGTGTTTCGTCTTCGTTTGCCAGTTTCGCTTTTGGCGAACCAGGCTGAGACAGCCAGAACTCTGGATCCACTTCTTCGTTCATCACAGGACCGATGTCCCCTTGAACGCCAGCGCGCTCAAGACGGATCATTACTTTTTCCTGATCTTCACAAAGCGCATCAAGAGCTTCTTGTGGTGTTTTTGCACCCGACATTGCATCGCCGATGTTCTGCCACCATAGCTGCGCCAGCTTTGGATAGTCAGGAACATTGGTACCTGTAGGAGACCACTGAACACGTGCTGGCGAGCGGTAGAATTCTACCAGACCACCTAGTTTTGGCGCACGTTCTGTGAAGCTTTCGTGTTGGATCGTGGATTCACGAATGAATGTCAGACCGACATGGCTTTTCTTCACGTCTACCGTTTTGGATGTAACGAACTGAGCATAGAGCCAAGCCGCCTGAGCACGGTCCACAGGTGTGGATTCCATCAACGTCCAGGATCCCGCATCTTGGTAACCAATCTTGGTCCCTTCGGTCCAATATGCACCGTGTGGCGAAGGTGCCATACGCCATTTTGGCGTGCCATCTTCGTTCATCACAGGCAAATCAGGAACGACGGAAGCCGCAGTGAACGCTGTGTACCAGAACATCTGTTGGGCGACATTACCCTGCGCAGGGACAGGGCCCGCTTCGGAGAATGTCATACCAGCAGCAGCTGGTGGAGAGTATTTTTCCAGCCATTCGATGGATTTTGTCACCGCGTAGACAGCAGCTGGACCGTTTGTAGCACCACCACGTGCGACGCAAGACCCAACGGGTTGCGAATTTTCGTTTACGCGAATGCCCCATTCATCAACGGGCAGGCCATTTGGCTCACCAACGTCGCCAGCGCCCGCCATGGACAGCCACGCATCAGTATAGCGCCAGCCCAAGGATGGGTCTTTTTTGCCGTAGTCCATGTTGCCAAAGACTTCGCCTTCGACACCCAGACGGGACAGGTCGCGGCCCGTAAAGAACTCTGCGATGTCTTCATATGCCGTCCAGTTCACAGGAACGCCCAGCTCATAGCCGTATTTCGCTTGGAAGTCGGCTTTGTTTTGCGCGTCGTTGAACCAATCGTACCGGAACCAATACAAGTTCGCGAATTGTTGGTCAGGCAGTTGGTAGATTTTACCATCTGGACCGGTCGTGAAAGACAGACCGATGAAGTCTTCCAAATCGAGGTTAGGGTTGGTGACAGCAGCGCCTTCGCCAGCCATCCAATCGGACAGATTACGGGCCTGTTGGTAACGCCAGTGGGTCCCGATCAAATCGGAATCGTTGATGTAGGCATCATAGATGTTTTCACCGGACTGCATCTGCGTTTGCAACTTCTCAACAACATCCCCTTCACCGATCAGGTCATGGGTGACTTTGATGCCGGTGATGGCTTCAAATGCTGGTGCAAGCACTGTGGATTCATACGTATGCGTACCGATCGTTTCAGACACAACGTTGATGGACATGCCATCAAACGGTTTTGCCGCCTCTACAAAAAACTGAAGTTCAGCTTCCTGATCTGCACGAGACAGAACCGACAGATCGCCGATTTCCGTGTCCAAGAATGCCTTTGCGGCATCCATATCTGCGAACGCAGGCGCGGCAATCATACATGCCACCATGCTTAACGCAGTCGTCCCTTTTAGACGTAAATTCACTTTTAGTTCCTCCCTTGAAACATCATGATTACAGAGACATCAGTACTGAAGCCCCTGAAGGTCTTCGATTACACCCAGCGGAAAACCACTACAGCGTAAAAGAAACTTGCGATCAGTGCCCCCCATTGGGGGCCCCCATCCAGTCCAAGCCAAGCCAAATTAATAAAGGCCGAGCCCAACAGCGTGATGAACAATCTGTCACCGCGTGTTGTTTCCATCCGCAAGACCCCCATGCGAGGGGTCTCGGGAAATTTGATTGCCAAGATCGTGAAAATGATCAACGTGGCAGCAATGATCATAAAGAAAATTGCAGTGGGCCATGTCCAAGCCATCCATTCCATTATCGCGTTCTCCTGATTTATTACACGCGACCTAGGGCAAAGCCCTTGGCGATGTAGTTGCGGACAAAGTAGATCACCAAAGCACCCGGAACGATCGTCAGAACACCGGCTGCGGCCAAGACCCCCCAATCGATTCCGGCCGCACCAACAGTGCGTGTCATCGTGGCTGCAATTGGTTTGGCTTCAACACTGGTGAGCGTTCTGCTGAGCAGCAATTCAACCCAGCTGAACATGAACAAGAAGAACGCCGTCACGCCGATACCTGAAGCCACGAGTGGGGTGAAAATACGGATAAAAAAGCGCGAGAAAGAATACCCGTCGATATAGGCGGTCTCATCGATTTCTTTTGGTACGCCGCGCATGAACCCTTCGAGGATCCAAACAGCCAGCGGCACGTTAAACAAGCAATGCGCCAAGGCCACAGCAATATGCGTGTCGAACAAGCCAACAGAGCTGTAGAGCTGAAAAAACGGCAGCGCGAAAACCGCTGGTGGCGCCATGCGGTTGGTCAGCAGCCAAAAGAACAGGTGCTTGTCGCCCAGAAACGAATAGCGGCTAAAGGCATAGGCCGCGGGCAGCGCAACAGCCAAAGAGATCACCATATTCATGATCACATAGGCCATGGAGTTCAGATACCCCGTGTACCAAGACGCATCCGTCAGGATGGTTTTGTAGTTATCAAAGGTGATGTCAGCAGGCCAAAGCGTGAAGCTGTTCAAAATCTCCGTGTTGGTTTTCAAGCTCATGTTCAGCAGCCAGTAGATCGGCAGCAACAAGAACAGCAGGTACAGGCCCATCACGATGGCACTGCCATTGATCTTTGGCATGCCGAAGGTTCCTTTGTTTTGTGCGGTAGACATTAGCTGCCCTCTCGTTTGTCGAGGTTCGTCATCACAGTGTAGAACACATATGAAATCAGTAGGATCACAAGGTAATACATGATCGAGAACGCGGCCGCTGGTCCTAGGTCAAATTGGCCCAACGCCATTTTCACAAGGTCGATCGACAGCAAAGTCGTTGAGTTCCCAGGCCCCCCGCCCGTGACAACGAATGGTTCGGTGTAGATCATAAAGCTGTCCATAAACCGCAGTAGGATGGCGATCATCAACACGCCCATGATCTTAGGCAGCTCGATAAAACGGAACACTTTCCAACGGCTTGCCTGATCAATTTTTGCTGCTTGGTAATAGGCGTCAGGAATGGATTGCAAACCAGCATAGGCCAATAGCGCAACCAGCGAGGTCCAATGCCAAACATCCATCACAATGATCGTCGTCCACGCAGCATAGAACCCTTGAGTATAATTATAATCGATACCCAAAGAATCGAGCGTATACCCAAGCAAGCCAATATCAACGCGGCCGAAAATTTGCCAAATCGTACCCACAACGTTCCATGGGATCAGCAAAGGCAACGACATCAAGACCAGACACAACGACGCCCAAAACCCCTTTTTGGGCATGTTCAGGGCAACAAAAACACCCAAAGGAATTTCAATTGCGAGGATGATTGAGGAGAAGGCAATCTGGCGCCCGAGAGCAGACCACATCCGCTCTGATTCCAGCATGTCGCGGAACCAATCAAGACCCGCCCAAAAGAACTGGTTGTTCCCAAACGTATCTTGGAACGCATAGTTCACAACCGTCATCAACGGAATAACCGCCGAAAACGCCACAAGAGCCAGAACAGGAAGGATCAGAAACCAAGCCTTTTGATTGACTGTCTTATTCATATCAAACCCCCTGTGGCGCAACGCGCCAGCTGTCGTTGTAGATGTTGATGCCAGCATGGTCGAAAACCACGCGGTTCATGTCAGGTGAAATATTTGCGCCCTCTGGGGCGATCACGTTGATTTCGCTGCCATGGAAATCGGCGCGAACGATCTTGTGACGGCCTACGTCTTCGACGCGTTTGATCGTGACTGGCAGCCCCTCATCGCCACTTCCAAGCGAAACAAATTCAGGGCGCACGCCAACTTCGACTTTGCCTGAGGGCGTGCCGTACCCTTTTCTAAGTGCGATCTCATGGCCGGCGATTACTGCGGTGCTTCCGTTCACTTGGGCATCAAGAACGTTCATGCCCGGCGATCCGATGAAGTAGCCGACAAATGTGTGCTGAGGCGTTTCAAACAACTCTTGCGGCGTGCCCATCTGGACCACACGGCCGTCATACATCACCACAACTTTATCGGCAAAAGTCAGAGCCTCTGTCTGGTCGTGCGTCACATAGATCATCGTGTGACCGAATTCGTGATGCAGCGATTTCAACTGTGTGCGCAGCTCCCATTTCATGTGGGGGTCGATCACGGTCAGCGGCTCATCGAACAAAAGCGCGTTCACGTCTTCGCGCACCATACCGCGCCCCAGCGAGATTTTCTGCTTCGCATCCGCTGTAAGTCCGCGCGCCTTGTTGTCCAGCGTCGCTTCCATACCGATCATTTCGGCGATCTTCTGAACACGGTCTCGCACGTAATTCGCATCAGCGCCGCGGTTCCGCAACGGGAACGCCAGATTATCGCGAACCGTCATCGTGTCGTAGACAACGGGAAACTGGAACACCTGTGCGATATTGCGTTCGGACGTAGGGGCCTGCGTCACATCGCGGTCATTAAACAGAATCCGGCCTTGGCTTGGGGTGACCAATCCGGAAATGATGTTCAGCAGCGTGGATTTACCGCATCCTGATGACCCCAAAAGCGCATAGGCTTCGCCGTCCACCCAATCGTGGTTCAGCTCTTTGAGCGCAAAATCGTCTTCTTGCGTTGGGTTTTCATGGTAGGAATGCGCCAGATTTTGCAATGTTATTTTGGCCATGGACCGGTCCCCTCAGACAGCGATTGCATAGGAAGCGGGCGCAACCGAAGTGCCGTCTTCTGCAAAAATATAGACGTGTTTTGGATCAAGGTAGACTTTCACCGCGGCCCCAATTTCAAGTTGCTCAACACCATGGATAAGGCCAACCCAATTTTCGCCGTGATGATCCAAATGGATAAATGTCTCAGAACCTGTGATCTCTGTGACGTTCAGCTTTCCAATGAATTCAAGCGCTTGGTCAGCGTGTTTTTTCAGTTCTAGGTGGTTGGGACGAAATCCTGCGACATAGGCACCATCCTGAACATCCGCAAAGCTACCCGTTGCCGGAACCGCCTGACCATCCCCAAACAAAAGACGATCACCAGATTTGGTGATCTTGAGAAAGTTCATAGGTGGATCGGAAAAAACACGTGCCGTTACTGCATTCACCGGCTTGCGATACACAGTTGGGGTCACGCCAAATTGGGTAATTTCCCCTTCCCACATTGCAGCAGTATTCCCACCAAGCAATAGGGCTTCTTCGGGCTCGGTTGTCGCGTAAACAAAAATCGATCCCGCTTCTTCAAAGATTTTCGGAATTTCGGCGCGCAGCTCTTCTCGCAATTTATAGTCGAGATTTGCCAGCGGCTCATCCAGCAGGACCAGCCCCGCGTCTTTCACCAACGCCCGCGCCAAAGCGCAACGTTGCTGTTGCCCGCCAGACAGTTCAAGAGGCTTGCGCGTCAAGAAATCAGACAGCTTCATCAGCTCGGCTGCTTCTTTTACGGCGGCGTCGATTTCTTTGGCAGACTTGTTTAACAGCCGCATCGGGCTGGCGATATTGTCGTAGACGGTCATTGACGGATAGTTGATGAATTGCTGGTACACCATCGCCACACCGCGGTCCTGCACACGCTGGCCGGTGACGTCATTTCCATCCCAGATGACTTTTCCGGAATTGGGCACATCAAGTCCCGCCATCAGCCGCATCAATGACGTTTTTCCAGCCGATGTTGGCCCAAGAAGAACGTTCATCGTTCCACTCTTAAGCTCAAGATCCGTCGGATAGATATGCGTCTGGCCGTCAACGACCTTTGATACGCCCTCTAGAACAAGTGACATGTTCTCTCCCTTTTGTACTCCACACCGCGCATTAATCTGGACGTTTCTGAGCCTCTTCAGCCATCCACACGTCAATCGCGTTAATCTCTTCTTTCGTCAGCCTTAGCCCCAGTTTTGACCGGCGCCAGACGATATCCTCCGCGCAGCGCGCGTATTCGTTTTGGACAAGCCAACTCACTTCTTGTGCCGTCAAGCTTGCCCCGAAATTGCGCCCAAGGTCCTCTGGGCTTTTTGCGTCCCCCAGCACTTCAAACGCATCCATGCCATATGCTTTGATCAGACGTGTCGCCCAGCGGGCATCCAAAAAGGCATAAGTGTTTTTCAATTGTCCAATGAGGTCATCCACCCCAGTGACTGGAAAATTACCGCCTGGCAAAGCCACGCCAGCGGTCCATGGATTTCCTGCCTTTGGAAAGAAGGCGGAAATTTCCTTCATCGCGGTTTCCGCCAAACGGCGGTACGTCGTGATCTTTCCGCCAAACACATTCAAGATGGGCGCCCCAGCGGATGTATCCACCTTGAGCACATAGTCGCGTGTTGCAGCTGTGGCCGAGGACGCGCCATCATTGTACAAGGGGCGCACGCCAGAGTAGGTCCAAACAATGTCTTGTGTCGTGATTGGCTTTTTCAGATAGTTTGAAGCGAACGACACAAGGTATTCTTGTTCTTCAGGCGTGCAGACCGGTTTTTCAGATGCGTCCGCATGATCCGCATCGGTGGTCCCGATCAGCGTAAAGTCAGTTTCGTAGGGTATTGTGAAAATGATCCGGCCGTCTTCGCCTTGGAAGAAATAGCATTTGTCGTGATCATAAAGCTTTGGCACAACGATATGGCTGCCACGGACCAAACGGACGCCATCAGTGGCGTTGATGCGAACCGTATTGTTGATGATGTCGCCGACCCATGGCCCGCCTGCGTTAACCAACATTTTCGCCATGACCAAACGGCGCTTGCTTGTTTCACGGTCTTCCAAAGTGATGTGCCAAACGCCCTCAACTTGCTCGGCGGAAATGACCTTGGTACCGACGTTTATCTTTGCGCCGCGCGCTTCCGCATCCCGCGCATTGAGCACAACCAGCCGACTGTCTTCGATCCAGCAGTCGGAATATTCATAAGCTTTTTTGAAGCGATCCTGCAGCGGCGCGCCTTCAGGCGTGGTCGCGAGGTTCAATGACGTTGTGCCCTTCAGTATTTCGCGACCACCAAGATTGTCATAGAGAAAAAGACCAAACCGAATAAGCCACGCCGGACGGCGACCTTTCATCCACGGCATGATAACATTCAATATCTTGGAGGTTGGGGTATCGCCTTCAAACCGCATGTCTTGATGATAAGGCAACACAAAACGCATGGGCCAACTGATATGCGGCATCGCCTTCAGGAGGGTTTCGCGCTCAATGAGCGCCTTGCGCACAAGGCGAATTTCGAAATATTCGAGGTACCGCAGACCACCGTGAAAAAGTTTGGTTGAGGCGGAAGACGTCGCCGAAGCGAGGTCGTTCATTTCAGCCAGCTCGACGCCCAGACCACGGCCCGCCGCATCGCGCGCAATACCGCATCCATTGATGCCCCCGCCGATGACAAAAAGGTCAACAACATTTTGACTGTTAAGTTTGTCCAATGAAGCCTCCTAGCATTTCAAAATGGTTCTGCACCCCTCCCAAGGTTGCAGTGACGACAATAGACGCGAACCGGCCCAAATAATCAATCCCGAATGCTCGTTTATATTCGCTTTAACTCAACGCCCTGAAAATTTGAATATTATTCAACCTATTAAAGAAAATTTACTGGAAATTCACAGAATCGAACATTTGCGAAATCACGATTGCGAACAGAACCAGTTCAGTTTTATGCTGTTCTATGTCAATTGGGTGAGGAGAAAGCCGTGGTATCTAATTTTAGACAAAAAGAGATACTTGAGCTCGCAAGAAAAGAGGGCAAGGTCACGGTTGACGGATTGGCAGACAGGTATGATGTCACAGTCCAGACAATTCGGCGGGACCTATCAGATCTTGCGCAAAGCGGCAGGCTTGAACGTGTACACGGTGGCGCGGTCATTGCATCCAGCTTGGTCAACATTTTGTACGAAGAACGCCGCCGCCTGAATGAGACCGATAAAAAGGCCATCGCGGAAAAATGTGCACAGTCCATTTCCGACAACGCGTCCGTGTTCATGAACATCGGCACCAGTACCGAAGCCGTCGCGCGCGAGCTGTTGGATCACGAAAACCTGTTGGTGGTGACAAACAACCTGAACATCGCCCATATTTTGGCACCAAACAAAACCTTCAAAATCATAGTGACCGGAGGAGAGCTGAGGCGCACAGACGGGGGAATTGTAGGTGAGCTGACAGCCGAAATGGTCAAGCAGTTCAAGTTTGATTATTCAATCCTTGGATGCTCGGCCATCGACTCTGACGGTGAGCTTTTGGATTTTGACGGGCAAGAAATAATGGTCACCAAATCCGCAATCCAGCGGTCTAGGGAAGTTATTGTGGTTGCGGATAAGATAAAATTCCAGCGCAAGGCCCCGCTCACCATCTGTTCGCTGCGCCATGTGGATACGCTCTTTACGAACGCGCCTCTTTCTGACGCTTTGAACACGCAATGCAAGGTTTGGGAAACCAAGGTTGTGACCACATAGCGCAGCAAAATTGTGCCCCGCACGCGATGCGTCTACCCATCGACGGGCGCCTTGTTGTTGCGGCCCTTCATGATCTTCTTTGCAAGGCCGATCAACTGCTGATCAGCCCCTCTAGGCCCCAGAATGCTGATGCCAAAAGGCGCTCCATGCACTTGGGCTAGGGGCAACGTTATTTGCGGCAAACCTGTGAGGCCAGACAGGCAGAGAAGCTGCAACATATTGTGCCGAAAATCTTGCAGCGCATCTTGGCTGGCATTGCGTTTGGGTGCGCAGCTGGGAACGGTTGGCATCACCAAAACACCGTGATTGGCCACCATCGTCTCCAAGTGGGTTGTGATGGCCTGTCTCGTTTTTTCAGCCGATTGAAAATCTGATTGGCTAACACTGGCCCCAAATTCAAAGCGCTCCTTCACACCTGCGCCTAACTCGGGTTGTCGCGAAGTGATCCAATCCCCCAATGCGCCCCACGCATCAAACGCTTGGCTTGTGACAAATGTCTCGCAGGCATCTGGCAATGAAAACGGGAGTGCTTTGACGACCTCCATGCCCTCAAACGCCTCTTCAATCTCACTGACTGCGGCGAAATAGGCCTCTTTTTCGTCATCTCCTGATAGTAACTCCTCAAGTGCGGAAACGCGGATTGCTTTGGTAAACCGCGCATCTGAATCGTCTTGCCCCAATAAAACATCGGCCACTTTGGCATAGGTTTCGATGTCTCTGGCAAACCAGCCAAAGCAATCAAAACTAGGTGCCAATGGCATTGAGCGTTCCAATGACAGCCTGCCGTGCGTTATGCGCAGCCCGATCAAACCGCAAAACGCCGCAGGCGCTCGGACAGATCCACCAGTATCAGAAGCCGTTGCAACATCGACTGCACCAGCAGCAACCAAGGAAGCGGACCCCGAAGAAGAGCCACCGGTCACGCGGTCTGGCGCCTTCACATTCACCGGTGCACCGTAATGTGCGTTGATACCAATCAGCGAAAAACACAATTCTTCGCATTGGCTTTTGCCCGTACAGTCGATGCCTGCCTCCAAGAGCTTTTGCACTTCGGGCTGCGTTTGCGTATCGATCTGCGCCTCGGCCAAACGTGAGGGCTGCCCCCATCCGTTTCGGTACCCTTTCACCTGAAAGATGTCCTTTACGGCCAATGTTAGACCGCGCAGCGGGCCATCCTTCGCATGCTCAACTTCAGCATATTCGTAATCACACCAAGCATTAAGTTCGGGGTTTTTCATAATGGGGTCTACGTCACTAGAGGAAATAAAATTCTGCGCGCATCACTGAGCGGGTGATGCGCGCGAAATATGCCCGACGGCGCAACGGGCATCAGCAGGGGCGCGGGGAACAGCCGTAGATTTCTAGTCACTTTTCTCCTTAGAAATCAGTGACTAGATTAGCCTATGCCGCGACTTCATCGGTCATCAATCGGATTTGACCCCGTTCAATAACGTAGACCTTATCCACCACTTTCTGAGAATGAGAATAATCAGATTCAGACACAAGAACCGTGAGGTTTTCAGACCTCAAATCGCCAATGACTTCCATCAGGCGCGCAGCAAGAGCAGGCGCCACGCCTTCAAAAGGCTCATCCAACAGCAACATGTCAGACCCCGTCACCATCGCCCGCGCCAAGGCCACCAGCTTTTGTTGCCCCCCGCTGAGCGTCTGGGCCCTTCGGTCCGCAAAGCGCCCGATCTCTGGCATCATATCATATACCCATTTCAGCCGCGACTGATCCGGATTTTTTGTCGCCCAGAGCGACACCATGATATTTTCCTCAACTGTGAAATGCGGCACGAGGCGCCGGTCTTCTGGTAAATACCCAATCCCGCGCCCAGCGCGTTCATGAATTTTTGCGCTGTGCAAATCCCGCCCGTTAAACCGAATAGTTCCCCCGTCAAGCGGAAGCGCCCCCATGATCGAGCGGATCAATGTGGTTTTCCCAGCACCGTTGCGCCCAATTAAACCACATGTGGTTCCTGTTTCAATTTTCAGACTGACGTCGCGCAAAATCGGGACACGTTGAATTGATAGGCTGACTTTGTCGATTTCCAACATGATCAGGCTCCTTTGCTTTGCATGTGGGGTTCGGAGATGTCTTGCGCTTGTGACCGATGGACTTCACCGCCAATGACAAATTCACGCACCTTGTCATTTTCCAAGACCTCTGCCGTCGGGCCATCTGCAAGGATCATGCCCTCATAAAACGCCACACACCGCGGCGAGAACGCCTCAACGATTTCCATGTCGTGTTCGATGAACAATACCGCAGTTTCTGTTTCTTTTAGCGCTGTAATCAAGACACGCATGAAATCCATTTTTTCATCCGCACTCACGCCGCTTGTCGGTTCGTCCAGAAACAGAAGATCCGGATCTGTGACGGTTGCCATCGCGATATCCACAAGCTTGCGCACACCTTGCGCTAGGGTTTGGATTTCCTGCTCTGCATAATGATCAATCTTGAAGCGTTGCAAAAGCTTCAGCGCTTCAACGCGCAAGCTGTCATCAACCGCTGGGCGAAGTAGTTTTAAGCGCGCTTGTTTGGCGATTGTCAGCGCAATCAACAGATTTTCGATTACCGTTAGCTCTGGGAACAATTGTGGGATCTGGAACGAACGGCAAATGCCCAAACGCGTGATCTCTCGCGTGGGTTTTCCCGTGATGTTGCGACCTTTATACAGGATCTCACCCGCGCTTGGTTCTAGGTAGCCCGTCACCATATTCACAAATGTCGTCTTACCTGCACCGTTTGAGCCAATGACCCCCAGTACTTCTCCGGCGTTGATTTTGATGTTCACATCCTTGGCGGCATAAACGGCGCCAAAGCTGCGTTCCAAATGTCTGGTTTCTAAAAGTACAGTCATATCATTCGCCTGCATGCTGGGTAGTTGAAGACGGATCAGAAACAGGTTTCTGCTTCTTTGATCCCAGAAGCGCCCAAAGGCCCTTGGGCAAAAAGATAATCGTCAAAAGCATCACCGTGCCTAAGATCATCTGCCAAGTATTGGGAGAAATCTCGACGGCATAGACACGCAAGATTTCCAACAAAAAGGTCCCAATCAACGGCGCCGCAATATTGCCGGTGCCCGACAGAATCGAAACGAATACAAACTGGCCAGAGGTTGTCCAATTTGTCATCTCTGGATCCACATGCCCCAATGCCAACGCCCACAGAACGCCCCCAATAGAAGACACAACAGCCGCCATGACATAGGTAATATGCACAGCCACATGGGCCGAGGTTCCAAGGTACTCAACACGCAGTTCATTTTCGCGGATCGCTTCATTGACATAGCCAACGGGGCTTTTCAGAAAACGGTTCAGGACAATCGCACAGGCGATCACAATAACGCAGGTCAGCGTATATAGCGTCAAGCGGTTGGTGTCCCCTTCAGGGGCCCAGCCCAGATAGGTCGCACTGGGAAGGTTAAACCCGTCGGTGCTGCCCAGTTCTTCGGTGCTCGAGAGCACCCCAAACAGGATCATCGATATCGCCAACGACAGCATTGCATAGAAAATCTCGCGGTACCGGCGAAGCAAAAACCCAACAGCGCCCGACATGACAAAAGCCGCGATGATGCCAAAGGCCAACAACAAGAACAGATCCGAAATCCCGAAGAATTTTGCCCCCATGCCTGCTGCATACCCGCCGACACAGAAATACAATCCCTGACCAAAGGACACGAGGCCCGCGCGCATTTGGATCATGACGCCAAGCGCGACCAGACCCGTGCCCAAGGACACTTGGACATAGTTGACCACCCACTTGGGCAAAACAAATGCCATGAGGATAAGGATGGGGAGTGCAATCAGCAGCCCCACCTCGGTACGATCGAATTTAGAAGTCATATTTTTCTGCTTTCTGCCAATGCAAAGAGACCATAGGGCTTCACTGCGAGGACGGCGGCCATAACAAGGTAGATCGAAAAGAGCTCAGCCGGTGGGTACAAATGGACGGAGGCTGCGCGCGCAAAACCGACAATCAATGCGCCAATCATCGCCCCTCCAATCGACCCCATTCCCCCGATAACAATGACCGCAAAAGACAGGACGATGATCTCGGCACCGATGCCCGGAAGCACTGATATTTCGGGTGCTGTGATTGCACCGCCAAGCGCGCCCAAAACGGCACCCGCGACAAATGTTGCGGTAAAGAACAAGGTCACATTAATGCCCAAAGCACCGCTGATTTCACGATCCTCAATCACCACCAACAACAGCTTCCCCGTGCGGGTCTTGTTCAAAATCAGGAACAGCGCCGCCCCCACGATAAGGGCCACAGAAATGATCAGATACTTGTACACCGTGTAAGGGATGCCAAAGACGTCGATCGTGCCAAAATGAAACGCTGGTTGCCATGCCACGTAGGACTCTGTCCCCCAAATCAGCTTGGTTGCGTCTTCAAGGATCAAAAATATCGCATAGGTGACCAGCACCATCAGCACTTCGTCACGCCCGTACATGAACCGCAGCACGCCGCGCTCAACCATCAAACCCGCAACAGTGCCAGCCACAAGCGCGGCCACTGGAATCAAGAGAAACGAATACAAGACCTCCCCGCCGGAGGACAAAAATATTCCAATGGCCCAAGCCGATGAATAGGCACCCAAGGCATAGAAGCCTCCGTGCGCAATATTGAGAATTCTCATCACACCATAGATGAGCGTTAGGCCCACCGAGGACAAAAACAGCCAGGCAGCAAAGCCCATACCGTCCACGGTAATTGCAACAGCCGTTTGCATGGTAAACTCCTTAGAAAAACGTCGATTGCTTCGCCAGAAATGCATCGACGCAGATGGCCAGAGGAGCCAAGGGGACATCACGTCAACCCTTGCTCCAATGCCGAAAATTGGGTGGCGCCTGCGGCACCACCCAGACTTAGCTAGCGGTCTTGATTAGTCGCAGACTGCACCTTCGAAACCACCTTCGATCCAATCGGCGGAAGAAACCCCAACCGGTGGATTGACGCAGCTTGCTGAGTAGCTGCGCACGTTGATCACGTTGCCCTGACCTGTGGATGCGTCGAACTCATAGGTGCCGTATGCAATACCAGTGGCGGCCTGATGACCTCCTGACAAAGACATATCAACATCGCCTGCTGCGGAAGTGAAGGTCAGACCAGCAAGCGCCCCACGGATGTCATCTGCATCAGAAGACCCAGCCTTATCCGAAGCCGCTTTTACAGCCAAAATGGCTTGTGCCATTTGATAGGCGGGGCTCACGGGCATTGCGCCAAACCGGTCAAAATAGGCTTTCTCAAACCAGTTGGCCATCTCTGTATCGGGTGCATACGGCCCGTTAAAACCACGTGCGCCGATGATTGTACCGTTAGGTATTTGCGCGCCCAAACGTGGGATCGCTGTATCTGAGGAGGTCAAAACCATTGTGCTGCGGTCAAACAAACCGCGACCAGAACCCTGAATGACCATTGCCTCTAGATCACCACCCCAAAAGCTTGAATGCACAACATCAGGCTTCGCATTCAGCAGAGCTGAAATCTCAGACCCGTATTGACCGGCAAAAATCTTTGGGAATTGCTCGCTCTCGACAGTGACGCTGGTCTTCAGCGCTGCGATTGTGTTCGAAAAATCGCGCCAGGAATCTTGGCCCCATGCGTAGTTTTGGTTGATACCACCGATGCTATTCAGATCGGGTTGAATGTCCAAAACATAGCGCGCTGCGCCAACGTTATCCATGGTTGCATGGCTCATCGAGCGGAACAGGTATTCTGGTTCTGTAACGATTTCTTCAAAAATCTGAGGTGTTCCGCAGATCGCAAAAATCGTAAACTGCTTCAGCTTTTCCGCTTCAGGTGCGACCGCTTTACAGCTGCCCGAAGAGGCATATCCGATGACGGCATCTACCGCGTCTTTATCGACCAGTTTTTGGAAATCCGCGACTTTTTGTTTTGAATTCTCGTCGATGACGATGGGCTCGATCAGCGCGCCTGCAATACCGACCGAGTTATACGGCGCTGGCAAAGAACCTGCATTGATCGCTTCAATAACGATTTCAGCGGCGTTGCGCGCAGGAATGCCAAACGGGCCAGCTGCCCCGCCAGACAAGAAGGTTACAACACCAATCTTAAATGGATCTTCTTGTGCTTGAGCAGCTCCTGTTACGGACCCCAAACCAATAAGTGCGGACAATGCCGCACTGCTCATCATTTTCACTTGTGTCTTCATTTTGGTCTCCCTGTGGGTTGGCGATTTTCTTCTGTGTGAAATCGCTTCAGTCTAGAGAAAGAGTAGCAAGCGTCTTTGATCGTGCAATTGTCGGGGCTGGTGCGGGTGAGCGCTTTCCGCTCAAATCGCGGTCAGAGCGGAGCGCAAAGCGCTCGGTGCGCGACGGGAGCGAATGTGCCCTATGTCGGCCAGATCGAAACATCAATTTTTTGAAGAATCAGGTTCATGAGTGGGCCAGTGTTTGGGGGGCATGTAAATGTGCCAATCCCCAAGGGTTGTGCCCGCGGGGGGATAAGATGTATCGCGACGCGTCACACCAATGGCTTGTACCTGCATCAATTGATGTGACACGGGGTCCATAAAAGATTCGAAGCCTTCGGGATCTTCCGGCAGCTTTATTTTGAGCGTCTCAAATGCATGGCGCAACCGCTGTTTGTCTGCAACGCCACCCGCAACATGCACCGCCTGCGCAATGGCCAATATCCCCGCGTAAGCATCCTGAGCGACAAAGCTAGGGTAACGCCCTGCTCGGTCATGAAACTCTTGGACAAAGGCCGTGTGCTCTGCTGTCTCGGGCCAATTAACATGGCTGTGCGCAGACAGGACAAGCCCTTCTGGCAGCTCGTCCCCCAAGGGCCCTAAAACGCCGAAATCACCCGCGCCATCAAAATTCATAACGACTGCTTTTGAGAATAACCCAAGCTGGGCTGCTTGGCGCACAAAAGCAACGAAATCCAACCCCCAATGGGCATTTATGATGATATCAACGTCGCCCTGCAAAAGATGCCGAATATGAGAGTTATAATCTGTCTC
>JBDVSG010000172.1:0-7003 GCA_039967155.1 Sulfitobacter sp. | reverse complement strand
TTATGCGGCAAGCCCTGAACTGGTCGAACTCAGCCTGCATGACATAGCTGAAACAGCGCGGCGGAATTTTGAGCCTGGAGGCGCGGTTGCCGCGCTGTTGTTTGCGCGCGGGGTGCATGCGGTTATGGCGCACCGCATCGCGCATCAGCTGTGGGAGGAGGGGGACCATCCCCTCGCTTCAGCGGTGAAGTCCCGCCTTGGTCGGGCTTTCTCGACGGATATTCATCCGGCAGCGCGGATCGGTGCGGGGTTCTGGTTGGACCATGGTTTGGGGTTTGTGGCGGGCGAAACCTGTCAGATCGGACAGGATGTATCGATCTGGCACAATGTAACGCTTGGCAGTACCCTGTCTGACAGCGGCCCACAGCGACATCCGACCATCGGTGACGGGGCTGTTATCGGGGCGGGGGCGATGATCCTTGGCAATGTGACGGTGGGCGCAAGGGCCAATGTTGGGGCAGGCGCCATTGTCATTACAGATGTCGCCCCAGCGACCGTGGTGGTCGGCGCCAAGGCCAGACATGTGGGCGCTGCAAAAATATCCTTTAGCGATCAACAGGAGTGACCTCATGAACGCGCCTTTCGGCATTGACCATCCTTTGATCGCTGTGAACGATATCAACGCCTTGCGCGACAGGCTGATCGCAATGGGGTTTAATATGACCCCCATCGGCCAGCATCCATGGGGCACCAGCACCAGTCTGGCGATGTTCCAAGGCTGCTTGCTGGAGATCATGGGCATCTATGACGAGGCGTTGATCGATGAAATTCCCGCAGGCGATTTCCATTTCGGGCGCCATGTTTATGAACATCTGCAGCAGCGTGAAGGCGTGGCATTGTCAGCTTTGCACAGCACCTGTTCCATCACCGATGCCGCTTTTGCGGAAACAGCAGGGTTCACGGTTGCGGGTCATCTAGAATTCGGCCGCGATTTGACACTGCCCGATCACAGCGTGGGACGCACCAAAACCACACTTGCCTTGTTGCCAGATCAAACCTACCCGCGGCTGTCGTTCTTCTTGTGCCAGCAACACCGTCCCGAACTGATTTACGTGCCGTCTTGGTTGGAGCATCCAAATTCCGTCAATGGCTATGCGGGGGCGTCAATATTGGTTGGGGATCACGATATGGCCGCCCTGACTGATAGGTTTTCCGGCCTGTATGGGGCGCCTCGCGCGATGGAAGGCGGGGTTGCGTTTGAGACAGCAAATGGCGCATTGCGCCTGTTGACTCGCGCCGCAATCGAGGCGCGCAACGGGCTGCTGCCACGCACAGTTACCGACGACGTGGGCCCCGCGATTGTGGCCTTGGATCTAACCTATTCGGATGAGAGTAAGCTGAAGACAAGCCTGCGCGCCGCTGGTGTGAAATACAGCAGGCACGGGGATGAGTTTCGGCTCTCCGAGCCACAGAAGTTCGGGAATACGTTTCTGAATTTCGTGCCGGACTAAGTTGCCGTGGCCCTCCGCTCTGGGGGCAAACGCACGTATGGCAACAAGGGGCAGGGCAAGACGACTGGCGGGCAATTGGCGGCTGATCTACCGCGTCAGGGTCTTCATCCCGCGCGACAGCCCCTCTAGGGTCATGGGGACCATGGCATCTTGGCCAAAGATCTCTTGCACCATGGTGATGGATTGGGTGTAGGACCAGTATTTTTCGGGGATCGGATTGATCCAAAGGTTGGATTTCCATTGCTCGCGCGCCCGCTCCAACCAGACGGAACCGGCCTCGGCGTTCCAATGTTCATTCGCGCCGCCAGGGTAGGCGATCTCATAGGGGGACATGGAGGCATCGCCAACAAAGATGCAGCGGTAGTCGGGGCCGTAAGTGCGCAAGATTTCATGTGTGGGGGTCTGCGCGTCCCAACGGCGGCGGTTGTCGCGCCAAACGCCTTCGTAAAGACAGTTGTGGAAGTAAAAAGATTCCATGTGTTTGAATTCGGACCGCGCCGCGCTGAACAATTCCTCCACAACCTTGATGTGAGGATCCATTGAGCCGCCAACATCCAAGAATAACAGTACTTTGACTGCATTGCGCCGCTCGGGACGGGTTTTGACGTCAAGGTAGCCTTGCTCGGCGGTGGACCGGATGGTGCCGCCTAAATCAAGTTCCTCATTCGCGCCATCACGCGCCCAGCGGCGCAGACGTTTCAGTGCAACTTTGATGTTGCGCGTGCCCAATTCGACCGTGTCGTCGAGGTTTTTGAATTCGCGTTTGTCCCAGACTTTGACAGCCTTGCCGTGGCGGCCTTCTTTTTGGCCAATGCGCACGCCTTCGGGATTATAGCCATAGGCACCAAAGGGCGAGGTCCCGCCTGTGCCGACCCATTTATTGCCACCCTCGTGGCGCTTTTCCTGTTCTTTAAGCCGCTCCTTGAGCGTTTCCATCAGCTTTTCAAAACCACCCATGGCTTTGATCTCGGCCTTTTCCGCGTCCGAGAGGTGCTTTTCCGACATTTTGCGCAGCCATTCTTCGGGGATGTCCACGGCTTCCAGCACTTGTTCAGTGCTGATGTTTTCAAGGCCGGAAAACGCGGCGGCGAAGGCTTGGTCGAACTTGTCGATGTTGCGCTCGTCTTTGACCATGCTGACGCGGGCAAGATAGTAGAACGCATCCACATCATAGGTGACAAGACCTGCCGCCATCCCGTCCAAAAACGCCAAAAATTCCCGCATGGAAACGGGAACTTTATGGGCGCGCAGCTGCTCAAAGAAGGGCAGGAACATCAGCTGACCAATCGGTCAATGATCACCGTCAAAAACATACCGACAATCAGGAATGCCATGCCGTAGCCGGCCGCATATTGGGCAATATCCTTGCGATTACCGCGGCGTTTGCGTGCTGTCATGCCGCCGATGATGGCACCGATAATGGCCAATCCGATTACGATCATAGTCTAACCCTTTGTGTTTGCGGGCTATCCTTTGAGCGGGTTGAGCGAGGAGATCTCCCGCAGTTTGGCCCGCACAGCCCAGTCAGAGCCAAATCCGTAGCGTGCCCAACCCAAACTGTCCATACGCACGGCCTGTGCTTCGGCGGGGCGGTTTTCCAGATCCAACGCTTCTGCGCGCAACAACAGCAGCGTAGAGAGCAGGGCCGCGTTCTCGTTCAGGCGGGCAGTCTCCACATGTGGGGCGATCTGGATCAATGCCTGACGGCCAGCACCTTGGCTGATGGAAAAGGCGGCCAGCTGCGTCGCAACATAGGCCTGATGCAAGCGGGTGCCTGGGGTGGCGGAATAATACGTCTTGGCGGCTGAATAATGCTGATGCGCTTCAGAGGGTTTGTCGCGTTGCAGCACCCGACCCATCGCGTAATGCGCAAAAGCGCGGCGCTGATCCTGCCAGCCCATGGCTTTGGCGATGCGCAGTGCTTCTTGCGCGCCTTTGATGCGGTCGCCTCGGCTGGAGGCGGGGCCGAGCGCGCTTTCGATGGCCCGTTTCCATTGGATGGGGGTACGGGTTGCGAAATTGGCGGTGGCGTGTTCACCGCGCGGGTTAATCTGGCGCAGGATATGGGGCAGGGTTGCCGCAACCTGACCGCGTGTCATGCCATTATGCAGTTGCGGCGAATAATAGGCCCGCAACATCAACATATCAAAACCGGTAAGCACCGTGTGCACGTTATCGTCATTGAAGACCGAGTCCGGCAAACGGTAGAGATCGTTCAAAGGCCCCAAAGATTGGGCCAGCTCTTCGTGCAGGCAGTCGCGGACCTCTTGTGGGCTGACATCATTGGGCAGGAAAATCGCAAGACGTTCGCGTTTGCGCAACAAAGCCCAGCTTGTTTTGTTGCTTTTGCGTGCTTTGCGGTATTCATCCAATGTGCTGACGTTCGGGGCAACGAAACACGCCGCTTGGGGGAGCAGCTTGCGGATTTCTTTGCGCGGCACCGCATTGATGGTAATGTTGGCACCAGGACCGCGAACTTGCGAAATGTTGATCCCTGCCTCTGTTTGCAAACGCCCCAACAGGCGGGACAGATCATGCTGCAAGGAAGCGGGTTGCTGACCGGTGACACCGACGGTGATCGGCCCTTCAAAACGGGTAAAGACGGGCAGTTCACGGCCGCTCTCCAGTTTGAACGATAGCTCGATGAAATCGAGTGCCAGATCGTTATTGGCGCGCACAGGGCCTACGTGATTGCCCGTTGCGAATACTTTCACGGGGGGCAATGTCGTATCGGCGATCGGAATGCCGCGTGTCACATGCCCGCCAGAAGAAGGCGTACAGGCGTTCAGAACCACCGCAAGGAAAAGCGCTACATGTGCCTTCATGATTGGTACCACGCTGGCGCCTTGGTCATGTTGATGTTTTTGATTAGGTTTGTGTTGTAAGATTTTGAAAAGAAATCACAATTAATCCACACTGAACGTGCGTTCTGGATACTCATACTCTGCCTGCCTGCCCTTTTGAGCTTCAATTGGAGATCTTTTCGCCTCTCAACCTGTTCTCGGTAGGGAGCAATTAAGGCAAAATAGTGGCAAATTTTTCTGATTGTGTCAGGCCCATGAATCCAGAGGCAAAAAGGACACAATCGCAGGGGGCAAACGCCTGTTGTTTTGAGCTATGGCCCCCGTAACAGCAGGGCGTGTCGCAGATCCTCCATGCAAGGCCTAAGCGAAAGGCACGTCAGATGCGGGGAAGACGCCTTTGGGCCCGATATGGGCCCACAGATGATGACATCACAGGTGGGATGGGCGTTTGTTGGTTGGGGGGATTTTGTATGCGCGGGTGGCGGGACCGTAAAAATCATAAACGGCGAATACCGCGGCGCAATCGGGGGCAGTTAGGCCAGATCGCGCCGCAGTGTAGGGTTAGCGTCCGCCACGCGCCATGAACGCAAGGCGTTCAAACAGGTGCACGTCTTGTTCGTTTTTCAGCAGTGCACCGTGCAATTTCGGCAGGGTCGAAGCCCCATCAGCCTTCAGGTCACTAGCGTCCATGTCTTCGGCCAGCAGCAGCTTGAGCCAGTCAATTACTTCCGAGGTCGATGGTTTCTTCTTGATGCCTTGTTGATCGCGGATCGCGTAGAATTGAGTGAGCGCGGTCGTCAGCAGATCGGATTTAATTCCAGCGTGATGGACTTCGACGATCTTTTTCAGCGTCTCCATGTCGGGGAACTGGATATAGTGGAAGAAACAGCGGCGCAGGAAGGCGTCGGGTAGCTCTTTTTCATTGTTGGAGGTGATGATAACAATGGGCCGCACGTCCGCTTTGATCGTCTGGCCTGTCTCATAGACAAAAAATTCCATTTTATCAAGTTCTTGCAAGAGGTCGTTGGGGAATTCAATGTCCGCTTTGTCGATCTCGTCGATCAGCAGTACAACTTTCTCACCGGCCTCAAAAGCCTCCCACAGTTTGCCTTTGCGAATGTAGTTGGACACATCATGCACGCGTTCGTCGCCCAACTGGCTGTCGCGCAAACGGCTGACAGCGTCATATTCATATAGGCCTTGTTGCGCGCGGGTGGTGGATTTGATGTTCCATTCAATCATGCGCAGCCCCAGTGCGGCCGAAACCTGACGGGCCAGTTCCGTCTTGCCGGTGCCCGGCTCCCCCTTCACCAGAAGAGGGCGTTCCAACTGTACCGCAGCGTTCACAGCAATTTTCAGATCATCCGTTGCGACATAGTCAGCGGTGCCTTGGAATTTCATATCGGGATCATCTTTCTGGTTCATTTTTTTATCGATCAGGTCATTTATCGCGTAATATCAGGGCATAATACCGCATCATTGTGTAGTGACAATCGCTGATCCGTCCTATAGAGACCGCCCCATTAGGTGTGTCGTGAAGGAGTGTTCCAAGTGACAGTGTCGAAAGCTACTGAGGAGCTGGATAAAGTGAATCAGGAAAATTCAATACCAGATGATTATCGTCCCACTGAGGACGAACCGTTTATGAATGACCGTCAGGTCGAGTATTTCCGCCGTAAGTTGCTGGATTGGAAGTCAGAGTTGCTGGAAGGCAGCCGCGACACAATCGAAGCGCTGCAAGACGGGACGCGCAACATTCCAGATGTGAATGACCGTGCCTCCGAAGAAACGGACCGCGCGCTTGAATTGCGCACACGCGACCGTGCACGCAAGCTGGTGGGTAAAATTGACGCTGCGTTACGGCGTATTGACGAAGATGAATTTGGCTATTGCTCGGTGACCGGCGATCCGATTTCTCTAAAGCGTCTGGATGCGCGGCCCATCGCCACGATGAGCCTTGAGGCGCAAGAGCGCCACGAGCGCCGCGAAAAAGTACACCGCGACGATTAAGCGCCGTTCAGCGGCGTGGAAAATGAGAATGAAAAAAGCGCTTCAGTGAAAACTGTGGCGCTTTTTGCAAAGAATGGGGGCGAGAATGGGATTGAATAACGCGATTGTGGTTGGGGCAGGGATTGGCGGGCTGACGGCTGCCATTGCCTTGGCGCGGCGCGGCGTGGCCGTCACCGTGCTGGAACAAGCGCCAAAAATCCGCGAGGTCGGTGCAGGGCTTCAGGTCAGTCCCAATGGTCTGGCGGTGCTGCGCGCATTGGGGCTAGAGAAACGGCTGGCGGATCGCGGCGCTGTGCGCGGCCAAGCGGTGGTGATGCAGGCGCATGACCGCGCGGGCGATGTTGCGCGGCTGGATCTGACGCGATTGCCTGCGGATCAAACCTATTATTTCATGCACCGCGCTGATTTGGTAGATGTTTTGGCCCGCGCAGCCCGCGAACAAAACGTGAGCTTTGAAATGGGCGCACAGGTCGACGAAGTCTCCTTTGGCGACATTCCTAAACTGACCCTGCATGATGGCAGCATGCGGCGCGCCGAGCTGGTTGTGGGCGCCGATGGCATTCATTCACGCGCGCGCACGGCGTTGAACGGTACGGATGACGCGTTTTTCACAGGGCAGGTTGCGTGGCGCGCTGTTGTTCCCAACACCGTCGGTCACAAGGATGTGGCGATGGTCACCATGGGCCCTGCGCGGCATCTGGTCAGCTATCCGGTGCGGGGCGGCGCCTTTGTCAATCT
>JBDVSG010000171.1:0-3844 GCA_039967155.1 Sulfitobacter sp. | reverse complement strand
CCGGTCAGTGTTTCCCCAAACCATACCGTTGATAACAGCATGATCATCAACGCCAGCAGGAAGTTAGGCATTGCCAGACCAAGATAGCTCACGATACGCAGACTGTTGTTGAGAAGTGGGTTGTTGGAGGCGGCTGAAATGATGCCGACCGGGATTGCGATTGCATAGGCAAGTCCCAGTGAGGCAAGACAGATACCTA
Source organism: Sulfitobacter sp. (assembly GCA_039967155.1). Lineage (GTDB taxonomy): Bacteria > Pseudomonadota > Alphaproteobacteria > Rhodobacterales > Rhodobacteraceae > Sulfitobacter. Next base: position 3,645 of record JBDVSG010000171.1, on the reverse strand, counting down.
AAGAAAGCCAGAATTTCGCGCCCAGAAGCTGAGCGATGTTAACCCTTAGAATGCAACTGTCACCGTATTCGCCCTGAAAGGCATTTACGATCCAGCTGGCCCAGCGGGTAAGAAACGGCCTGTCAAGGCCAAGTCGTTGTCGTTCAAGTTCAATGTCTGCGACAGAGATGCCAGAACCTTGCGTGTTCTTGAAAGCGAGATAGCGTTCAGCGCAGTCGCCGGGGACAAGCTCCATAAGAGAGAAAACAACCAGAGACACGATAATCAGCGTGGTGATTGCCATCAAAGCCCTGACAAAAACGAAGCGCCCGAATTGCAGCATATTCCCGATCCGTATTTGCGCATTTGCCGTATTACGTACGGTTGAACGCGCTTGTGCGTAAGGTAGGCGGGCAACCTGAGATGCCCGCCGAGTTCTTGCAGTTTACGAGGTGGTTATTCTGACAGCCACCACTGCGAGGCCCGGTAAGGATAGGTCCGGTAGTACTCGTAGGAATGGGTTTTGAAGTCAGTGAAGTTATGCAGCTTTGCGCTCTGATAAATAGGCGCAGGCGCATTGACCGTACCGATGAAGAACAGGTTTTCTACCATGTTCTTGACCATGCGCTCACCAGTTTCAGCAAACTCAGCACTGGCCTGATCCGCAGACTGCAGCGTATTCACGTCAGCCATCAGTTGCTTGACTGCTTCCGGTGGTTCAACCCCTGCGGCGCCGTTGCTATCGACCCACTCAGCCCAGAGCATACCGGTCCGGTTACCAAAGTAGTTTTCAAACGGAGGCACCCAAAGCTCATTGTTGCCAAGCACAATCGCCATGGGCTGACCTTTCCGCCACATGGAAACATCGAGCTTGTTCGAGGATTGGGCCGAACGATACTCATCCGGTGTCACCTCTTTGACAACTGAGTCGATACCAACGTCTTTCCAATACTGCGCCACCAGCTCAACAGTCTGACCAGCGATGCCTTGCGTTGAGAAGTTCATGTTCAACACCAGCTTGTCGCCATTGGGCAACTCACGGATGCCATCGCCGTCTGTGTCGACCAAGCCGAGTTCATCAAGAAGGGCATTTGCCCCAGCCTGATCGAAGTCAGTTTTATAGGTTTCCCAAGCCGAATCCACGAACTCAGGCAGCGGTGAGAAACCCACATACTGTTTGGGTGTGCCTTGCCCGAAAAAGCCAACCTCGTTCAATTCATCGCGGTTGATCGCGATTGACATCGCTTCGCGGAATTTAAGATCGCCGAATACCTTGCGTTTTTCCGGGTCCTCATGGGTCACATTAAAGCCAAAGGCTCCCATCGTGATCTCAGGGCGAAGGTGGATATTGTATCCGCCGCTTTCCTGATTTTCCAACAGGATAGGTGCCGAAGCCAACTGTATCGATTGCGACTTGTAGTCGACTTCATTGTTGACAAGCTTCAGGATGCGGACTTCGTTGTCGTTGATATAGACTTCGTCCTGCTCACTGATATAGGGCAGTTGCTGACCGGTTGTATCAACCTGGTGAAAGTATGGATTTGCCACCAGATGGCGACCTTCGGTCGTGTCAGTAATGTAGATGTGGCTTTCCAGCGTGGGGTGCGTACCCTTTGGTAAACCAGCAGCCAAGTCTGGCTTGCTCAACATCGGTGTGGGCGTATCCGTCCAGTCCGAGTTGCCGTAAAAAGCCTTGATCGCATCATAGCCGTTTTCGAAACCAAGGCCTTGGGCAAAGCTGTCCGCGTCGGCATTAATGCCGGGATGGAACTGCCCCAGGAAATGCATTGGCTGAAATCCTTGACCAAAGTGGGTCGCGAAGTGTGCCAAAAGACCTGGCTTTGGAGCAGGAAGATTAAAGACCACTGTGGTCTCATCTGGCGCGTCGACGGTCATCGTTTCACCGCCAACGGTCACATAATCCTTGGGCTTTTCAAAGATGTTGGTGTCCAGCATCAGGTTGTCATGCCAGAATTTCACATCGGCCGAGGTAAACGGTGCACCATCCGACCACTTGTGGCCTTTGCGCAGATGAAATGTCAGTTGAGTAAAGTCGTCGTTCCATTCCCAGGATTTAGCAATGTTCGGCACGATGGTCTGAAGGTCATCCGAATAGCGCACGAGATTGACGTGGCGCACCGACAAAAAGTCCGACGTACCCGCCTCTGTTGCGTTCGATAGCACATCCAATGTGCCACCGTATTGGCCGATTTCATCGTAGGGCGCGACGACCAGCGGTTCCGAAGGTAAGCGGTCAGCCAACGCAGGCAGGTCAGGGTTTCCCTTGATACGGGCATTCAGTGCATCGATGTCAGGGTTGGCCGACATTTCCATTGTACAATTGGCCAGCTCCTGAAATTCAGCCAGCTCATATTGCTGCGGGAATGCCCCTGCAGCAACGCCCATGGAATCCGACACAGTGACAGCCGGGCAGGCCGCCATCGCTGCGCCAGAAAAGGCACTCAGCGCCGCGCTGGATAATAATATCTTCCTCATTTTGGTCTCCTTGTTGGTTATTTGCGGCGTGCCCTTTAGTGGACCCGCCCAGGCTTTGTGCCTTTGGTCGTTCGGGTTGGTTCAAGCCGCCGTTTCCGGGGCTTAGTGATGTTTATTAAGATATTTGTGACAGCTCCGATGCAAGTGAATTGTTTGAAAAATCCAAAGGAAAACCCGGGCGTCGCGATTGGCAGCGTTGCGGCGAAAGGTCGTCTGCGCACAGGCCGCTTTTCAGCAGATCATCTGGCAGAGTGTTTTCTGTGATCAAACTGGCCGTGGCGCGTGCCAACGCAGGCGCCATCATGATACCGTACCCGCCTTGTCCGGCCAGCCAGAAAAAGTCGGGCACATCCGCGTCAAAACCGACGACCGGGTTTGCATCTTCCACGAAACAGCGTAAGCCCGCCCAACTGTGCGATAATCGCTTGGGCTTCAACGTGGTGTTCCGCTGCAGCCAATCCATCAGGACGGCCACGTCCATTTCATCGGGGCGTACATCTTGTGGTGCAACTGGTGTTTCATCGCCAGGAGACGCCATCAACCCACCCGCATCGGGTTTAACGTAGGCGTCTTCGCCGATGAAATCGGTCGCTGGCACGCCGCTCAGATCCATCTCGGGCGCAATATCTACGATGATGCCGGTTCGGCGCTTAGGGACAAGGCCGATCGGGGCAGCGCCTGCCATCTGGCCGACCTCATCTGCCCAAGCACCGGCGGCATTTACCACGATACGCGCGGTGAAGGTCAGGTCCCTTATGGCAACTTTCCAGCCGTCTTTGGTGTGTTGCATGCTATCGACGCATTGTCCCAGTTGGACATGCCCGCCGCGTTGTTTCAGCCCACGCAAAAAACCTTGGTGTAGAGTGGCCACATCCATATCGCTAACACCCGGCTCAAAAGCACCTGCTGCCACCAGTTCTGGCTTGAGCAGTGGCGACAACTCCAGCGTTTGCTCAGCGTCCAGACGATGTACGGGGGCCGCATCTGTCGAATTCTCCAGCAGCGGGTCAAGTTGCGACTCGCGCCCCGGAGGTGCCACGGCAAGAAATCCGCGCGCGCTCAGCATGGCTGTCGAACAAAAGCCATCTGGGGGTGATTTGAAAAATGGTTCACTTGCGACATTGATCGCGCGTACAACTCTGCTGCCGTAGTTACGGGTAAATAGTGCGG
>JBDVSG010000170.1:0-3321 GCA_039967155.1 Sulfitobacter sp. | reverse complement strand
AAAATGGAAAACATCCTGCGGGCTGAACGCAAGGGCACCGTGACCAAGATCAACGCAGGGGCAGGCGATAGCCTTGCTGTGGATGACGTGATCATGGAATTCGAGTGAGCCTCACGCGCTCCATATTTTCCGCTTCGGGCGTTCGCGCCCGTCGCATCCCCTATTCTTCGGGGGCCTCTTTGGCCTCGCGAATTTCACGCTGGCGCATGGGCATCTTGTCGATGCTGCGGGTGATTTCACGCACATGCCACGGGAAAGGTTTGCGCAAGGTCACTTTGCCGTCTTTGCCCACCAAGGTCAGCATAAACCCGCGCGGGCGCATCTTTAGCCGGATGGCGCTGCGTGCATCGGGGTCTGTATCGGTGATCACCACGACATCGCGTTCAGCCAATGCGTGTTCACGCGCTGTTACAAATTCCATTTGCTCGATGAACGCGGGGTCTTCTGCGCTGTCGGCAAAGATAACAATGGGACGTTTTTTCCACTTAAATTTATCTAAATCTGTTTCCACCGCGTCTAATATGGCCAATGGCCCTGTTGCGGGTGCTGGGTCCTGCGCTTGGGCATTTCCTGCAAAAATGGCAGTAAAAACAGCAACTAAAAGTGGTATCATGGTGTCTCCCTCTGGTTCCAATATAGGCGCTTTGGGGCGATTTGCGAAGACGAATGCCGCGATTTTTATCATTAAGCACACCGCAAGAGGTATTGCCGCATGATTGCTGCAGTTTCTCTTATGCGGTCGCCTTGTGTGGCCCTTTTGTACAAAGGCATTGCAAGGTTTATGGACATCATTCTGCACGTAGGGGCCCACCGCACTGGCTCTACTAGTTTTCAGCATTATCTGCGTGGTAACCGCGCGCGGCTAGCGGCCGATGGGACAGCTGTGTGGGAACCGCGCGAATTGCGGCGCGGATTGTTAGACGGGCTGTTCACCTCACCCCGGATGCAGAATGGCCGAAACCTGCACCGCCGCGCTGTCGGACGGGTACGGCTGAAAGTGGCACAGGTGGAACGCACAGATGCGCAGCGGTTGTTGATTTCAGAAGAAAATATCATCGGTGCACCGCGTGCCTGTCTGCGTGCTGGTACTATGTATCCCGCCATTGGCGAACGTATGGCCCGTTTGGAAACGGCCTTTGACGGCCGTATATCGCGGGTCGTCATGTGCGTGCGTGTTCAGGATTTATGGTGGTCTTCTGTCGCAGCCTTCAGCGTGGCGCGCGGCCATGCAATGCCCGACGCAGCCCGTTTTGACGCGATTGCGACGGCACAGCGGACTTGGCGCGATGTGATCACGGATTTGGCCTGCGCCTTGCCGCAGGTTGAACTGAAAATACTGCCTTTTGAACAATATGCAGGTCAGTTTGACAAGGTATTGACCCAAGCAACAGGCCGCCCAGCGCCCAGTGAAGGCGCAGAAAGCTGGCTGAACCGATCTCTGGATGCAGACCGCCTGCGTGCCAAGCTGAAAGATTTTGGCGTAGCAGCCGACGGTCTTCCAACGCATCTGGCAGAAGGCGAAGGGCGCTGGAAACCCTTCTCTGACGAACAGACAGCCGAACTTCGTGAGGCCCATGCCGACGATATGATGTGGCTCGCCGCTGGTGCGGACGGGCTTGCGACACTGACAGAGGATCCCTCCCGCACAAGAGCAAACCTGAGTTTGCCATCGGGAGTACTGGAAAAAGGACAATCCCATGACCAAGAACCCAATGACCGCGTCAAAGGACGACTGGCGCAAACTGGCTGAGGGCGAATTGCGCGGCCGTCCGCTGGACGATTTGACGTGGAATACCCTTGAAGGGATCGATGTTCCGCCACTTTATACGGCCGAAGACCTTGACGGTGTGGATCACCTTGGCGGCATCCCGGGAGAAGCCCCATACACACGGGGTGTAAAAGCAACGATGTATGCGGGGCGTCCTTGGACGATCCGGCAATACGCTGGGTTCTCAACCGCAGAAGAATCCAATGCCTTTTATCGCCGCGCATTGGACGCAGGCCAACAGGGCGTCTCGGTTGCCTTTGATCTGGCCACCCACCGCGGCTATGACAGCGACCATCCCCGCGTGGAAGGGGACGTAGGCAAAGCCGGCGTTGCCATCGACAGCGTAGAAGACATGAAAATTCTGTTTGATGGCATTCCACTGGATAAAGTCAGCGTGTCTATGACAATGAACGGCGCCGTCATTCCGATCCTTGCGAATTTCATTGTCGCGGGTGAGGAACAAGGCCATTCGCGCGGTGTACTCGCTGGCACAATCCAGAACGACATCCTCAAAGAATTTATGGTGCGGAATACCTATATTTACCCGCCAGAACCGTCGATGAAAATCATCGCAGATATCATCGAATATACTGCCAATGAGATGCCGAAATTCAACTCCATCTCGATCTCAGGCTACCACATGCAAGAGGCGGGCGCGAACCTTGTGCAGGAGCTGGCCTTTACCCTTGCGGATGGCCGCGAATATGTGCGTACAGCAATTGCGGCAGGTATGGATGTTGATAAATTCGCCCCCCGTCTGTCGTTCTTCTTTTGCATTGGGATGAACTTTTTCATGGAGGCCGCCAAACTACGTGCCGCGCGCCTGCTGTGGTCGCGCATCATGGCAGAGTTTGAGCCCAAGAACCCGAAATCCTCGATGCTGCGGACCCATTGCCAGACTTCTGGCGTCAGCCTGCAGGAACAAGATCCCTATAACAACGTGATCCGCACGGCATATGAGGCGATGTCCGCGGTGCTGGGCGGCACGCAAAGCTTGCACACCAACGCGCTGGACGAAGCAATTGCCCTGCCGACCGAAAATTCCAGCCGGATCGCGCGCAACACCCAGCTGATCTTGCAAGAAGAAACAGGGGTGACAAATGTCGTCGACCCGCTGGCAGGATCCTATTATGTGGAAAAATTGACCCACGATATGGCCGAAGCGGCGTGGAAATTGATCGAAGAAGTCGAAGAAATGGGCGGCATGACCAAGGCGGTCGCCAGCGGGATGCCCAAATTGCGGATCGAAGAGGCCGCCGCGCAACGCCAAGCGGGCCAAGACCGCGGCACAGATGTCATTGTCGGGGTGAATAAATACCGCCGCGACAAGGAAGATGCGATTGATATTCTGGACGTAGACAATGTCGCCGTGCGCGACAGCCAGATTGCGCGCCTGAAAACCATACGCGCCAGCCGTGACACACAAGCGTTGGAGCATGCGCTTCATGAACTGTCGCGCCGCGCCCGCGAAGGCGGCAACTTGTTGGAAGCCGCAGTAGAGGCCGCGCGCGCCCGCGCAACAGTAGGAGAAATCAGCATGGCTATGGAAGATG
>JBDVSG010000169.1:0-12030 GCA_039967155.1 Sulfitobacter sp. | reverse complement strand
GTCAGCTCAACCGCGAAGATACCCGAATAGGGCACCAGTCCATGGGTCGGCTTTAGCCCCACCACACCGCAATAAGAGGCGGGGATACGCACGGATCCGCCTTGGTCGCCGCCCGTGGCCATATCCACGATGCCCGCCGCAACCAACGCGGTAGATCCCGACGAAGACCCCCCCGCATTGTACCCTGGAACCACAGGATTTTCGACCACCCCGTTGACGGAAGTATGGCTGCCGCCCGAGGCGCAATAATATTCACAGTTGGCTTTGCCCAGAATGTCGCCGCCTTCATCCAAAATACGTGTAACGATTGTCGCATCGGTTTCGGGCACATAGTCGGCCAAAATCGATGTGCCGTTCGCCATCGGCACGCCCGCCACGCAGACATTGTCCTTTATGGCGACGGTTTTGTTTAGCAGTTTGCCTCTGCCTGACCCTTTGATGGTCGATTTCACCGCCCACGCGTTAAAAGGGTTGTCCTGAGGGGCTGGCTTTTCACCCGATGACCGCGGATAGGCTGGCTGGGGCATATCCGGTTTCATGCTATCGACCAGATCATAAGCATCAAGCTGGCCTTGCATCAATTCGTGATAAACAGCGGCTTCGGCATCGCCGAAATGGATGCCGATTTCCAATGCGGCGGCCTGCAGCTCTTCTACGGTTGGGCGGTTAATTGTCATGGTGGTCTCCTATTTTTACGACATCTTCACAGCGGGAACGCGGGTCGCATGGGGGCGTCTTGTGGTTTTTCAGGTTTGGACGGGGCGCCAATGCAAGGGAGATCAGGCCAGTGGCGGATGCGCTGGCCTGATTGAGGTGTCTTGATCCAAAGATTGGCTGGGGGGCTTAGGACGCGGTCCCGCCAGTCCAATCGACAGTTGCTTCAAAGGCGGCAGCGGCTGCGTAGATGGTGCTTTCGTTGTAGTCAGCGGCGGTCAACATCAGACCCACAGGCAAACCGTCAACCAAACCGCAAGGGATCGACATGGAAGGATGGCCCGTCACATCGAATTGCGCGGTGTTTGCGATCATCTCAAATGCGCGGGTGACAACCTCGGTAATCGATGCGTCTGTTTCGGGCAATTTGGAGGCCGTGATCGGCAAGGTTGGCATCAGCAAGATGTCGTAGTTTGCAAAGGCAGCGTCATAGCTTGCCTTGACCTTGCGCGCGATGTTTTGGGCCTTGGCGTAGTAGCGCCCGTTGAAATGATCGATGCCGTACTGCCCCAGCATCATGCTGATTTTCAGGCTTTCGGAAAGATCATCGGCCCTTTGGCGCCAGCCTGCGTGGTGGTCCATCAGCCCAACATCATAGGCGCCTTTCCAGTTCATACCCATGCCGTTGCCCTGCATCATCTGCCATTGCAGACCCTCCAGCGCGATGGGGGCCCAGATAGCTGCGGCCAGCAGGTGATCGGGAATAGAGATTTCCTCAACAGTTGCCCCAAGACCGCGGAAGGTTTCGGCCGCTTCTTTCACGGAATCCGTAATGCCAGGCATCAGGTTAGCAGCAGTAAACCCTTCCTTGAGCACGCCTATTTTCATGCCTTTGACGCCGCGGTCCAATGCTTTGGTATAGTCGTCAATTTTGGGGGCGTACTGGCGGGGGTCCAACCCGTCTGGACCTGCCAATACCTCTAAGAGCAGCGCGTTATCTGCAACCGTCTTGGTCATCGGTCCCGTGTGGTCGATGGTAGATTCGATCGGCATAACGCCAGTATAAGGCACCAAGCCATGGGTGGGCTTCATGCCAGCGATGCCGCAGAACGAGGCTGGCATGCGGATGGAGCCCCCCTGATCGCCGCCAATCGCCATATCAACCAAGCCGCCGCCGACAAGGGCTGCAGAACCGGAAGAAGAGCCGCCAGCGGAATATCCCTCACGCAGCGGGTTATGAACCATTCCGGGTTGGGATGTGTGGCTGCCGCCTGACAGGCAGAAATATTCAGAAACCGATTTGCCCGTGATGGTCGCACCTGCATCCAGCATACGTGTGACGATGGTGGCGTCCGCAACAGGGACGAACCCTTCCAGCGTTGATGCGCCGTTTGTCATGGGCACACCGGCCAGCGCTACGTTGTCTTTTAAGGCGACTGATTTGCCCTTTAGCTTACCTTCGGCGGCGCCTTCGATTGTGACCACACGCGCCCAAGCACCAAAGGGGTTATCAGCGGGCGCGGGGGCATAGCCGGGTGTGCGCGGGTAGGTGACGGGCGGGGTGAAATCAGGTTCGGCGTCAACAATGTCATAGGCCGCAAGATTCCCCGCCATCAGGCCAAGGTATTCTTCGGCCTCTGCAGGGGTCAGGGTCATCCCCAAACCTGCGCCGATGCTCATGATTTGTTCGATGCTTGGTCTTTGTACGGTCATGGTTTTCTCCACTGTTGTCGTCTGAATTTGAATGTTTGGGGGCAATTGGGCCGTCCGGCCCAGCCACGGATCAATCGACCGTCATGCCAACGAATTGGGCGACGATTTCGGGGTTTTGTAGGTCTTTGGGGCTCATCTCACCTGCGATGGCCCCTTTTTGGATCGTCAGAACCCGACTGGATAACGCCGCAATGAATTCAAGGTTTTGCTCCACCAAAATGAGCGATAGCCCCCGCGATTGCAGCACCAGAAGGGTCTCGACAATTTCTTCCAAGATGGAAGGCTGGATGCCCTCGGTTGGTTCATCCAGAAGCATCAATTTGGGCCGTGAACACAGGCAACGGGCAAGGGCCAATAGTTGCTGCTCCCCCCCCGATAGGGCGCCCCCGCGGCGGTCCATCAATCGTTGAAGGCGCGGAAACAGCGAGATGACATCATCCATAAATTCAGCGTCTTCAGAGGCTTGCCCAGCCATGCCCATGCGCAAATTTTCATGCACTGTGAGATCTGCAAAAATCTGGCGCCCCTGAGGCACCAGCCCCAGACCCACTTGAGATCGCTGATGCGGTTTTAGATTTGTGACGTCTTGGCCTGCAAATTTTACCGTGCCACCAGTGGTCGGCAAATGGCCCATCAGCGTTTTCATCAGCGTGGTTTTACCCATGCCGTTGTGGCCCAGAATGCCCAGAAATTCACCTTCTGCGACGTTAAGCGTGGTGCCCATAAGGATCGGGATGCGGCCATAGCCAGACCGCAGTTCATTTACTTCCAAAATCATACTGCCAACCCCTTTCCAAGATAGACGTCTTGCACGCGTGTGTCTTGCAGAGCGGTCCGCACATCATCCTCAATCAGGACGGCGCCTTGGTGCAAAACCGTTACCGTTTTGGCGATCATTTTGATGAATTGCATGTCGTGTTCGACCACAATCAAGGCCCGCTTTTTGTTGATTTCCAGGATCAGTTCGGCGGTGCGTTCTACTTCATCGTGGGTCATGCCAGCGGCAGGTTCATCCAACAGAATCAAGTCGGGTTCGCCTGCTAAAACGGTGCCGATCTCAACCCATTGGCGCTGACCATGTGACAGCTGCCCGACCTCGCGTTTGGCAATGCCCGTCAGCCGCAGCTGCGTCATGATCGCCTCGGCCAGATCGGTTGAGAATTTCGGCGTGTGCTTTTGACGCGCTGCAATCCATAGATTTTCCGCCACCGTCATCGCGTTAAAGACGTTGGGCACTTGTGTTTTAATCCCAACACCCAAGCGCGAAATCTGATGGGGGAAGGCACCTGAAATGTCCTTGCCGCGCAGATGCACATGACCCTCAGTTGGTTGAAGCTGTCCCGTCAAGAGCTTGAAAAAGGTAGACTTTCCCGCGCCGTTAGGCCCGATCAGGCAGCGCAGCTCTTGCTCTTTAAGGGTGAAGTTCACCGTGTTGACAGCCGTCACCCCGCCAAAGCGGATGGTCAGGTTTTTGGTTTCCAATAGGGGCGTCTGGCTCATGATTTGACATCCTCAATTACAGTGTCGCTTTGGGGGCGGGCCAGCCGCGAGGCGATGAAATCGCGCACCGTTGGCGCAATGCCTTTTGGCACCAGTAGAACAAAACCGATCAATACAGCGCCAAGGATGAAGCTTGCGTCCAGCTTTTGCTGTGCTCCGATTTCGGTGACCATCCATTGGATCAACAAGCACCCGATGATTGGGCCAATCAGCGTGCCGCGCCCACCGATGATGACCCAAATGATGATCTGTGCAGACAGTCCTAGCGCAAAGATCGTCGGGCTGACAAACGCGCCCCAATTCACATAAAGCGCCCCCGCAAAACCGGCCACGGCGCCGCCGATCATGAAGGTCAGCAGTTTGTAAATGCGAGGATCATATCCCAGCAAAGCTGCGCGTGTTTCGTTTTCACGGATCGCAATGATCACACGCCCAAAGGTGCTGCTGATCAAGACGCGCAAACCCAGATAGACGGCAATCAAAGACAGCCCAGTCAGAACCCACGCCTGCTCGGGGCTGAGGATGTAGTTGGTATCGCCTGGCATATTGATGGTGGGCACACCTGGAATACCATTAAACCCGCCCAATCGTGCCGTGCCGATTTTGTAGAAATCCCCCGCTGTGGAATTTACAAGGTTCAGCAAAATTAGGGACACTGTCAGCGTAATGACCCCAAGATAGACATCACTGACACCGCCATAAATTATGAAATATCCCAACAGGGCGGCAAAGATGACTGGCACAAGGATCGCCAATAGGATTGCGGGAGTGCTGTCTGCGAAATTGATTGCTGCAATCGCATAAGAATACGCGCCCAGCCCAAAAAACGACGTCTGCCCAAAGCACAAAATGCCGCCATATCCCCATATGAACCCTAGGCTGAGCGCTAGGATGGCCATTGCGGCAAAAACCGTCAGCTGCATGAGCTGAAAGAGATCAACAAACAACGGGGCGATGATCACACCCGCTGCAGCAATTGCGGACCCGATGATCGCGATTGTCATTCCATTCAAGTTGGGCATTACAGGCGTCCTTTGAAAAATTTACCAGAGATGCCCAAAGGCAAGAGACGGATTAGAACCACTGCTGAGATGAACAAAATGACCTCTCCAAATACGGGGGTGGTGAGAAATGCTGCGATCTGGTTGATGAAGCCGAACAGGCCTGATGCGCTGATCAATCCCCAAAGGATCGACGTGCCGCCGCCGACCACCGTGATAAAGGCCTTTGCGATATAGGCGGCCCCCATCGTTGGAACGATGCCCGCTACGGGTGCCAAAAGGCCGCCCGCCAGACCCGACATCGCAGCGCCCGCGCCAAAAGTTGCCATATAAACTTTGGCGGGGTTAACGCCGAGTGTTGCAGCCATTTCAGGGTTTTGCATAACCGCCCGCGCGATCAATCCGGCGCGAGTAAACCGCATGACAACCCAGATCAGCACCATCAGAATGACGGCCATAACAGCAAGAAACGGTGTGTAGAGACTGGTCTGGTATTGGCCAACACTAAACCCGCCCAAAGGCGACGCCACACCCACGATTGTGTTCCCGAAAATCATTGTCGTTGCGCCGACAATAACCAAACTGAGACCCCATGTGGCCAGCATCGTATCCACCAGCCGGCCGTATAAAAATTGAATGAGGCACCGTTCAACGATGACCCCAAATAATCCGACAACGACAGGGGATATGACCAGCATTGCCAGCCATATGTTAACCCCCGCCGAAACCGAAAGAACGGTAGTATAGGCCCCGAGCATGAGGAATTCCCCATGCGCGAGGTTGATGATTTTCATCATTCCGAAAATCACCGCTAGCCCGGCACTGATAAGCAACAGCGAAGCAATACCACTAATGATGTCCAGACCAACGATGATCGCGATATCCATTTTCAGATCCTTAAATATCGATTTCGTAATGGGTCGTGTCGTTCGGGTTGGCCTTCAGATCGCAAACAGCGGCCGTGTCCAGTGGCTGTTGCGCAGGGAAGGTTTCCAGAACGCTCCATGACTTTTCTTTGACTTCTGCCAAGAACGCATTGCGGGTCACGTGGTGGGTGATCGGATCGATCAAGACATTGCCGCTTGGGCCGTCAAACGACAAACCAGTCTCAAGCGCCTCAACGACCGGCATGCGGTCCGCGGTGCCCGCGAGTGCCACGCCTTTGGCCCAAAGATGCACGGCCTCATAGGTCGCCGCTGCGGGTTCGCTGATATAGGGCGTTTTTGCACCGTGTTCTGCCTTGATGGCGTCTACAAATGCTTTGCTTGCAGGGGTTTGCAGTTCTTCGAAGTAACCATAGCTTCCCAAAACACCTTTGCTTTCAGAGGCTTCCAGCGTTGCAGGTTCATTGACCAAGCCAAAGGTCGTGGACGCAATTGGAATTTCATCTTTCAACCCAGCGGCGGCCCATTGGCGGTAGAATGCCGTGTGGTTGCCCCCCACCATGGCCGACAACAACATGTCAGGCTTGGCAGCTTGGATGCGTGAGATCGACGGCCCGAAGTTCGTCACATCCAGTGGGAAGAAGTCTGTTGAGAGAACCTCGCCACCGTTGTCCTCGACGTATTTTCTCATCCATTTTGCGGTGATCTGACCATAGTTATAGTCCGCCGCGATGATGTAGACTTTCTTGCCCCACAGGTTCATCGCATGGGGGACCAGCTTTTCAACCGTTTGGGCGGGTGTCGTGCCAAAGTTGAAAGTGTTGCGATCGCAGACGCCGCCTTCGTACAATGTGTTGTAGAAATAGAGCGTGCGGAAACGGTTGAAGATCGGACGAATGGCTTCGCGCGATGCAGAGGTGATGCCGCCGTGGACAACATCAACCTTGTCGCGAACTGCAAGCTGTTGGGCGAACTGCGAATAAAGCTGAATGTTGGATTGCGTATCGTAATTGATCAGCTCAACTTTGCGGCCCAACAGACCACCGTTTGCGTTGATTTCTTTGACGGCCAGTTCAGTTGCATAAACCATCGGCTCGCCAGTCGCGGCCAGAGGGCCTGACAGATCATGCAGACTACCCAGTTTGATTGGACCATCCGCGGCCCGTGCAACATTCGCGACCAACGCGGGCGCCGCAAATGCGATCCCCCCCGCGGCAGAATTTTTCAGAAAGCTTCGACGTGAAATCGACATTTTTTATCCCTTTCGTTGGTGAGTATTTTTAGTGAGAGAGTTTGCACTTTTCTTGGAATTTCTTCGCCGCAGCGGGTGGCCCGCCGTGGTGAAGGATTTGGAGTTTTTGCAGCCGCGCATCGCAGGTTCATGGGGCAAAATCGGGGGCGTCAGTATTCGGATCGACAACGCGGTAGCTGGTGCCAATGGCGCTGTTTGACGGGATCAAACAGACGTCAATCAGCGCCGCCACGGAGCGGCATAATCGAGGTTAAAAATTAGGCAGTGGACGATTTTGATGCTCAAAAATTGGTGTCATGATCCTTGTGTTTGATGTCAGCGGCGGGGAATCTAGTGCGCTCCTTTGCGTTGTTTTGGGGCCGTCTTCATTGAAGTTAAGAAGATTTTTCGGGTCGGCGCTTGTCCCTGAAGGCCAAAAGATGTGCTCAAACGGCCAAGCACCTGCTGAGGCGGGAGCGCCATAAAAATAAAGCGAATCTTGCGTTAAACCTGATTGAGCTGTCTTCTTGTTCTTGAACGGAATGACTGATTTGGAGACTGTTATGCTGAATGCACGGAACGCTTCTTTTCACAAAATGGGCCCTGGTTTTGACAGCTGGCACCAATCAACATGTCGGGATTTTTCAACCACAGAATGTGAGACTCTCAACAATGCTGATTTCAGAGGCACTGTGCATTCGTGGACGTCCGGATCGATCGGGTTGGGCGACATCACCGCGATCTCTCGCGATACTGATATGCCGCTGGCCCGACGGGTTTCCGACATTAAAAAAGACCCACGAGATCACATCATGATTTGCACGGTCAAACATGGTAAAATCGAACTTACCCAGTCGGACAGGCGGGTCAAAATCGGGCCGGGTGATGTGGTGCTTTATGATCAATCCAAGGCATTCCGGATGAATTTTGTGGGCAACGTCCGCGGCCTTGTTGCCGCCATTCCGCGATCCCATGCAACCAGTAGATTGAACCGCGTCGAAAAGCTGACCGCGCGAAAAGTGCCGGTGAATTCTCAGGCGGGTAAATTCACCCGATTGATTTTGGACCAACTGCAGCCCGACAGCGGCAGCACCGACAACGCTTTGTCCAAGAATGTCGAGGCCTCTGCCTTGGATCTTATTTTCGGCAGCATCGACCATAGTTTTTCGTCAAACGGCATTGTGGAAAAAGCTCATAAGGAAAAGCAACTGGACGAAATCCAGAAATTCATGAGAAAAAATCTGGCCGATGCTGAGCTGAACATTGATGTGATTTGTGGGATGCACGGGATTTCGGCCCGTTCGTTGAACCGGTTGTTTAGTGCAGAAGGCACCACTCCGATGCGGTGGTTGTGGCAGGCCCGTTTGGAAGGCGCGCGCAGGGAAATATTGAAAAACCAACATGCGTCGATCACCAATATCGCATTCGATTTTGGCTTTTCCGACCCATCGCATTTCAGCAGGGCATTCAAGCGCGCGTTTGGTGTGGCGCCCAGTTCTCTCTGAGGGCTGGCCGCCGCTGATCAGAGATCAAATTGTCTGACCGCCATCATGCAAAACGACCGATGCTGCTAAGCACCGGTCGTTTCCGTTTTCATTTTTTAGTGCGGTTAGCCGCTGGTCACAGCGCTGCGGGTTTCGGGGAACCGGTCGGCAACGTCACCCTGAAACCGCTTGCGGCGCAAGGCCTCTACGGGATTGTTCACAGCCAAAGAAAGACCAAAGAACACAATCGCCCCCGTGAAAAGACCCCAAAGTGGTGGCCCGATTTTACCCGGTGTCGGGATCAGACCAAATTGCATTGCCAGCATGACGCCCCAGCACAGCAGCATTGACCAGAATGCTGCGGGCTCGGAGGCGCGGCTCCAAAACAATGCCCCAAGCAGTGGCAGCAAAAAGGACAACGCCATGCCCACACCAATAGACGCAAGCGGCGCGATCAACGAACGTCCTTGTGGCGAGAATGCAAAGACAACAACCGCAAGGATAAAGGCCACCTCAAAGAACCGCGCCATACGCATGCGTTTGCTGACATCCGCGTCCATCACGGAAGGTACCAAATCTTGGGTAAAGCTTGATGTTGCCGAAATCAGCTGACTGTCGAGCGTCGACATGCCCGCCGCAAACACGGCAATCACAAGAACCACACCCATTGCTGGCAGGTATTTTGCAAAAATTAGCGGCACCAACGCGTCCGAGGTTGCACCTTCGGGAATGGTCAAGTCCATACCGATGGCCAGCATCCCAATCACAGCCCCTGTGAAGGTCACAACAAACAAGGCAAGGAACGATGTAATTGCCGCGCCTTTCACCAATGTCTTGGCGCTGTCAGCCATATATAGCCGCTGCCACAGGTGGGGTGTCAGAACCCAACCAAAGGACCACAAAACCATCAGCGTGATATAGCGGCCCGCGCCACCATCAAAGAAGAACAGCTCAGGCTTGGCATTGACCGAGTTGGTCCAACCCGCATCCCAACCGCCAGCCCAGCGAACCACAAGGAACATCGTCGCGATCAAAAGCAGCGCAAAAAGGAAGCCCTGAATAACATCTGTCCAGACAACAGCACGGCTGCCCCCAACAAATGAATAAACGCCAACGCACACCGCGATGAGAAGCACACCGAAGTTGAAATTGATCAGCCCATCCGAGATCGCATTCAGCGCGATTGCAATGCCCGTAATTTGGATGGCTGAATAGGGAAACAGAACCGCAATGCAGATCAGCCCCGTCAAAATACGCAACCGTCGGCTGCTGTTATAAAATGCGGTCAACAGATCCGCTGGGGTGATGAATTTGAACTTCTTTCCCAAGGTCCAAATCCGCGGGCCGATGATCATGATCAGGATGGGACCCATCGAGTTAAAGAACCCAAACAGCAGCCAGTTCACACCGGTTTTGTAGAACAAGCTTGGCCCGCCAAGGAAAGCAAAGGTCGAAAACCATGTGGCGAACATTGTGCCCACCAACATGAAAATATTGGCACTGCGGCCCATGACAAACCAGTCCTCGGGATCGCCAACTTTGTTGGTCAGGAACGCGCGGTAACCGACATAGAACATCACAACCAAATAGAGGGCCATACCCCCCAGCATGAATGCAGTTGTCATTGTGCGTCCTCCATTTCGGCCGCATCGACGATCTGCACCCAAGCAAGGCCGCGCGTCAGGAAATAGGCCGCGCCGAGAATGCAGTTCAGCGTGAATACCGCGTACGAATAGAACACAGTCGTTGGCATGCCGCTCATGCCCAGTTCACGGCTGTTGCCGTAAATGTTGAACACGGGAAGAAGCGTCAAAATAATATTGAGAGCGGCCCATGCGAAAAATATTTGTCCTACGCGTGATCTGGGCATAATGCCAAACATTGGATATCGCGCGTCGTGCCCTCCTTCGCTCTGGGGGGTTGGCTGAATATTTGTGTTCATTTCTCTATCTCCAACTTTGTTCTGTTCGCCGATGGAAGCGATCCTTGCTGTCAAACAGAGACAGAGCGCCCGTAAATCGCCATGCAAGAAAATGCACGGCCTTGTGCAGGTATCTTCAAATTGTGGGTTTTGGGGGGATCGTGCCCTGCCAGAAATGAGGGGCGTTGTTTAGCGCTCTGAGCGTCATGCAGTGGGGCACGCTGCCTGATGATGGGGCGATTTTCTTAGATTTGTTTCATATTTAGTAATTAATTAACAATGGCTTAATGGGGTTTTCTGGACGGCTATGAAAACCAAGCCCTAAGAGGGAAGGCGTTCCAAATTCATCATGGCACAATTCCTTTCAATGTACCTATGGTTGCATGTGAAGGGTGGCCTTGGTTTCAAACGCCCAACAATTGGCGCGGTGACGAAGGTGGAACGCCGCGCACCCCCGCGCAGCCTCAGCTTAAAAATTAATCGCAAAAGACCTGCCCAGCCAAGTTTTGCGTGCCTTGGGCGGGGGCTGTTGATTGTTCCCTTGACTGTAGAGCCTGCTGACACTTGCGGGGATTTAGCGATCAGCCGCCAAATCCAGTTGGTCGGTATCGGCGAGAATCTGGGTCACGTGCTGATGGCATTTCGCAATCGGACCATTTGGCACCAGATCAATATGGGCCCAGCAATGGGGCCGCAGGGCCATCTTGCGCCAGTGGTGCAGCAGGATAATCCGGTCCAAGACGGAGATCTTGTGGATTTGCGATTGGGCAATCTCTGCCAAAGGCGCAAGGCCTAGGGCTAAATCCAGAATGGCTTGCTCTACAATTCGGTTTTGCAGCCAGACAGGGGCATCCGCGTTTGGCATCGCAACCGTGATCGACGCTTTTGGGCCTGTTTTTGATGCGGTAGGAAGCACGGCAATGTTGCGGCCAATTTTGATGTAGGGTTCGGGCACGCCATTGTCGATGGCGTTGTCATCCGTGACCAACACAGACCAGCCATCAGGGTATTTTACACTTTGCCTGTAAATATCAGGCGAGACGGCATTGGTTTGCTCTTTTCCGAATTGGGACAGGGAATAGGTGACCTCACGGCCCGTTTTTGTGGCTGAGATCCAGCCGTCATTTTTCAAACGGTGCAGCGCTACGCGCGTGGCTTCGGGTTTGACCCCCAGAGGTTCCAGCAAGGCGCGCAATTGCTTGCCCGTCATCGCATCGCCCCTCAAGTCACCGAACATGGTCACGATCAGGGACCACGTTTTGATCGGTTCAAGACCTAGCAATGCGTCGGTAAAAGTTTGGTTCATCTGCAAAGCAAGCCCAATGTGCGATGGATCATGCCACCGCACATATCATATCACCCACCCGCGAGGCCAGCGTCAGCGTGGTTCGTACGAACACATGGTGAGCAGATCATATTCCGCAACGGTTTCGTCTTCCTCATCGGTCAAGGTGACGTGCCAGCGGACCTCACCGTATTCATCATTGCGAGGCGTTTTGTGTTTCACTGTCAGTCGCGCTTTGATGCGGCTTCCTGCCTGCACGGGTTTCATGAACCGCAGATTATCAAGGCCGGTGTTGGCCAGAACGGGCCCTTCGTCGGGCTGCACGAACAGACCCGCTGCAAAAGACAACAGAAGATA
>JBDVSG010000168.1:0-5696 GCA_039967155.1 Sulfitobacter sp. | reverse complement strand
ATGACACAACTCGCACGTCTAAAAGGCGAAAAGGAAAAGCTCTGGCTCCCACTCGACGCGTCCAGCTTGGCTAATTCAGCGAATATGCCTGACCACTTTGTGCATAAATATGAAAGCGGCGAAATCTATGGTTTGGGGGCCGTATCTTGGTACATCAACCTCGTATCCAATACCGAAGTTTACCCCGATGCGCCCACATCTTGGGGCGATATTTGGGATGCAAAATATGAAGACAGCTTGGGCTTGCTTGCATTGGTCGACAATTCATTCTTGCTGGAAATTACTGCCACGACGTTCTTTGGTGGCACTGCCATTCTTGATACTCAGGACGGTATTCTAAAAGTCTTCGAGAAACTGGCCGAGGTCAAATCCAATGTCCGGCTTTGGTACCGCGACGAAGGGCAGTTCCAACAAGCCCTTGAAACAGGCGAAATCCCAATGGGGCAATACTACCATGATGTAACGGGCCTTGCTGCTGCGGATGGTCAACCTGTTCGTTCAACCTTCCCAAAAGAGGGTGGCGTATTGGATTCTGGATCATGGTGCGTTTTGAAAACATCAAAACGTCAGGCTGAGGCACAGATTTTCATTAACTACATGTCGCAGCCCGAAATTCAATCAAAGCTGTCTCGCTTCGTTGGCACCGCGCCAACCGTTGCACGGGATCTGACCGATTTGACGGCAGAAGAATTCAGTGCCGTTTCCTCCGAGATCGCGCCGATCATCCCGCGCTATGACATGTACGCCCAACGCGGCGACTGGCTGAACCAGAAATGGTCAGAATTGATTGCCAGCTAAGCAACGATTGAAGTGGCAAGTGTCATTGGGCTCTTGCCACTTCTCCCAGAAAAGGACGTCTGAATATGACTAACGGAATCAAGCTCAAAAACTTGACGATGGAGTTTGAATCCCTCCGAGCCATCGACAACATTGATCTGGAACTCCCCCATGGTCAGTTTGTCTGTCTGCTCGGGCCTTCTGGCTGTGGCAAAACGACATTATTGCGGATGATCGCGGGTCTGAATACCCCGACCTCAGGCGACATCATCTTTGAGGGAAAATCCATAACCGATGTCCCGTCGCATGAACGTAATTTTGGCATGGTCTTCCAATCCTTGGCCCTATTTCCGCACCTCACAATCGCGGAGAATATTGCGTACCCCTTACGCATCCGCGGCATTCCAAAGCGGAAAATCTCTGAAAGAGTGGACGAATTATTAGAGCTGGTTCGCATGCCTGGCGTCGGCGGCAGGCAAATATCTCAACTCTCAGGCGGTCAGCAGCAACGGATCGCAATTGCGCGCGCTCTTGCGATTGATCCAGAGCTGTTCTTACTCGATGAGCCGCTTTCAGCGCTGGATGCAAAGCTGCGAGAGGCGATGCAGATTGAACTAAAAGAACTTCAACGCAAGCTGGGCGTTACAACCGTTGTCGTCACCCATGATCAACGCGAAGCTATGACCATGGCTGATCATGTAGTCATTATGAAAGATGGCAGAATTTGCCAGCAAGGCCCCCCACTCGACATTTACAAAAAACCCAACTCAGCATTTGTTGCTGATTTCATCGGCTCTACAAATTTGATGCCATGCCGCATTCTAAGCGCAGACACCGTCGAAGTATTTGGAGAAGAGGTCAAAATCGCACATTTGGCTGAAAGCCTGCGGCCGAATGATGATGCCGCACTTTCAGTGCGTCCTGAAGATGTGAAACTTATTCCCAAAGACATGGCATCCCAAAGCATGCAGGCAACCGTTACCTTTGGCGTCGACCTTGGCACCCATACTGAGCTACAGCTTCAGCACGGCGATACAGAAATCATGGTCACCATTGCTTCCCAAGAACAACGAAGCTTTTCGAAAGGCGAAATCTGGGGATTACAAATCGCAGCGGATGCCTGTGCAGCGGTTTCACTGTGAAGGTGCCATCCCCCATCAAGCCGACCAAGCTCATGCCGCTATACCCAACAGTTTTTCTAGCGGTGTTCTTCTTGGTCCCTTTCGTGATCATGCTGGCCGTCAGCTTTTTCCATCGCGTAGAGGGTGCATTCTTTGAGCCGGCCTTTGAATTTGATAACTATCTGAGGGTCTTCGATCCCTTTTATCTGGGCATTTTACAGTTCTCGATTTTGCTATCATCTGCCGCAGCCTTACTTGCGACAGCCATCGCTTTTCCTTTCACCTATATGATCACGCGCATGTCACGCCGATCACAAATCTTAGCGTTGGTACTGTTGCTCGCGGTGTTATCCCTGTCTGAAGTGATCATTGGTTTCGCATGGTCCACGCTTTTGTCGCGCACATCCGGCATTTCAAATTTGTTTGTGGCACTGGGATTACTCGAGAAACCAACATCTTACTACCCAAGCTTACCTGCCGTTTTGATCGGTCTTGTCTATCTCAGCTTCCCCTACGCTGTGCTTGTTCTCTACCCCCCTCTTTCCCGCCTTGATCCTGAGCTTCCCGAAGCTGCGCGCATGATGGGTGCCTCCCCCAGCCGTACATTCTTTACCATCATCGTTCCCCTGCTCCGAAAGCCGATTATGAGTACTCTGATCCTTGTATTTGTCTTCACGTTGGGCGCTTACACCTTGCCGCAAACTCTCGGAAAACCATCGAGCTGGACAGTATCTGTTCACATTACGGACCAAGCGATCTTTCAGGCAAACTTACCCTTTGCCGCTGCCATGGCGATTTTTCTGCTGGTCGTTACCTTGGTGATGATCGCATTCACACTGCTGCTCGACCGAAACCCACCCCAAGGACAAACGAAATGAAGCTTTTCCGCAGCCTTTTTGTAGCGTTGATCTTTGTGTTCATGGCCGCGCCTTTTGTGATTGTCGCGGGGGTATCCGTGAATGAACGCAAGCGACTGATCTTCCCGCCAGAGGGATTTACGCTTTCGTGGTACCGCGCCCTATGGACACAATCAGACTGGTTCAATGCGATGCAGAACTCAGTTATTATTGCCCTACTCGCAAGCCTCCTAGCGGTTTCTCTGGCACTGCCCATTGCCTTGTACCTGTGGCAACGCAGCAATCTGTTGGCCAAAGCATTGTTTAGTTTAGGCTTGGCACCTTTTATGCTGCCTCCAGTGATCACAGCACTTGGTTTGTTGATCTTCTGGGTGACCATCGGCGGCTCGGGCCAGCTCTATGCCACAGTGATATCTCACGGCGTGTTTTTGGTCACCTTACCACTTGTGACCATTTCACTCGGACTTGAAACCATCAACACCCATTACTTAGAAGCCGCCAGAGTCATGGGAGCAACAGAAAGAACTGTTTTCCGCACTGTGACGCTGCCATTAATCTTACCATATATTGTCTCTGGCTTCGCATTTGCATTTGTTTTGAGCCTCAACGAATACATCATCGCCTACATGGTGGCCGGCTTCACCGTTGAGACGCTTCCCGTAAAAATTCTCAATTCTTTGCGCTATGGCTACACGCCAACAATGGGTGCGGTGGCCGTGCTTTTTGCGCTGACATCCGTTATCGTCTTCAGCCTCATTGCCAGATTTGGCGACTTGCCACGCTTGCTCGGAGCACCTGCCCGTGAATCAGAGTAGCCCATCATTGAGAGTAGCGATCTCTCAGATATCGTCCGAGCAGCGCAGCACAGACGAGGCTCTGTCTCTGATCGATAAGATCTGTGCCCAAGCAAAGGCAGGCCACGCCGATCTGGTCGTTTTTCCAGAGATGGCCCTGACCGGCTACAACATTGGCCAAAAGGCTGTTCGCGCCCTTGCTGAAACAAGCGACGGCCCAATGGTGCAAACACTCAAAGAAACAGCGCGCAGGAACGGCATCGCGATCGTGTGTGGATTTCCGCAAAGCCACGCCAATCGGGTGTTCAATGCGTGCATCTTTCTAGATGCATCCGGCAAGACTTTGGCTGTCTGTCAAAAGTCTCAACTCTTCGGGGATGTAGACCGTGCCCAATTCGATGCCGCGGATCAACTCTGTCCGATTGTTGTCTTCAAAGGATGGAAACTGGGGTTGGGCATTTGTTATGACATAGAATTTCCTGAGATTGCTCGCAGTTTGTCCCGTGCTGGCGCGGATGCGATTTTGGTCCCGACGGCCAATATGCACCCCTACACCAGCGTAGCCACCCGTATTGTACAAGCGCGCGCAGAAGAGAACGGCGTCTATCTTGCTTATGCCAACCGCGTGGGCACAGAGGCCGAATTTGAGTACTTTGGATTATCATGCCTGATCGGGCCAGACGGAGAGGACCTTGTGCGCGCCAAAGACACCCCAGAACTGATCTTTGCGGATATGTCCAAGGCCCACTTGGAAAATGTGCGCCGAGCGACCCCATACCTAAAAGACCTTCGACTAGATCTATACTCTTGAAAACGGGCTCCCAACATGAACCAGATTAAACACATAGCGATTATCCAAGAGCCTCCCGCGGTGCTCAACCTACAACAAGGTGTCGCAGATGCGGCGCGCTATATACGCCAAGCAGCAAAAGAAGGCGCACAGTTGATCGTTTTCGCTGAAACGTGGCTCACGGGTTACCCTGCATGGATATTTGGAAAAGCCGCTTGGGATAATGCGGATGCGCGGTATTGGTATGGGCGGTTCCTTGAAGAATGCCCAACTGTTGATGGAGATGAGCTGACCCCGATACGGGAGGCCGCGCGACAAACGGGAACAGTGGTTTCCCTTGGCTTCAATGAACGTGCCCGCATCGGTGCCGGTTCCATTTACAACAGCTCGCTTCTGATTGGGCCAGATGGATCGACCCTCAACCTACACCGCAAGCTGACGCCTACGCACACTGAACGCAATGTGTGGGCGCAAGGAGACGCCTCTGGTTTAAAAGTTGTCCCAACAGATGCTGGCCGAATTGGTTCTTTGATCTGCTGGGAAAACTGGCAACCGATGGCGCGGCAAGCTCTGCATTATCAAGACGAGCAAATCCATATTGCAAGCTGGCCTGACATGCCCGAAAGCCATGCAATCGCAACGCGTCACTACGCCTTTGAAGGTCGGTGCTTTGTCATTGCTGCTGCACAGTATTTAACAGTTGCAGATATTCCAGATGAATTGGTTGAAGCCTACAGAAGCGGTGTTGGCAACGTCACTGGGGACGTGCTTTTTAACGGGGGAAGCGCTGTCGCAGGTCCAAATGCCGAATGGGTCGGCGAACAAGCCTACGACAAACGCGCCATACTGCATTTCCAAATTGATCTGACTGAAGCGGCACAATTCAAACATGATCTGGATGTGGTCGGGCATTATTCCCGATCCGATATTTTTACCCTGTCTGTTGATCGCTCAGTGCGCGAACCTGTCATCCTAAACGATACACCACCATCACAGGCAGATATCCTCAGTGACCGTTGAATCGACTATTTCTCGAACCAAAATAGTGCAAATTTGCGGTTCTCCCGTAACTTTGCACCATGACTGACAGCCCCTCAATACCGCACATCAACGCCCTTGGCTCCACATCTGAAATGCCCCTAGATGAACGCTGGTGGCGTAAGCCGCACCTTCAGGTGTTAGAATTTTAGTCGCAGTCCGACCGTTTCACATTGGTTTACTGAAAAAATTGTAGTCACTATATATTTTACTTGATTTCAATAATTCTCCAGCCCTAAATGTTTCTGGCAAGACATGGGCCCTAAACTGATAAGGAACCTCATCAAATGACACTCGAACATGAGGAGCGACGACACGC
>JBDVSG010000167.1:0-12666 GCA_039967155.1 Sulfitobacter sp. | reverse complement strand
CACATGCCATACAGCAAATCCCGCCATTGTTGCGGCCTGTTCAGGGTCATGCACGCGGGTGACAACAGCGTTTTCGGGCAGGCTGGGGTTGTGCAACACACCGTCGACGCCCGCCGCGATCACCTGCACCAACTCGACGTTGGGATAGGCGTCAAAGGCATCCTCAGCGGGTGCCCAAACCAGCGCAAAACGAATGCGCGCTGGATCGGGGACATCTTCGGGGCGGTAAAGGCGCAGGCCTTTCTTTTCGGCCATTGCAGCGCTGAACAGTTCCGGCAGGTCCAGACGCGTACAGAGGTAGACGCCCTCAATGACGTCCACCTCTGGGAGTAACTCAGATGTATTCACTATTGTGCCCTTCTATGTTCGGCCAAGGCGAGCTCATGCGCTTTGCCGGGGATCGCATCGAGCAGGGATTGCGTGTAGGCGGTTTTGGGCGTGCCCAAGACCTGCGCTGCTGGGCCAAATTCGACCATCTCACCGCGCTGCATCACGATGATGCGGTCACAAACCTGTGCCGCAACGCGCAAATCATGGGTGATGAAAATCATCGATAAATTGAGCCGCGTCTTCAGGTCGGCCAGCAGCGCCAAAACCTGCGCCTGAATGGAAACATCCAACGCCGAGACCGCCTCATCCGCGATAATGACTTCGGGTTCCAAGGCCAAGGCGCGGGCGATGCCGACCCGCTGGCGTTGACCGCCAGAGAATTCATGCGGAAATCTGTTCATCGCGGAGGGGTCTAATCCGACCAAGGTCAGCAGCTCTTCTGCTTTGGCGCGTGCGGTGGTTTTGTCGGTGCCGTAGGCGATCAGCCCATCGGTCAAAATAGCGCCAATGCGCGCGCGCGGGTTCAAAGAGGAATATGGATCTTGAAACACCATCTGAATGCGGCGGCGGTGTTGGCGCAGGGCATCCCCTTTGAGCTGGGAAATATTCTGCCCGCCAATTTCCACCGATCCCGATTGCGGCTTTAGCAGCCTGACCAAACACCGCCCAAGCGTCGATTTGCCAGACCCGCTTTCTCCGACGATGCCGATTGTTTCGCCTTGGTACAGATCAAAGGTGGCGTTTTGAACAGCATGCACCACGCGCGGTTTGGCAAAGAACCCCGATGTTTTGGTGCTGAAGGTCATGTTCAGGTTGTAGATGCTTAGAACTGGGGTGGTTGTGGTATCCAGTTCGGTGGGCTCTTGAAAACTGAGGCTGGGGATCGCATCCAACAACGCGCGTGTATAGGGGTGGGTCGGGGCCAGCAGAACTGTGTCGGCTGTGCCTGCTTCGACTACTTGGCCCTTTTGCATGACGATCACGCGGTCGGCAATATCGGCAACCACGCCAAAGTCATGGGTGATGAACAACACAGCCATATCGCGTTTCGACCGCAGCTCTTCTATCAGTTCCAGAATTTGGGCTTGGGTCGTTACATCCAGTGCCGTTGTTGGTTCATCGGCCACCAGTATTTTTGGCTCTAACGCCAGAGCCATGGCAATGACCACGCGCTGCCGTTGACCGCCCGACAATTGGAAAGGATAGGCGCGGATGGTGCTTTCGGGGTCTGGCAGACCGACCTCATGCAGCAGCTCCAGCGCGCGTTTGCGGCGTTGGGGCGTGGTCAGCATGCCGTGGGCCTCAAAGACCTCTACGATTTGGTCGCCAATCCGCATCAGCGGGTTCAGTGCACTCAGCGGTTCTTGGAAAATCATCGCGATTTCGCGGCCCCGCAAGGCCAGCATGTCTTCTTCGCTGAGCCCCAGAAGGTCGCGGCCCTCAAACATGATGCGCCCGCCAGAGGGTTTCACCCCTTCGGGCAGCAGCCCCATCAGCGCGTTGGCGGACATGGATTTGCCAGATCCGCTTTCGCCGACGATGCAGAGGATTTCGCCCTTGGACAGGGTAAAGGACACGTCTTGCACGGCCAGCTTGCGGTCCGCGCCTTCGGGCAGCGCGATGGAGAGAGTGTCAATAGTAAGCAGGCTCATGACTTGGTGCTCCGTAGTCTGGGGTTCAGTGCATCGTTCAGGCCTTCGCCGATCAGGTTCAGCGATAAAACAGTCAGGACAATCGCGATGCCCGGAATGAAGCTGAGCCACCACGCAGTGCGCAAAACCGTACGCGCCGCACCAATCATATACCCCCAAGACATGACGTTCGGATCACCCAACCCCAAAAAGCTGAGCGAGCTTTCAAGCAGGATCGCCGTGGCCACCATAAGGGAGGCCAGAACAATGATCGGCGGCAGCGTGTTGGGCAGAACTTGGGACCAGATGATCCGCAGGTTGCTTTGACCCGATAGGGTGGCGGCCTCAACAAATTCGCGCCCGCGCAGGGATAGAACCTCGCCGCGCACCAGCCGCGCAACGGGCGGCCAGCTGACGATCGCAATCGCAAGGATCACAAACCCAAGTGAGGGTTGGAAAATTGCCAGCAGCACAATGGCCAAGGCAAAGCTGGGGATGGTTTGGAAAAACTCGGTGAATCGCATAAGCGCGTCATCCACATGGTCGCCGTAAAATCCAGCCAGCGCGCCAATGGGAATCCCGATGGACAGCGCTACAACCGTGGACACCAATCCAACCAGCAAAGACACCCGCGCCCCGTGGAACAGGCCCGACAAAACATCACGCCCTAAAGCATCCGTGCCCAGCATCAACCCGTCTGTGCTGAAGGGGGGCAGAAAGGGACGTTGCACCATAGACCAAGGGCTGCGCGGAAAGGCAAAGGGCGCAACGATCGCGCAGATCAGCACAACTGCCAGAATAAACAAGCCAACTACCGCGCCGCGGTTTTGACAGAAACGTTTCAAGAAACCCTTCATTTTGTGAGCCTAATTCGGGGATCAACAACGCCGTAAAGGATATCGGTGATCAGATTGAAAAGGAGAACCATAGCCGCCGAAATGAAGAACACCCCGAGGATGACATTATAGTCGCGTTGGTTGATGGCTTCGAACATTAGACGGCCAATACCGGGCCATGCAAAGACGGTTTCGGTCAGGACGGCGCCGCCGACGATTTGACCTGCTTGCAGGCCAGCCAGTGTGATCACGGGCAGCAAGGCGTTGCGCAGAACATGGCGGCGTTGGATGACGGATTTGCGCAGCCCCTTTGCACGGGCGGTTTTTACAAAATCCAACCGCGAGACTTCTAACATCGAAGCGCGCGTCATGCGCATGTAAATCGCAGTGAAAAAGAGCCCCAGCGTTGTGGCGGGCAGGATCAAATGTTTCCCGATGTCCAGCATGCGGGCAATGCCCGTGTAATGCGCGCCAATTGTTTCATACCCAAATCCGGGCAACCATCCCAGGAAGACCGAAAACACCAAGGACGCCATCAAAGCGACCCAAAACAGGGGCGTTGCGTAAAACAACAGGGCGAAAGTCGAGATAAGCGTGTCTTTCCATGTGCCTTGCGCTTGGGCGGCCAAAACACCCGCTGTCACCCCAAAAACGATTGAGATCACAAAGGCGCTTGCCGTCAGCAAAAGCGTCGCGGGCAGCCTGTCCCAGATCAGTTCGGTAACGGGCATTTGCTGGCGGTAGGAAAACCCAAGGTCCAGCTGAACCGCGCCTTTTAGATAATTGAAAAGTTGCACAGAATAGGGCTGATCCAAACCAAAACGAACCCGCAAGTCTGCTAGGAATTTCTCATCAGCTGCGCCTGCCTCGCCAGCCATCACGGCTGCCGGATCACCGGGTGCTGCGTGGATTAACACGAAGTTCAGCACGAGGATTCCCAGCAAGATGATGACAGCTTTGCCTAGGCGTGCTGCAATGAAGCGAAACACATTTATGTCCTTTAATTGAAGAGAAAAATGCCGCCGCGCCAAGGGGATACAGGCGCGGCGGCAAATCTAGACGCGTTTAGCGGTCAAGCCATGCGTCGCGCATGCCGTCATTCACCCCAATCGCGGTGCTGATCGGGTTCATGACATCACAGCGATAGATCGTCGGGAAGGCCAGTTCGAGCATCCAAGCCACAGGCACATCATCAACGATGATGTTTTGTGCTTTGGTGTAGAGCTCTTGACGTGCTGCGTCGCTGGCCTGAATGGCGGCATCCGCAAACAGGGCGTCTACCTCTGGGTTCACATAGCCGGATACGTTGTTCCATGGGCTACCTTTGGCGATGTTAGAGGACACAAACGTCCGTGAAACACCCAATGCCGGATCGCCGTATTGGTAGAGATATGTGAAGGCCATATCAAATTCCCAATCCGCAACCTTCTGGTTCCAGCCCGCAACATCCGTTGCAACGATGTCGACTTTGATCCCTACATCAGCAAGGTTCTGACGTGTGGCTTCGGCCCAACGCTGCCATGTTTCGCCATAGGGCAGGGGCAGCAGGCGCAGGGTTTCACCGTCATAGTCAGACGCGGCGAGATACTCTTTTGCCTTTTCAGGATCAAAGGTAATATCTGGCGTGTTCGCCTCATGGAAACGGGTGACAGAGCTAACAGGACCTTTTGCGACCTGACCGTTGCCATTCCACAGCGCGTCACGGGCGAATTCACGGTCCAAGGCGTGCATCACAGCTTTGCGCAGGTTTTTATCGGCCATTGGGCCTTCGTGCATGTTCATCCACATCCAAGAATGGGGGCCAAAGAATTCCCAACCCTTATCGGTTGAACAGACGTTGTCCATGGCTGTCAGGCGCGGAATGTCGAAGTTCTCAACAGAGCCCCCTGGCAGGATGTCGACTTTGCCGGTTTCAAACGCGACTGCACGCGATGCCGCATCTGGGATCACCTGATAGTAGATTTCATTCAGGTAGGGCTTGCCCTCCATGTAGTAGTCTTCGTTCTTGACCAGATGGATATAGCTGCCGCGGTTCCATTCTTCGAATTTGAACGGGCCTGTGCCAATCGGCGTGTTGTTTGCTGGATTGGTGGCGTATTCCGTGCCTTCATAAATGTGCTTTGGGATCATCGGCATGGTGCCTGTCTCAAAGATCCCCAAGAACGGGCCAAAGGGCTGCTTCAGGGTGAAGACAACGGTTTTGTCATCGGGGGCTTCAATGCTTTTTACATGCGCAAGGGATGCCCGCAGACGGGCATGGGTTTCGCGCAAGAACACATCAACCGAGAACAGAACATCAGCCGAGGTAAACGGCGCGCCGTCGTGCCAAAGAACACCGTCTTGCAGCACGAATGTATAGGTCAGACCGTCTTCGGATTTTGTCCACTCTTTGGCCAATGACGGCATCGGGTTGAGGTCATTGTCGTAACGCAGCAGGCTTTCATAGATTTGGCCCGCAACCATCTGGGTAGGGCCGTTTTGGATCAGGCCCAGCATCAAACCGGGGGGTTCTGGCTGGATCACAGCATTCAGCGTACCACCTGATTTTGGCGCTTCTTGTGCGCCTAGTGTTGTTGCCATTGCGATCGCAGCAGCAGTTGTGAGGTAACGTATCGTCTTCATTTCAAACTCCCTAGAGATTGTTGGGGGGGGGGCGCCGCGCTTATTCTGCGAGGTCAGGGTAATGGCTGAGCGCTAAACGCAGGTAGGCGTCCCATTCGGGATCGGCCACGTCGGGGTCGCTGCGTTTATCGGTGTAGAATTCATATTGGCGCGCTGTATGTTCGGCCAATTCAGGGGAAACGGGGCTTAGCTCAGCGCCCGATGACATCAAGGCCACTTGCGCTTTGCAGGTCCGCTCAAGGTTAAACATCAGGGTAAAGGCTTCGCCGACAGAGCCGCCACAGGTCAAAAGCCCGTGGTTCTTGAGGATCATCGCCTTGTGCGCGCCCAGATCGGCAACCAGACGCGCCCGTTCGTCCAGATCCAACGCAATGCCTTCATAGGCATGCACCGCGACGCGGTTATAGAACTGTAACGACCATTGATTGAGCGGCAAAATCCCATTGGCCATGGAAGACACTGCAACGCCTGCAACCGTATGCGTATGCAAAACGCAGCCGACTTCTGGGCGCGCGGCATGCACGGCGCTGTGGATGGTGAAACCAGCGGCGTTGATGCCTTTGCCGTAGGTGTCTTTCACGATGTTGCCGTCCAGATCGACCGTAACCAGATTAGAGGCCGTCACCTCGTCAAACCGCAAGCCAAACGGATTGATCAGAAAACCATGCTCGGCCTCGGCGCGGGGCGCGCGGGCTGAGATATGGGTGAAAATGCTGTCGTCCAAACCGAAATGCGCAATCAAACGGTAAGCTGCAGCAAGGTGTAGGCGCTCTGTCGGTTGGCTGCTGATGGGTGCGTGTGTCATTGTCGCCTCTTTGAAAACAACTGCGCAAACGTCTCTTGGGTAACCGCCGTGGGCGATTACTGCGGGGTTTGACGCGTGAAAATTGATTTGCGTTGCGTAAGCCTAGCAACCGATGGGGCATTCGAAAAATAGGTGTGGGTTATGCTAGGTATAGACTCAGTTTATGCAGTTTGAGGGCGTCTGCCTGCTGAATAGGCGCAGGCAGGTCAATCTGGCGTGCCGATGATCTCTTTGGCAACAGACAGGAACATTTTCTCGGCTGGGCTGAAGTGCCGCGAAGAATCAGAAATGAAATACATGTCCGAAAACAGCCGCGCCTTGGGCAGTTGAATTTGCCACAGGGTCTCGTCTTCAATTTCACGGGCCACGGCGTGCACCGGCAAAACACCAATGCCGATACCGGCCGTAATCATGCGGCAAACTTCGGTGAAGTCACCGCTGGTGCCGCTGACGGTCCGGCCCAAACCCGCGCCATCGCGCAAGGCGATCATGGGCTCAAGGGCGCGGCCTTCTGTATCGCAAGAGAACGAAATAAACGGCACGTCGCGCAATTGATCCAATGTGACATCCGTGCAGCCAAACAGCGCATCTTCGGCCCCACAAAACACGCCGTATTCGCTGCGCAACAACAATTGGCAGTCCAAACGCGACAGCGGTTGGGTCATCAAACAAATGCCAAATGGCATGACCCCCGACACGACGTTGTTGAGAATCGTCGGGCTGGACGCGATCTGAATATCGATGGTCACAAAGGGATGGCGCTGGTGCACGAGACGCAAAATTTCGTCCAAAATGCTGGACCGAACGCCAGTCACGATCTGGATTTGCACGGTGCCGACAAGGTTCGAATGAAGCGATTTCAGCTTCTCTTGGGCGCGCAAAGCGGCCTCGAACATGCGTTCGGCTTCGATAAAAAGAACCTCGCCGGCGGCGGTTAATTCAAAATTGCGCTGACCGCGGTGAACCAACTTTTGATCCAGCCTAGTCTCCAATCTAGTCAGGGATGCGCTGACCGAAGGCTGGCTTAACCCTAAGGCTTTGGCGGCTCGGGTGACGCCGCCTTCGTTGACGATAAAATAAAAACTACGCAGCAATCCCCAATTATCAAAGGCGCCTTCGCGGTCAGCTTCAGTGGAGGGTTCATCCGTCATCTGGGGTCAAAACTTCCTAAAGTATATATTACTTTCAATATCCTATGACAAAGGAGTGTCGTTCATAAATTGCGGCGGCGCATCCATTTTCTTTTGTGCGGGCTGTGCTTTTCTTCGGGTCAGAACCGCATGCGGATGCGTCAATTTAGGACATGATGTAACAAAACTGCTTGCCACGCCAGTCTGAGAAACGTTAGCAATTCGGTAAACCTGCTGGATTCTAACCAGCGGTGTTCCTCACTCAAATTCATGGTGACCCTAATGGATCAACGCCCAAATTCCGATGAAGCACGCGATATCGCGCATCATTTTCACAGCTACACCAACGCCCGCGCTCATGAGGCGAACGGCCCGCTGGTGATCGACCGTGGCGAAGGCATTCATGTCTTTGACAACAACAACAACCGCTACATTGAAGGCATGTCTGGCCTCTGGAGCGTGGGCCTGGGGTTCAATGAAAAACGTCTTGTGGATGCGGCCCATGCGCAGATGCAAAAGCTGCCATTCTCACATACGTTCTCGCAGCGCTCCCATGGGCCAGCGATTGATTTGGCCGAAAAGCTGATCGAAATTGCCCCCGTCCCCATGAGCAAAGTTTTCTACACGAACTCTGGCTCAGAGGCGAATGACACCATCCTGAAAATGCTGTGGTACCGGTCAAATGCCATGGGAAATCCACAAAAGAAGAAGGTTATTTCACGCAACCGCGGCTACCATGGGGTGACCATCGCGGCGGCTTCTATGACGGGATTGCCGGGCAATCACCGGTCCTTTGATCTGCCGATCGAAGGGGTTTTGCACACCACCT
Organism: Sulfitobacter sp.; assembly: GCA_039967155.1. Lineage (GTDB taxonomy): Bacteria > Pseudomonadota > Alphaproteobacteria > Rhodobacterales > Rhodobacteraceae > Sulfitobacter. The sequence continues at coordinate 4,483 of JBDVSG010000167.1, read as the reverse complement.
GCCCGCACTACTGGCGCGAAGGAAAAGAGGGCGAAACAGAAGAAGATTTTGCCACCCGTTGTGCGGATGATCTGGACGCAATGATCCAAGCAGAAGGCCCCGATACGATTGCGGCCTTTATCGCGGAACCCGTCATGGGCGCGGGCGGTGTGGTCACGCCTCCGGCGACGTATTGGACAAAAATTCAGGCCGTTCTGAACAAGTATGACATCGTGTTGGTCGCTGACGAAGTGATCTGTGGCTTTGGCCGAACTGGCAACATGTTCGGGTCAACAACCTATGGCATCAAGCCCGATGTGATCACAATGTCCAAACAGATCACCTCTTCCTATATTCCGTTCTCGGCGTTTATGATGAACGATCGTTTCTATGACCCAATTGCAGATGAAAGCGCGCGGATTGGCGTTTTAGGTCATGGGTTTACGGGGGCTGGCCATCCTGTGGGCGCTGCAGTGGCGGTGGAGAATATCAAGATCATCGAGGAACGCGACTTGGTTGCGAATGCGGCCGAACGTGGTGCTGAAATGCGTGCGGGACTGGCTGCGTTTGTCGATCATCCCTTGGTGGGCGAACTGCGCGGTGTGGGCCTGATTGCAGCGTTGGAATTGATCGCGCCTGAAGGCCGTGAGGATGACTTCCCTGCAGGTACGATGGGGGGGCTGATGACGCCGATTATGTTGCGCAACGGTTTGGTGTCGCGCAACATGATCGATGCGATGGGGTTCTGTCCGCCGATGATCATCACTGCGGCAGAGGTCAAAACAATCTTGGATATTGTCGAGAAAAGCCTCGAGGACGTGACAGCGGCGGTTTCTTAACCGCCGCGACTACCGCACCGCGTTGAAGACAAATAATGCTTCGCCGTTGATCTGATAGTCGTTTATCAACCGTTCTGCTGTGGCGCTGGTGAGCCAGCCTTCCAGCAGTTCGGCGGCGTGTGCGTTCACATGCGGATGGCGGTGTTTGTCGATGGGCAGATAGGCGTATTGGTTGAACAACTGTGGGTCGCCTGCAAATAGCAGTGCAAGGCCGTTCTTATTGCCAAAATTGAGCCAGCTGGCGCGGTCGGCAAGGATGTAGGCATCCAGCCCCGCCGCGATGTTCAGGCTGGCGCCCATGCCTGCGCCAACCGCGCGGTACCATGGCCCGAATGTATCGGGGGCCAGTTGGGCTGCCTGCCACAAAGCGGATTCTTTTTTGTGGGTGCCGCTGTCGTCGCCGCGGCTGACGAAGTCCGCTTTTTGCGCGGCAATTTTTGTCAGTGCATCGCCTGCGTCTTTGGCGTTCGCAATTTGGGCGGGGTCCTGTTTGGGGCCTACAAAGACAAAATCATTATACATGATTTCACGCCGATGAGGCGCGTAACCCTTTGCAACAAAATCATCTTCTGCTGCGCGCGAATGGACAAGGATCGCGTCAACATCCCCCGCCTCGCCCAATCTAAGGGCCTGTCCGGTGCCCACGACAAGCAACTGAACCTCTAGGCCGGTTTCTTGCAAAATCACGGGCAGCAGGACCTCGGACAGGCCCGAATTATGGAAGCTGGTCGTCACGGCCAGCTTCATGGTTTCGGCCTGTGCGCTGATCCCAAAAAGACAGGCAAGCAGGGCAACTATGCGGATCATTCGACGATTTCTCCTTTGAAGAAGGCGTTAGCCTCTGGGGTTGCAGGGGCCGAGAAAATATCCGGCGCCGCCCCTTGTTCGTGTATTTTGCCATTCAGCAGAAAAACCACATCAGTCGCAAGACGCCGCGCCTGTCCTAGGTCGTGGGTGGTCATTATGACGCGGGTACCGGTGCTGTTCGCATTGCGCAGCACGGTCTCAATCTCGCGGGTGGATTTGCCGTCCAGATTGGCGCAGGGTTCGTCCAGGAACAGGACTTTTGGCGTTCGGATCAACGCACGACCAAGGGCGAGTTTCTGTTTCTCGCCGCCCGACAATCGCGGAGCGGGCTGATCTATGACATCGGACAGGCCGATCCGGTCGGCCCATTCGATCACTTTCTTTGCAATTTGGTCTTTGGGTGTTTTGATCAGTTGCAGCGGATAGGCCAGATTCTGGCCTACACTGCGCCGCAGCATGACGGGGCGTTGGAAAACATAGGCTTGGGCCTGTTGGGCCTGTTTGTCGGGCACGGACCATGTTGATTTACTGGCGCTGGTCCTTTGCACACCGTGTAGAACATTCAAAAGCGTGGTTTTGCCAGAACCGTTTGGCCCCAAAACCATGGTGAATCCTGTCTCGGCCAGATCTAGGTTAATGGGGCCCAAAATGGTTTGCCCACGCCGTTTGACATAAACGTCGCGCAGGCTGGCGGACATGGGGTGGTCTACCATGTGCCGTTCCTTTCGGTGCGTGACAAAGAATGGATCGCAAAATTGACCAACAGCGCAAGCGCGATCAGTATAAAGCCCAAGCCAAGCGCAAGGGAAAAGTCGCCCTTGCCAGTTTCCAAAGCAATCGCGGTGGTCAGCACACGGGTCGCGTGATCGATGTTGCCACCCACGATCATGATCGCGCCGACCTCGCCGATTGCGCGGCCAAATCCGGCAAGGGCCCCCGTCAACAACGCCCGCCTTCCGTCCCATATCAGGGTCAAAACACGCTGCCGATTGCTGGTGTTCAGGGAAATGAGCAGGTCGTGATATTCTGACCAAAGCTCCCGCATTGCTTGGTGCGTGATAGAGGCGATCAGGGGTGTGATAATGATGACCTGCGCGATGATCATCGCAACAGGGGTGAACAACAGCCCCAATACGCCAAAGGGCCCCGACCGCGACAGCAGCAGATAAACAATCAAGCCCACAACAACAGGCGGCAGCCCCATCAACGCATTCAGCGTGGCAATGGTGGCGCGGCGGTAGCGAAACCGCTTGATCGCCAACCACGTCCCAAAAGGCAGCGCGATCACAGAGGCAATGACCAACGCAGACAGGCTCACCTGAAGTGAGCGCAGGGTGATTTCCACCAGATCAGCGTCTAGGGTGACAATCAGTTGAAACGCGGCCAGCAGTCCGGCCCAAATATCGTTCATTTTATGATCGGTTTTGTTTGAAGGGCGGGATCAACTGTCGACGCGGACATTTTCACTGGACCCGCGCTCTTGGCTGGTGAAACCAGCGGCGCGCAAAATGGTGTTTGCACCGATTGTAATTACCACAATCGCAACAAAGGCGAGGAGCATCGTTTTCATGTCATTCCTTTCCATGCGCTGTATGAGCGCGTAAATAGTCGATTAAATCGTCGCGGTCGGATTGTTTTGCAATCCGCTGCATCGGCATTTTTGTCCCGGGGATGTAGTGATCGGGACCTAAGTCAAACAACGCATCAATGGTCTGCGCGGACCAGATGATATCAGAGCCATCCAGCGTGGCTGAATAGGCGTAATCGTGCATAGTCCCCGCCTTGCGCCCGAACAAGCCGAAAAGGCTGGGTCCGGCCTTGCGCGCACTGCTTTGACCCAGTGCATGACAGATGGAACACTTGCGCTTGAATTGGCGTTCGCCGTTGGTCATAGTCGCGGGTTTTTTCAGAAAACTGCGCGGTGTTCCCGCCATGGGGCCGTGTTGCGTTATGGTGTCTACGGGCCATGAATAGACGATATCCTCGATGCCGCCTGCGTGCAGGTTCTGCCCGCCGCGTGAAAAGGCCAAAGCCCAGATCGGGCCATTTTGGCTGGCTTGGAAATCATGTGTGATGCGCATTTTTTCTGTATCGACCAGCATGATGAAACCCTGCCCATCCCCCACGGCCAAAGTTCTGCCCTGAGGGTCATACGCCATTGCAAGGATCGGCCGCCGCTCCAGCGTGAAATCGGCGATTTGTTTACCCGTAGACAGATCGACAATGCGTGTGCCGCCATCGGTTGCGCCATAGGCCAGCCAACCGTCGCGGTCGTTTACAATCAATTCATTCACACCAAATCCGTGTTTGATGATGACGGTAGAGGTGACCTGTGCCTGTGTGTAGCGCCATTTACGAATGGTGCCGTCCACGGATGCCGAATAAAGCGTTTGATCCCCCGGTGAAAACGCCACGGCGTTCACGCCTGATTTATGGCCCGACAGGGTTTTCCCGTGCAATTCCTGCGGGTCGTCGGGGCCCAGAACAGTCAGCTTTATGGTGCTGTCCCATGAACTGGAGGCAATCAGATCAGATTGGGGTGTTGTGGCGATGTCGGTGATCTTTGCGGTGTGTGCAGCAGCTTCTTGGCCGCGCCTTGTCTCAAGGGACCACAGGTACAGTTTAAAATCATCACCGCCCGAGGCCAACACAGTGTCCGACACAAATTGCACTGTATTTACAGCCGCGCGGTGGCCTTCCAACCATTGCGGCACCGTGTTTTGCCACAGGCCAACCGAATTGTCGAAACTGGCGGTTGCAACCTGCCCAGTTTGCGACACAGCGATGTCCATGATCGGGCCGCCGTGGCCTTTGAGAGTATAGAAAACTTGAGCCTCAAGAGGCGACGCGGACAGCAG
>JBDVSG010000166.1:0-6073 GCA_039967155.1 Sulfitobacter sp. | reverse complement strand
TGATTGCTTTGGCGCGCAGCAGATTATTATCGGTAGCGCGTCCTCCAAAACAGGGTTGGGATTATGCAAATACTTGGCCGAGCCGACCGAGAGGCCCTATAAAATCATCGGCCTTACCTCTGCGCGAAATCACAGTTATGTTGAGGGATTGGGCGCATGTGATCAAGTTCTGACCTATGAAGAAGTAGGCCAGCTGCCGACGGTGTCTTCTGTCTATGTTGATATGTCGGGGAATGGCGCGGTCAAAGCGGCCGTGCACAGCAGGTTGGACCATGATCTGAAGCACTCTGCCGCTGTCGGGATCAGCCATTGGGATCAGTTCCGGCCGCAAAACACGGTGACAGGGGTCAAGCCACAGTTCTTCTTTGCGCCTGCGCAAATCGCAAAACGGCGGGATGAATGGGGGGCAGGCGTGATCGAGCAGCAGATCACCCAAGCTTGGAAGCGGTTGGCGCAGGATGCAGGCAGCTGGTTGGACGTGAAGGTCCATCATGGCATCGCGCAGGCCGCTGGGGTTTACGCAGCCTTAGCGGACGGATCCTCCAACCCGCGTGAAGGGCATATCATCCAGCTGTAAATCTGTGTCGGCAGGGCCGCCAGCCGGTCCATTAGGCCGAGCAGCTGGCCCCGCCTAAGACGCAAAATTTTGCACAATGAGGGTGGTTAAGGGCAACATCGCGCTCGGCCTCTTCCAGCGTGTGGCCCAGCTCGAATTCTGGCGAATAGGGCAGCAAGGTGCAGGCCAACACGGCAGGTTTCAAAGCACCACGCCGTTTGACCACCATCCGAGAGGAAGCGCACATAATGGCATCGGGTGATTTATCCAAAATGCCCCAGCAGGAGGTGGTGATTTCGGGGACCTCGACGCTCTCATCCATTTCGGGGAATAAAACAGTCATCGCAGGGTCTTGCGCGTCAATCTTAAAGCAGTGTTCGGCAAAGAATTCTGCATAGCCCGCGCGGCTGTCTGCGTCACTGTCCCCAAAGGCAGACCGCCCAGCGACTGCCATGGTGAAACCGTTTTCTGACAGCCATTTCATGCCCGTGATGGTTTTATCCAGCGCGCCCTTGCCGCGCTCTGCGTCATGAAGTTCGGTTTTGTAGTGATCAACGGATATCCGCATGGTTAGCTTGTCAGGGTAGGCCGCATTCAGGCGTAACAGACCCTCGCGCATCTTCTTGCGCATCATCGGCATCATCGCATTGGTGAGGATCAACACTTCAAACCCGCGCTCAAGTGCGGCCTGCGTGATGTCGATCATTTGCGGGTTCATGAAGGGCTCGCCGCCGGTAAAGGCGATCTCTTGCACACCCCATTTGCGGTCTTCCAATTGATCGAGATAATCGCGCACTTCCTCAGCTGTGATATAGACAAGCGCGTCGTTTTTGGGGCTCGACAGAATATAGCAATTCACACATTCGATATTGCACAGGGTGCCCGTGTTGAACCACAGCGTTTGCGGGTTGCTCAGGGCAACTTTGGCGCGCGGTTCTCCTTTTGCGGTGGTGTTCGGGTCGCCAAATTTGCCTTCATTTGCCAAAGCAATATCTTTCACGGCACGGGTCTCCTGTTCGCACTCACTCATTATTAAATGGGGTATGCGAGGTGTAATTGCAATAAAAGACCGTTTAGCCCAAAGCACAGTCTTGTGAAGATCGAAACTGCTTGTGAATGTAAGATATATTTGTATGTTTGCGCTAACAGTCGGCGGGAAGGGAATACACCGTTGACGCTTTGCTGCTAGGCAGGGCTGTATAAGTTGCAAAGTTAAGCGCAGGCAGGCTGGATACTGCTTTTGCGTTAAGGAAGGGAAAAGCGATGGTTTCACGCGTCATACCTGTTGATCTGTTTGATCTGGTTATTTTTGGCGGCACCGGCGATTTGGCACGGCGCAAGATTTTGCCAGGCCTGTTCCGGCGTTTCTGTTCGGGGCAGATGCCTGCGGAGGCGCGGATCATTGGCGCCGCAACAAGCGATCTGGACAGCGACGGCTACCGCAAAATGGTGCACGAAGCGATCTGCGAATTTGGCGGTGCCGAGGCGTGTAATGACGTAAACCTGAATTCTTTTTTGAAGCAACTTGAATATGTTACAATAGATGCGCGCGGCGAACAGGGATGGAAGGAACTGCAAACCCTCATGGCTGGCGAGACCCGCGTAGAGGCGTATTATTTCTCGGTTGCACCAGCGTTGTTCGGCGATATTGCGGAACGTCTGCAAAAATGGGGCATGGCGGATGCAAAGGCGCGGATCGTCGTCGAGAAACCCTTTGGACGCGATTTGGCCACCGCGCAATCTTTGAATGAAACGCTGGCTACCTATTTCAACGAAGATCAGATCTACCGGATTGATCACTACCTTGGCAAAGAAACCGTTCAAAACCTTATGGCGGTGCGCTTTGGTAATATGTTGTTTGAGCCTTTGTGGAACAGCCAATATGTCGATCACATTCAGATCACCGTTGCGGAAACAGTCGGCGTAGGTGGGCGGGGCGAATATTACGACAAATCAGGCGCCATGCGCGATATGGTCCAGAACCATTTGATGCAGCTTTTGTGCCTGATTGCGATGGAGCCGCCTGCGAAATTCTCCCCCGATGCGGTGCGCGACGAAAAACTGAAGGTTATTCGCGCGCTGGATCCCGTGCCTGCACACCACATTGTGCGCGGTCAATATCAGGCAGAACCCTGCAATGAAACGGAAAACGCGGGCTACCGCACAGGGGTTGGGAACCCGCGTTCGCGGACAGAAAGCTTCGTTGCGTTGCGCGCGCAAATCAGCAATTGGCGTTGGGCGGGGACACCATTCTACCTGCGCACAGGCAAACGCATGGCAGCGCGCTCTTCCGAGATTACAGTTGTTTTCAAAGATACGCCGCATAGCATCTTTGGAGAAGAAGCAGGCCGCCACCGCAACGTTCTATCGATCCGGTTGCAACCGAACGAAGGGATCACGTTGGGGGTGACCATCAAAGAACCGGGCCCGGGCGGAATGCGCCTGATAGATGTGCCGCTGGATATGTCCTTTGCCGATGCGCTGAACGGCGAGGACGTGGATCAGGTGGATGCCTATGAGCGGCTGATCATGGATGTGATCCGTGGCAACCAAACGCTGTTCATGCGTGGCGACGAGGTAGAGGCGGCATGGACATGGACCGATCCGATTATTGCAGGGTGGGAGGCGCGCAATGATGTGCCCAAACCCTATGACCACGGAAGCGCGGGTCCAACCGATGCAAGTGAATTGATGCGCCGTGAAGGCCGCGAATGGCGTAAGGTAACAGAATGAAATTGAACGAATATACAACCCGTGATGCGTTAATGTCGGCGGTGGCCGAGGCGATTGCAGCGGATCTTTCACAGGCTTTGACACGCCGCGAAACGGTCACACTTGCTGTGCCCGGTGGTACGACTCCAGGACCCGTTTTTGACGCGCTCAGTGGTGTTGATCTGGACTGGTCGCGCGTGCATGTGGTGCTCAGCGACGAACGCTGGGTGCCAGAGGATCATCCTCAATCTAACGCGGCATTGATCCGTAAACGTTTGCTCACAGGGCAGGCGGCATCGGCGGCTTTCACCCCCTATTATACCGAAGGCAGCGACATCGAAACAGCGGCCGCGCAGCTATCCAGTTCACTCGCGCCGATGTTGCCCATTGATGTTTTATTGCTTGGCATGGGCGCAGATATGCATACAGCTTCCTTGTTTCCCGGTGCACAGGGTGTTGCCGCCGCAATGGAAGACGACGCGCCAATGCTCTTGCCCATCACGATTGAAGGCCAAGACGTTAAACGCTTTACGCTCAGCGCGCCGGCTTTGCGCGCGGCGGGGATGTGCCATGTGCTGATCACCGGTGAAGAAAAACGCACCGCACTGGCGCAGGCGGACAAACTTGAGCCTGCGCAAGCTCCTGTTAAAACCGTCCTTGATAACTCTATTGTTCATTGGAGCGCCGCATGAGCCTTTGGAATACCCTAAAAAGCCAGCACGAAGCCAACAAAGACCGCCCGATTAGCGCTCTCTTTGACGATCCAAAACGGGTCGATGCGTTTTCTTTGCAAGTCGGGGATATGCTGTTTGACTATTCCAAAACCAACATCGACACTCAGACCCTGAAAACACTGCTGGATTTGGTCCAAGGGGCAGACCTTCAAAGCGCCCGTGATGCCATGTTTGAAGGCAGCGCAATCAATGAAACCGAAGATCGTGCCGTGCTGCACACCGCCCTGCGGAACCTCGAAGGGGCTGGTGTTTTTGTAGATGGCAGCGATGTCATGCCAGAGGTGCATGAAACGCTCACAGCGATGCGCAAATTCGCTCAGATGGTGCGCAGCGGCGACTATACAGATGTGATCAATATCGGCATTGGTGGCTCGGATCTGGGGCCCGCAATGGCGGCACGTGCCTTGTCACCTTACCACGATGGCCCCCGTTGCCATTTCGTCTCAAATGTCGATGGCGCCGACATTGCCGATACGCTTGTGGGGCTCGACGCAAAGAAAACACTGGTGATCGTTGCGTCAAAAACATTTACCACAATCGAAACCATGACCAACGCGCGCACCGCACGGGCCTGGATGCTGGATCAGGGCGGCGATCCCGCCAAACAATTTGCAGCACTTAGTACCTCAGATGAAAAAACCGCTGAGTTTGGGATCGATCCAGCCCATGTTTTCGGGTTTGAGGATTGGGTCGGCGGGCGTTATTCAGTCTGGGGACCAATTGGCTTGTCGCTGATGATCGCGATCGGCCCCAAAGCCTTCGATGCATTTCTACGTGGCGCACAAGCGATGGATGTGCATTTCCGCTCCGCCGATCTGCATGAAAATATGCCCGTCCTTTTGGCGCTGGTCGGGATTTGGCACAACCAAATCTGTGATCACGCGACGCGGGCCGTGCTGCCCTATGATGAACGCCTGGGCCTTTTGCCCAATTACCTTCAACAGCTGGAAATGGAATCCAATGGCAAAGGCGTGCAGCGCGACGGCTCAGACAGCCCCCGCCACACGGGCCCCGTCGTTTGGGGCGCCGCAGGGACCAATGGTCAACACGCATTCTATCAGCTGATCCATCAAGGAACCCGCGTTATTCCATGCGAATTCCTGCTCGCAGCCCAAGGTCATGAGGCAGAGCTCCCCCATCATCACCAGTTGCTTGTTGCAAATTGCCTCGCTCAATCCAAAGCACTGATGCAAGGCCGCTCCTTGGATGCCGCGCGTGAAATCGCTGCGGAAAAAGGGTTCACAGGCGATGACCTAGAACGCCAAGCACGCCACCGCGTCTTTCCTGGAAACCGCCCCTCAACGACTTTGCTGTACCCAATGCTCGACCCGTTCACGCTGGGGCAGATCATTGCGCTCTACGAACACCGCGTCTTTGTAGAAGGCGTGATCCTCGATATTATCTCCTTTGATCAATGGGGCGTTGAACTTGGCAAGGAATTGGCAACCTCCTTGCAGCCGGTTGTCGAAGGCACAAAAGATACCAGCGAAGAAGACCCATCCACCGCGGCATTGGTCAATTTCATCCACCGCCATAGCGCCTAGCGAGCCTATCTTTCTTGGCTGACAATACTCCGGGGGAATTGGCCTACAGGGGCAAGGGGGCAGAGCCCCTTTGACTCCCCTTGTTTGTTTTGGAAAGTATCTCGTTCCTCGCAAAGGGCCATTGGTGGTACAACACCCTTTTTCAAGATGTCCTATTCGACACCATAAACGGCTTTTTACGGTTCCAATTTGTGGATGGCAGATTCTTTGAACCAGTCGATCACTGACTCGGCCAGCGTGTCATCAGATCCGTTGCCGACGGCCTCATGCAGGGGTCCATGGCCCCGCCTGTTGAATGTCATTGAGAACTGCCCCTGTATTGCAACCCAGATGTGACCCGCCTCTCGTTTGGTTTCGGTAGCTATGCTTCGGTCAATGTGGTGGCGTCCTTTGTGGTTTTCATTGTAGCTTCTGAACTGGCCTTGAAGCGGAAGCTGTCGTTTCCAGTCTCGAGGATGTGGCAGCGGTGTGTGAGCCGGTCGAGGAGTGCTGTTGTCATCTATGCATCGCCGAAGACCTGCGCCCAT
>JBDVSG010000165.1:0-2127 GCA_039967155.1 Sulfitobacter sp. | reverse complement strand
CCCGACATTGCCGTTTCTGGCCCAAGGCGCAAATATGGCGCTAGAGGATGCTTGGGTGCTGGCCGATACAGTAACCCGAGGCGGCACGGCAGCTTTGCCGCAGTATCAGGCCGCGCGGATGGCGCGGGTGCAGCGTGTGATCAAAGCGGCTGAGGGCAATGCATGGCGCTATCATCTACGCCCCGGGCCGATGCGGTTTGTCGCTCATAATGCGCTGCGTTTGGGCAGCCGTCTTGCGCCCAAACGGATGTTGGGTGCGTTTGACTGGCTTTACGGGGTAGATGTTACAGCGCGCGGTTAAACGGCGCGCTGTAAGCAGACGCGGCTTTAGGGTTTCGCGCGTGCGACCATGCCAAACAGATCACGTGGATCATCAGGATCGGCCAACATGTCCAGCGGCGTGAAGAAATCAGTCCCTTTGATCGCATCGCGCAGATAGCACAGCGCCGAGAAATCCTCGATCGCGAAGCCTACGCTGTCAAATAGCGTGATCTGTTTTGCATCCGTGCGGCCCTGTGCCGCCCCTGTGATGACTTCCCAGATCTCGGTCACAGCGTGATCAGGCGCAAGTTGCTGGATTTCACCTTCGATCCGCGTCTGCTCGGGGTATTCTACAAAGATTTCAGCGCGGTGCAGAATGGCAGGGGCCAATTCTGTCTTGCCAGGGCAATCGCCGCCAATGGCGTTAATATGCACACCAGCACCGATCATATTGTCGGTCAGGATAGTGGCATATTGTTTGTCGGCGGTGCAGGTGGTGATGATATGGGCGCCTAGAATAGCCTCCTCGGCGGTTTTACATGCCACGACCCGCAGGCCAGAAGCCGCAAGATTTGCCGCGCATTTGGCTGTTGCAGCTGCATCGGTATCATACAGGCGGACCTCCTCAATACCGGCGATGGCCTGCATGGCGATGCTTTGGAATTCCGATTGTGCGCCATTGCCGATCATCGCCATAACGCGCGCGTCTTTTGGGGCAAGGATGCGCGCCACCAGCGCCGATGTTGCCGCAGTGCGCAGGGCCGTGAGGATGGTCATTTCCGAGAAAAGAACAGGATACCCCGTGGCCACATCCGACAGCAGGCCAAAAGCCGTGACCGTTTGCAGCCCGTCCGCGGTGTTGTCGGGGTGGCCGTTGACGTATTTAAAGCCGTAGACCTCACCATCAGAGGTGGGCATCAATTCGATCACACCCACATCGGAATGCGATGCCACGCGCGGCGTTTTGTCAAATAACGGCCAACGGCGGAAATCATCCTCAATCCGCTGGGCGATGCCTTGCATCATGGGGGCAAGCCCTACGTGGTGGATCAGCTGCATCATGTGATCAACGCTGACAAAGGGAACAAGGGCGAGGTGTGAAGGTGTGGTCATTAGAATGTCCTTAGAATTAATAGGCGCGGGTAGGGCGATCAAAAACGTTGCGGCCAAGGGCCGAGGCTGCAAGATCAACCATCAGGCGGGCGGTGCGGCCGCGTTCGTCCATGAACGGGTTCAGCTCAACCAAGTCCAAAGACGTCATCAAGCCGGAATCGTTGAGCATTTCCATGACCAAATGGCCCTCCCGTTCTGTCGCACCGCCTGGAACTGTGGTGCCAACAGCAGGGGCCGCAGCGGGGTCAAGGAAATCTACATCGAGCGAGACATGCAGCATGCCGCCGGCGTGTTCGACCCGCTTTAGAAACGCGGCGAGGGGGCGGGCGATGCCGTTCTCGTCGATGTCGCGCATGTCAACGCGGGTGATCTCGGTGCCTTGCAATGCAGCGCGTTCCGCAGGATCAACCGACCGCAGGCCGATCATGGCGATGTTGGCATCCGCCACAGGGGCTGGCAGGGCAGGCCAGCCCGCAAAATCGCCGCGCCCCGTCAGATAGGCCATGGGGGTGCCGTGCAAATTACCGCTGTCCGTGCTGTCGAGCGTGTGGAAATCGCTATGCGCATCCAGCCAGAGAACGAACAACGGGCGCGCGCGCTTTTCGGCGGTGCGGATGGCGCCTAGCACAGTGCCAGCAGCCAAAGCATGATCGCCCCCCATGGAAATCGGCAATCCCTTTTCAAAGGCCGCCTCGGTCGCGTCAGCCAGTGCTTCGGTCCATGCAATGGTTTCTGACAGACGGTGCAGCTTGG
>JBDVSG010000164.1:0-19343 GCA_039967155.1 Sulfitobacter sp. | reverse complement strand
GGCGCCGCGGGTGATTGCGACCTGCCAAGGCTGGGCATTGCACCACGACGGTACTTGTCGTGCAGATGAAACGATATGGGCCAAATCCGCCTCTGGCACCGCAGCAGGTAAAAACGCGCGGCACGAAAAGCGATCCGCCAACAATTGGTCGAGTGTTTCAATCGCGTGCATGTCTTATCCGTTCTGTGCGTAGAAATAGCCCGCTGCCGCAGCGATAAGGAGACCCGCAATGACGGCTAGGGTGATCTTGAACGCGGAATAGGGTCGTTCGCCTTGGACGCGACCCGTGCGGCCATTGACAACAAAGCGGTAGGATTTTCCACGGTATTTATAGGCTGCCAGCCAAACAGGTAGCAGGACATGTTTGAAGGTCATGTCACTCAGATCGACGTCCATCGCATGGATGCGTTGGCGATCACCTCCGATGTCGAATTTGATGTCTCGGCGGATCATGGCATCCATTTTCTCGCGCGCTTCCAGAAAACCTTCATCCAATGTCACGGTATAGCCTTCGGCGCGAAACCCCGCGAGATATTCTGGCGCATAGGGTTCCAAAGCGGCCAAATCCCACGGCTCTAACGCGTCGGTGAACCGTTTTGGCAGGGATTTGGACCCCAGCACCAGGACGTCATCAAAGAACCGCGCCACACGGCCCGATACGCCGCGCCAGCGGACCTTGGCCACACGCACCTGTTTGCGCTTGCCGTCGCGCATGACGGTGCGGGTTTCATAGTAGACGGTGCCCCGCTCGCCCGCATAGCGCGTATCGGTCTGCGCATCATAGGTCCAATAGGGCACATAAATCCCATCCATGCGCCGCCCCTTGCGGGCTTAGGCCTGAAGCCCGCTTGGCGCAAACCACAACCCGCCCAGCCAATCGGTCATCGCGTCGCGCGCGACATCTTCGGCCAGTCCAAAGGGCAGCACGGCGCGCGGTTTGATGTGCCGATGCAGCCCCGTGTCGACCACCACGGGTGTTGCACAAAAGGGGCATTCAGTGGCTTGGGAATGGGCGTCAAATTCCACCTGAGCGGCGCAGTTGGGGCATTGGCTGACGCGGGTTTCTTCCATTTCGGAAACAGCCAAAGTCTCGCTCAACCCGCGTTGCAGGTCCTGTTCGGTGATGGCGCGCGATGTGCCCCAGACGGTCCCGATGGTTTCTGTGTGACCACAGTGATCGCACTTCAGCTCTCCGGCATGCGGATCATAGCGCAGGTCACTGCCGCAGGTATCGCAGGGAAAACGGTGCTCTTGCATAACGGTTTCAGGGGGCATTTCGGGCAAGGCGTGGCCTTCTTCGTCTGACAAAATACAAACGGAGGGCCGAAATAAGGACCCCCCGACAATGAGTAGCTTGGCGGTTAGCCCGCTGGCGGCGGCGGTGGCATGATGGTGAACAGCTGCGCGAGCTCGATCACGTCTTCTGCGCGCAGCCAGCCGTCTTGGCCTTGGGTCCAGACATATGTCTCGCGGGTGAGTGCGCCCTCGGAAACCATACGGCCCATTTTGGCCTTGGAAAATGGCCCTGTTGTTTTGCCAGCTTCAGCAATGTGCCAAACGTGCTCGACAGGTGGGGGGGGCGGTGCCACGGGCGCGGGCTTGGCGGCGGGCTGTGCGCCCCAAGGGCCAGCGGCGGCCTGAGCTCCGATTTGCATCCCTAGGCCTGCGCCCATGCCTGCTTGGATCGCGGCTGCGCCCGCACCGTCACGCCCCAAGGCCTCGGCGGCTTGGAACTGCATGTATTCATTCAGGTTCCCGATCACCCCCATGGAGGATCGCTTGTCCATGACTTCTTCTACCGCTGGCGGCAGCGAGATGTTTTCAATGTAAAGCTCGGGCATGGCCAGACCGTATTCGGCCAATTGGCCCGCGATTTCTGTGGCGACCAATTTGCCCAATTCGCGTGTGTTTGCCGCCATGTCCAGCACAGGGATTTGCGCCCGCGCGATGGTGCGTGAGAACTCCTGCACGATGATATTGCGGATCTGGAAGCTGATCTCATCCATTGTGAATTCGCCATCCGTGCCGACGATTTCGCGCAAGAACAAGGCTGGATCCACCACCCGAACAGAGTAGGTGCCAAAAGCGCGCAGGCGCACCGGCCCGAATTCGGGGTCGCGCACGATGATAGGGTTCTTGGTTCCCCATTTCAGATCGTTGAACCGCGTGGTGTTGACGTAATAGATTTCGGATTTGAAGGGCGACTTAAATCCGTGATCCCAATGCTGCAACGTCGTCATGATCGGCATGTTATTGGTTTCTAACATATAGAGACCGGGGGTGAAGACATCGGCCAGCTGACCTTCATGCACGAACACAGCTGCTTGGCCTTCGCGCACGGTCAGCTTGGCGCCGTATTTGATCTCATGGGCCTCACGCTCAAACCGCCACACAAGCGTGTCGCGGGTGTCATCGGTCCAATGGATGACGTCGATGAATTCACCAGAGAGAAAATCGAAAATGCCCATGGGATATCCTTTAGGAGTTGTTTGTCGACAGCCTATGCAAGCAAGGGCCAGTGATCAAGAATTGGCAGGCGGGGGCAGGTGTCATACTGGTCCGCTTGGGGTGGTTAGTTCAGAGGCGATGGTGCGCACGATGGGGCGGGCTTGTTGCGCGTTCATGCCTGCGCGCAGACGCGGATCATAGAGCATTTGCAGCAGCAGTTCATCATGGCGGGTCAGCAAGGCAAATTCATCATCGTCATTAAAAATTGAGGGCCGCGCGGCTGGGCTGTCATTGGCCAGACCCAGCCCTTGGGCCAGTTCCTCGTGAATGCACGACAGCCGCAACAAGGACGGGTTTTCGGCGCGGATCACGGCAATTGCGGCGGTGTAAGTGTTGCTGCCACTACCTGAGGCATAGGCGGCCACAACACAGTAGGTATCGCGCGGCAGATTGGCGAGCGGCGCAAGGCTGGCAGCTGTAATGCCAGGAATGCGTGCGGCAGCGGCCGCCAGACTGGCGGTGCGGTCGTCTTCGCCCGCCACGATAACGATGAAATTGGCGGCACTATTCATGCTAACGGGATGCCCCGTCGCGCGGCCCAGACGCGCGGCATAATTGCGAATGTTGGAGGTGTCGGTCTGGCGCTGGGAGGGCGGCACAGCGTCGCCGAAAATGACGTCCATGCGCACAGGATTGGCCCAACGGCGCAGGGGGCTGGCCCCGCCTGGACCTGTGAAATCACCGTTGTATTCGTTGTAAAACGCAATCTGCTCAAAGTTGCGCGCCAGCATTGTGTCTGTGAACGGTGTATCAACCCCGCCGCCATCGCGGCGCAACAGCCCCTGACCCAGCTGGGCGTTTTGCACTTGATTGAGATAGCTGCGCAATTCTGCGCTGGCCTGAGAAGTTGGTTTCGCCACCACTGGCGGTGTTGTGGGGGCCGTTTGCGGCGCAGCAGGGCGGGCAATCGGTTTCAGCACGGGGTCGGAGGGTGCGCTAAAGTCCGTACAGGCGCTCAGGCCCAAGGCCAAAAGCCCCAGACCCCATGCCCTGATGTTGCGCACCCCCGCCATGATCAGCTGTTGACCGTGTCGCCCAGACCGGTTTTTGCGGCCTTGGCAGAAGCCAGCGTATCGCGCAGCTTGGCCTCCATGTCTTTCAGCTCAACCTCAGCAGCGGCGCGTTTGGCTTTGCCCGCATCTGCAATTTGCAGGCTTTCCTCAATGGTGCCGATCAGATCGGCATTAGCGGTTTTGACAGCTTCGATGTCAAACACGCCGCGTTCCATTTCTTCGCGGATCACTTTGTTGCTGTCGCGCAGGTTTTTCGCGTTGGAGGTCAGCAGCTCATTGGTCAGATCATTTGCCTCGCGCACGGCTTTTGCCGCCTCAAAGGAACGCTGGATTGTGACCGCTTGGGCCAATTGCGTTTCCCACAAGGGCACAGTGTTCACGAGGGTCGAGTTGATTTTTGTGACCAAGGATTTGTCGTTTTCCTGCACCAAACGGATGGACGGCAGCGATTGCATGGTCACTTGGCGTGTCAGTTTCAGGTCATGCACGCGGCGCTCCAGATCGTCACGCGCGGCGCGCAGATCGCGCAGCTCTTGCGCCATCATCACCTGCTCGTCCTCGGGGACGGCGTTCGCCTTCGCCTCTTTGGCGGGGATCACTGTTGCGTCCAGCTCGGCTATCTTGGCCTCACCTGCGGCGATATAGAGCGCCAGCTCGTCATAGAACTGCAGTGTTTTCTCGTACAACATATCAAGGGATTTGATGTCTTTGAGCAGCGTGTGCTCATGCTCTAGCAGGTTGTCGGTGATGCGGTCGATCTGGCCTTGGACCTTTTCAAATTTTGCCGTGAATTTGGCAAAGGGCGCGGCGCGGCCGATCAGTTTCTCCCACCAGCTGCGGTCGCGGCGCACGTCCAATTCGGAAACCGAAAATCCGCGGATGGTGGTCACAATTCCGCGTAGGCTGTCGCCTGCAGGGCCCACATCCTTGTTGCGTACGTCTTGCAACATCGCCTGAGAGATCTCTTGCAATTCGGCCTGTGCTGCAGAGCCGAAGCTGATGATCGACTGGGTGTCGTTCATGTCCAATTCATCCATCCGCGAACGGATTTCAGCACCGACAGGCGCGTCGGCCTGCTCCAACGTGACAACTGTATTTGCGTCCAGTGGTTCTGCCAGTACAACGGCGGTGACTTCCTCGACCATGGCGAGGGATTGCTGGGCTTTTTCGCGGACGTTCTCAGACATATTTGTTTCCTTGTTCACTGGGGCAGGGCGGGTCAGTCCAGACGCACACCTTCACGCGATAGCCGCTCGCGCAGCACATCAATTTCGACATTCAGATCGCTGCGGTCTTCAAGCAACGATTTACGGTTACGGGCGGCAAAATTCTGCTCGAGGTCGTCGAGCAGAGCCAGATAATCACTGCGGGCCTGCGCATCACCCGTACGGGCATAGATGTCGGCAAATTTTGCCGTAGCATCGCGGGCACCGCGCAGGTAGACGCCCAAGAATTTGCGCGTTGCGGTCAGATCGCGGGGGTCTTCTTCGACTGTGCGGATTAATTCGCGCGCGGTGTCGCTGAAATCTTCCAGACGCGCGGTGGATTGGCGGTCGTTGGCGCGGGCGATTGTCTCGCGCATGGTGGCGAGATGTTTTTCGGCCTCATCCACCACACGGGCGACGCGGTCTTGTTGAAAAGTATCAATCCCGTCCATGCCTTTGTTGCGCATGGGGTCCAACCCAAAGGCCGCAACATAAAGCCCGAAACCAATGATTCCGTAGAGCCAAGGCGCAAGGGTCAGCACAGTATCCAGATCAGACAGCACAGCGAGGGTGGTCCCCATGCCGCCGAAAACCGCGCCAAGGATCTTGCGTGGCATAGCAGGGCGGCGCGCCACTTTGCGCGCGTCATAGGCCGCCTCGGCGCGCAGACCGCTGCGGATCAGCCATGCGGCCAATGTCAGGGCCAAGGCACCGACCAAGGCAACAAACAGTTCTGGTGCGGATCCGGCGATGTTGGTGGACACCAGTACAACTGCAGGGACAAACAGAACGTTTGATCGCCCGCCTGCTGGGTCCACCTCTAGGCGGCGGCGCTTGGCCGTGTCTGTGCTGGGCAGATCAGAGGTCTCATCAGGGCTGAATTTGCCACCATAACGCTGCGCCATGCCTAAACCCCGCCCAGCCAGCCAGAGCTAACGCCAAAGAGCAGAACAATCAGCGCAACATAGGCGCCTTTGCGAAATGGTTTTGGTCCCATTGGGCCTCCGAAATGCGGCGGGTGTCGCCACGTTCATAGTATCTTAAGCAGCGTCGCGCGCGGTTTCTAGTGCCGCGTGCCTGTACGGCGCTCAGCATTCAGCTTGCGGGTATAACCAGACTGGATCACCTCAACGGCGACGAGCACCACAACACTGAAGTAGAAGGTGGTCTTTGACATGGGGATGACTTCATAGCCAAAGAACCGCAGGGCGAGATCGGGATCATGCATGGCATGGGATGCGGCCTGACCTGCTTCGCCCAGCAAAACAATACCTACGATCAACAGGATGAATAGGCCCAAGACTTCGTACATGCGGTTGGCCTCCAGGAACTGTGTGACCTTTTCGGCCAATAGCAACATCGCCAGACCTGACAGGATAATTGCCGTAGCAAGGATGAAAAATACATCCGTAATGGCCAATGCAGACAACACAGAATCAAACGAAAAGATGAGGTTCATCAGAACAATCAGCCCTACAACTTTGGCAGCAGATTTGCCCGATTTGCTGTTCAGGTCGGTGTCCAGATGTTCCACCGCCAACATGTGGCTGATTTCCTTTACCGCTGTATACATGATGAACGCGCCACCAATGATAAACACCAACGTGGCAAAGTTCACGCCGCCTGTCAGGATGCCCTCCCATTCAAGGATGAAGAACGGCTCGGCCATGGCATCGATTGCTTTGATCATCACAAACAGCAACACAACGCGCAAAGCAACGGCAAGGATAATGCCCCATTTGCGCACAGCCGCTTGTTGTGCAACAGGCGCACGCTGGCTCTCGATTGAGATATACAGCAGGTTGTCGAACCCCAAAACAGCCTGCAAAAAGCAAAGCATAATGAGGTTGCCCAAATTTTCAATTGTCAGCAGGTCGGCCATTTTGTGTCCTTTGATATCTTGTCACAGCAGGCATAGCGCAGCGCGCGCGTGATGTGAATTGAGGGCTGAGGGGAAAGAAGCGAATTTTTGTCCCTGACATTAACAGAGCATCATTGATTGTATGCCCATAAAGAACAATCAACGGGAGCACGGGTCATATGCAACAGCGTCATCTTGGATTTGAAACAAAACCATCTTTGCATTCCAGTGCGATTTCTAAAAGCCGTCAAAAACGGCGTTTTTTGTTCTGGGCGCTTTGCGCGGCGGTCGTGGTTATGGGCTACAACCAACTATAAACACCTGAACTGCAAACCCTGAACGGCCGCTGATCAACGGCGGCGGGGGGGTTTGGGCCCAGATGCGGGCCGCGCCTTGGAGGCCGCGCTTTTAAAGACACGTGGTTTTGAGGGGCCGCCTGTTTTCTGTGCAGCCTCGCGCGCATTTTTCTCGCGGGTGGCTTTGTCAGGGCGGCTGGGCTTGTACCCTTTACCGCGTTTAGGCCGATTGGTGTCCATTTCCTCTGGCGCTTTTGGGAGACCTGGTTGGCCACGGCCGCCAAATTCACCTTTTTTTTGCGTCACGCGGCGCTTGAATCCGCGTTTGACTTCGGTCGGGGCGGCAGGCGGCGCGCCGAGCAGCTCATCAGCCTGAGCCCCCAACTGGTCGCGCAAGATTTTGCGCCGCACTTCTTCGACGCCGCCTTGCTTGAGATCCCCCAGCTGGAAAGGTCCATAGCTGACGCGGATCAGGCGGTTCACGCTGAGCCCGATTTCATCCATCGCGCGGCGAATCTCACGGTTTTTGCCTTCGCGCAGCCCGACCGTCAGCCAAGCGTTCGCGCCTTTTTGCCGGTCCAGCACAACGTCCATCGGTTGGAACGGTTCGCCATCGGCGATGATGCCTGCGCGCAGCGGCTCCAGCTGTTCCTCGGTGGGGCGGCCGTTTACCCGCACGCGGTAGCGGCGCAACCAACCGGTTGAGGGCAGTTCAAGCATGCGTTTGATGCCGCCGTCATTGGTCAGCAGCAATAACCCTTCGGAATTCAGGTCGAGCCGCCCGATGCTCATCACCCGCGGCATATCCGCAGGCATGGCGTCATAAATCGTCTCGCGGCCTTTTTCGTCGCTGTCGGTTGTCACCAACCCAGTGGGTTTGTGATACAGCCACAGGCGCGCAGGGTCAGGTTTGCCCACGGGTTTGCCATCCACCACGATGCGGTCATCAGCGGTCACATTTAGCGCGGCGGATGTGATGATCTGGCCGTTTACGCTGACGCGGCCGGCCTCGATCATACGCTCGGCCTCGCGGCGGCTGGCAATGCCTGCACGCGAAAGGGTTTTGGCAATGCGGTCGCCCTTTGGCGTGTTCGCAGGTGTGGCGGAGGAAGGGGTATCATTCATAAACCCAGCCTTAACGTAACCGACCCCCTTGCGAAAGGGAGGGTTTTGCCTCCATCAAGGGGAATGGCATTCACATCCTTCATGCAAGCCGCTTTGGCACAAGCCCGCGCTGCGGCAGATCGCGGCGAAGTGCCGGTGGGCGCGGTTGTTGTGTCGCCGCAGGGCGAAGTCATCGCGCAGGCGGGCAACCGCACCCGCGAAGATAACGACCCGACAGCCCATGCTGAAATGCTGGCCATTCGCGCCGCTTGCAAGCATTTGGGCGCTGAACGGCTGACGGGATGCGCGCTTTATGTTACGTTAGAGCCATGCCCGATGTGTGCCGCCGCTATTTCCGCGGCTCGGATCGCGCGGCTGTATTATGGCGCGTCAGATCCCAAATCCGGCGGTGTCGCGCAGGGCGCGCGGGTTTTTGCCCATCCGCAGTGCCATCATGTCCCTGAAATCTACGATGGTATCGCCGAGCGCGAATCTGCAGCCCTGCTTATTGATTTCTTTGCGGCCAAACGCAAAGCCTAAGCCATCATAAGGTGATCGGCTGCATGACCTGCGGTTCGATCACGGTCGTTTGTTCGGGGACCCCGTCAATCAGCGCCTGCGCGGATTGGGCAAGCATCGGCATCGTGCGGTAATGGCAGGGGATGACATGGCTGAACGCAAAATAGGAGCGGGCGGCATAGGCGGCCATGTCCATATCCATTGTGAAATAGCCGCCTGCTGCCAAAATCCCGATGTCGGGTTTATGATAATCCCCGATCCACGCCATATCGGCCATCAGCCCCGTGTCCCCCGAGATATAGATCGCGTGGCCTTCGCCCTTCAGGATAAATCCCGCCTCAGTGCCCAGATACAGCCGCTGCTGCCCTGTGTCGGTCGAAGAGGAATGCGAGGCAGGCACCATGCTGGCAGTGATTTGCCCGCCCAAGTTTACGGTCCCGCCTGTGTTGAACAAATGCCCCTCAACCGCGCCTTGCGCGCTTAGGTACTGGGCCAGCTCATACATGCCCGATACAGGGGCGCCGGTGTCTTGGGATACCTGCACAACGTCAGCGATATGGTCGTCATGGCCGTGCGTGACCAAAATATGTGTCGCGCCGGCAATGGCGGCAGCGTGCTGATCTTGGGGTAACATCGGGTTTTGTGTCAGCCAAGGATCGACCAGAATAATTTGGTCTTCGATCTCAATCCGAAAAGACGCATGCCCAAGCCAGATAATTTTCATTCCAGAATCCCTGCTGATAACTTGTGCGCAGTTTAGCACCAGCTCGACAGATGGTAAGAGGAGGGGGCAAATATCTGCGCTTGGGCCTGCGCGATAGGCGTGCATGGCTTGCCTGTGCCGCGTGAGGGCGGTAGAGGACGGTTAAGCAGATGAGGAAAACCCATGTCGATTGATGAAAGCACCGCCGCCCGCGTGGCGAAACTGGCCCGTATCAAGGTAGAGCCCGAAGCCCTGCCAGCACTGGCACAAGAATTTAACACGATTCTGGGCTTCATTGAGCAATTGGGCGAAGTCGATATTGAAGGCGTTGAACCGATGACATCGGTCACACCGCAAAAATTGGCGCGCCGTGCAGATGTCGTGGCCGATGGCGACCAGCAAAATGCAATTTTGAAAAACGCGCCAGATGCGCGCGAAGGGTTCTTTGCCGTGCCGAAGGTGGTTGAATAATGACTGATCTGAACAAACTGGGCCTTGCGCAGGCCCGCGATGCGCTTCGCAAAGGTGAAACCACATCCAAAGAATTAACCGAGGCCTGCCTGAAGGCGATTGACGGCGCAGGCGCGCTGAACGCCTTTGTGCACCAAACGCCCGAGCTGGCGCTGGAACGTGCCGCCGCTGCGGATGCCCGTTTGCAATCTGGCGATGATGCGCCTGCCATGTGCGGTCTGCCCATCGGGATCAAGGACCTTTTCTGCACCAAAGGTGTCCCCTCGCAGGCTGCCTCGCGCATTTTGGAAGGGTTCAAGCCGGAATACGAATCAACCGTCAGCCAGAACTTGGCCGATGCGGGTGCTGTGATGTTGGGTAAGCTGAACATGGACGAATTCGCCATGGGATCGTCCAATGAGACATCAGCCTATGGCAATGCGGTGAACCCGTGGCGCCGTGGCAACGAAGATACAGCCCTCACGCCGGGGGGCTCCTCTGGTGGATCGGCTGCGGCTGTGGCTGCGGATCTGTGTCTGGCCGCAACCGGTACAGATACCGGCGGCTCCATTCGCCAGCCTGCGGCTTTCACCGGAACAGTTGGGATCAAGCCGACTTATGGTCGCTGCTCGCGCTGGGGGGTGGTTGCTTTCGCGTCCTCATTGGATCAAGCAGGCCCAATGACCAAATCGGTACGTGACGCCGCGATCATGTTGGAAGCCATGTCCAGCTATGACGTAAAAGACAGCACATCGGCAAATTTGCCCGTCCCCAATTTCGAAGCCGCTCTAACGGGCGACATGCGCGGCAAGAAAATTGGCATTCCACGTGAATACCGCATGGATGGCATGCCTGCCGAGATTGAAAGGCTGTGGGAAGACGGCACAGCGATGCTAAAGGATGCGGGTGCCGAAATCGTCGATATTTCGCTGCCGCACACAAAATACGCGCTGCCTGCGTATTATGTGATTGCCCCCGCCGAGGCGTCTTCGAACCTCGCGCGTTATGACGGGGTGCGCTATGGCCACCGCGCCAGACTGGACGCAGGCGACGGCATCACCGAAATGTACGAAAAAACCCGCGCCGAAGGCTTTGGCCCTGAGGTTCAGCGCCGCGTGATGGTGGGGACCTATGTGTTGTCCGCCGGTTTTTATGACGCCTATTACAACCGCGCGCGCCGCGTCCGTGCCTTGATCAAGAAAGACTTTGATGATGTGTTCGCCGCCGGTGTCGATTGTATCCTGACGCCAGCCACGCCGTCAGCGGCCTTTGGTCTGGGCGAAATGACGGACGCGGACCCGATTAAAATGTATCTCAACGATGTGTTCACCGTGACGGTGAACCTTGCCGGATTGCCCGGTATCGCGGTGCCAACGGGCACGGATGCGCAGGGCTTGCCATTGGGGCTGCAGCTGATTGGCCGCCCGTGGGAAGAGGGCGAGTTGCTGTCTTCCGCCTATGCGCTTGAGCGCAGCGCAGGTTTTGTAGCCAAACCGGACGTATGGTGGTAAGCAACCTTAAACGCGACAATAAAATGCAGGCGATTGAGATGAAGAGTATGCGATTTCTATTGGGAGCCTGTGCGGCCGCCGCGCTAGCGGCTTGTCAGCCAGCTGTGCCAGAAGACAGCCGTTTCGGCGTTGGTTTTGACCAAACTTTTGATGCACAACGCGCGAACCGCGATGCGGTGCTGGCTGGCACATCCGGCACTGTACCGGCGGCACCTAGTGTGAACTCTCAGCCCCTTCCTGCGGCAGGATCCGCGGCAGATACGGCGGCGCAAACGACAGCGATTCTAGCCCAAACAGGGCAAACCACCCAAAGAGTACAAACCGTAGCCGATGCTGAACGCTTGGCGGCGGCTGCAAATAACTCTGGTGTGGCCCCGCTGGAGGCGAGCCCGTCAAACCCCGCGCCGGCAGTGGTAAATACAGCCACAGGCATCAGCCGCGAGAACAGCTTTGACGCTGTGAGCGGCCAGCGCAGCATTGAAAGCGACGCTGCACGCATTGCCGCCAACCGGGCGCAATACACGGTGATCCAACCCCAAGCCTTGCCCGAACGCACAGAAACAGGCCCGAATATCGTGGCCTTTGCGCTGGCCTCGACCCATCCTGTTGGCACCCAAGTCTACAAACGTAGCAAGTTTAACGCAGCCAACCGTTTCAAGCGCAGCTGCGGCAACTACCGCCACATGGATCAGGCGCAGTCTGATTTCCTTCTGGCGGGTGGTCCGCAAAAGGACCGCAAAGGCATGGACCCTGACGGGGACGGCTATGCGTGCGGCTGGGATCCTTCGGTTTACCGCAACACCAGCAACTAAGCTGCTGCTGTGATCCGCCAGTGCCCTTCGCCCAATTACGGACAGCGCAGGGATGGTTTGCGGCCTTCGCTTATCGTTCTTCATTACACTGCCATGCACAGCGCGCAGGCCGCGCTGGAACGCTTGTGTGATCCGGCAGCCGAAGTGTCAGCCCATTACCTGATTGGCCCCCAAGGCGAGGTCGTCCAGATGGTGGATGAGGCCGCGCGCGCATGGCACGCGGGCGCAGGGGAATGGCAGGGGCTGGACGACATCAACTCCCGCTCAATTGGGATTGAACTGGATAACCGCGGGAACCATCCGTTTGCGGCTGCGCAAATGGATGCGCTAGAGGATCTTTTACGCGGAATCATGACGCGCTGGGATATTCCGGCCAGCGGCGTGATTGGGCATTCTGATATGGCGCCAGGGCGCAAAACCGATCCAGGCCCAAGGTTCGATTGGCACCGCTTGCAGCGCCAAGGGCTTGCTGGCGCCGCGCAACCGCGCGAAAGGGGCGCAGGGAATGGGGATGCATTCATCCGCGCGGCAAAGACGGCAGGCTATACCGCTGAGGCGCCGCTGGAGGTCCTGTTGCACACGACCCGCCTGCGGCACGCGCCGTGGCGCAAAGGGCCGCTGTGTGCCGCAGATTTCAGGCTCTAGCCGCGTTTCTACTGCGCTGGTGCGCACATCCCCATTGACCCGACGCCCCGCTTGCGCGTAAGCCGCATCTTGCGCGGAAGGCTGGATGGCCGCTTTGGTGCCTTCGGGCATCGGGGAGGAAAGTCCGGACTCCAAAAAGAAACGGTGCCGGGTAACGCCCGGGCGGGGTAACCCGACGGATAGCGCCACAGAAAATAAACCGCCTGTCATTCCAAAGCATGCTTTGGATTGTCGACAGGTAAGGGTGAAACGGTGGGGTAAGAGCCCACCGCGCGGCTGGCAACAGCGGCGGCATGGCAAGCCCCACTGGGAGCAACGCCAAATAGGGACCGCGTGCTGCTTTTGCCTTCGGGCAGGGCGGCGGAGCTTCTTTTGCTCCAGCAGGTCCGGGTTGGCGGCTGTAGCCCATGTCGGTAACGGCAGGGTCAGAGGAATGGTCATCCATGATGAAGCGTTTGCGCGCGACATCGGGACAGAATCCGGCTTATAGGCCTTCCGCGCATATTTTCCGAAATACTGGCCGTTGTTTCGGCAATACGGGGTTGACTCAGACAGTGGCGAAGGTAGAAGCCGTAATTCAGAGATTACGCGTGCGTCATGATTATGCGCCGCTGCACAGGAGAAGATAAAATGGCTAAGCCAACCACGATCAAGATCCGTCTGAACTCGTCCGCGGGCACAGGCCACTTCTACGTTACAAAAAAGAACGCACGCACAATGACCGAAAAAATGGTCATCAAAAAATATGACCCCGTTGCGCGCAAGCACGTTGAATACAAAGAAGGCAAGATCAAGTAAGATCGCCATTCTTTGATGCAGTTAAAGCCGCGCAATTTGCGCGGCTTTTTGCGTTCTAGGGTGAAGTGGAATTAGAGGGTTAAGAACCTTATGCAGCGCGTTATGATTGTCGGCGGTCCAGGGTCAGGGAAATCCACAATGGCGGGTTGGATGGGAAGGCAGACTGGCCTGCCTGTCCAACACATGGATCATATTCATTGGATGGAAGGCTGGGTGGAGCACCCCACCGAAACGCGGCTGGCGATGATCGCTACCGTTGAGGAAAGCGATGCGTGGATCATTGAGGGGGGCTCTCAAAACGGTATGCCGCACGGCTTGCGCGGGCCGATATGGTGATCTGGCTAGATCTGCCCATTGGGCTGCGGTTGTGGCGTGTGATGCGGCGCTCGTGGCGGTTTCGCGGCCAAACCCGCCCCGATCTGCCCCAAGGATGCCCTGAGCGGTTTGATCGCGCGTTGCCGGGTTTTCTTTTCTGGATCTGGCGACATCGGAATGCGTCCCGCCAGAAGATCTTTAGTACGGTGAACTCCTACAAGGGCCCCGCCAAAATATACCACCTACACAGTTCAGCCGAAGTGCGCGCGTTTCAAAAGCGATTTGCTGACCTCTAACGGTCCTTCGGGGCGGTGTCGCGCAACCGTGCGACGAAAGCGTTGATATCCGCTGTTGTCCACTTTAACCGCCGCCGTTTTGTGCCTGCCGGATGGTGGCGCAAGCCCGTACCGTCGCGGTGCGCGCGGGCAGGGCGGATGGGGCGCGTCGTGAAGCCGCCGCCGCAATTGGGGCAGACGTTATGCAGCGCGGTCTCGACGCAATCCGCGCAAAAAGTGCATTCATAGGTGCAAATCCGGGCCTGCAAACTGTCTGGTGGTAAATCGCGGTCACACATCTCGCAATTTGGTCTAAGCTCTAACATTTCGTTCTCCCATAAAAAAAGCCGCCCTGTCAGGAGCGGCTTTGGATCGTGATAGAGGACTGTGATTACTCACGGTTGCCGAACAACTGCAGCAACATCATGAACATGTTGATGAAGTTGAGGTACAGGTTCAGCGCCCCCATGATGGCAGATTTTGCCAACCATTCGCTGTCGCCGTGTTGGGCGTGGGCGATGTATTCGGTTTTGATGCGCTGTGTGTCGTAGGCTGTAAGACCGGCAAAGATCAGCACGCCAATGGCCGAGATCGCAAAGGTCAGTGCAGGGTTCGGGAAGAACATGCTGACGATTGATGCAATCACCAGACCGATAACACCCATGATCAGGAAGCTACCCCAGCCAGAGATGTCTTTCTTTGTGGTATAACCCCAAAGCGACAAACCAGCAAACGCGATGGACGTCACCAAGAAGACCTGAATGATCGACACACCCGTGTAGACCAAAAAGATCGAGCTGATCGACAAGCCCATCACAAAGGCAAACACGTAGAACGCCAGTTGTGCGGCAGCAGCAGAAATGCGGTTGATTCCAGCGCTCAGGCCAAAGACAAATGCCAAAGGTGCGAACATCACAACATATTTAAGCGGTGAGATATAAAGCGCCTGACCCAAACCTGTCAGATACTGTCCCTCACGCAGTGCGGCTGTTGCGCCTGCGGGGTCGGATGTGACTGCAAGGTTCGCAATTGCCCATGCGGCGGCGAATGTAATCAACATGCCTACGGACATTGTGCCGTAGACTTTGTTCATGTGGGCGCGCAGGCCTTCATCAATCGCGGCTATGCGGCTACCGGCGCCTGTCCGGATTGTGTTCACGTCTGCCATTTAAAACTCCTAAAAGATGGTCTGCGCAGTTTTTGCGCGGGTTCAGACGCAATATCGGGTCTGAGCGACGCATTTTCAAGGTTTTTCGCTCAGACCTATGATGTTGATTAACGTCTCCACGCTGCAGGTGCATCCCAAACAGGCCGTTCTGCTTCTGCTTGGGCTTCAGAGGCGCTTAGCCCGACATCGGCCAGTTGATCTTCGGTCAATGCAGCCAACGCGCGTCTGCTCCGCCACAGGGCGGTTATTTGCACAATGCGCTGCAGCACAGATGGGCCTGTGCGTGGGGCAGGGGCGCAGATGCGATCAGAGACACAGCCATGTTGGCACTGGGCGTAAGACGGCGCGCGGAAGAGAGGGAGTACGATACGCATTTCAATATTCCATTTCTGTTATGAGTGTGATCGATTCATTTCGATGCTTGATGTATCGCTGATTATGGAT
Source organism: Sulfitobacter sp. (assembly GCA_039967155.1). Classification (GTDB taxonomy): domain Bacteria; phylum Pseudomonadota; class Alphaproteobacteria; order Rhodobacterales; family Rhodobacteraceae; genus Sulfitobacter. The sequence goes on along the minus strand of JBDVSG010000164.1, from coordinate 3,716 downwards.
CATCATGGAAATGAATGTTATTGATGTGAATCATGCGAAATGGTGATCTATGCGAAATCTTGACCTTGCAACCCTGCGCGCCTTGGTTGCCGTCGCTGATGCGGGCGGTGTGACACGCGCGGCAGGTTTTTTGAATTTGACCCAATCAGCCGTGTCGATGCAGCTAAAGCGGTTGGAGGAAATGCTGGACGCGCAATTGCTTGACCGCACGGGCCGCGGCGTTGCTTTCACAGCTGATGGCGATTTGCTGCTGACCTATGCGCGGCGCATGGTTGCGATGAATGACGAGGCCGTCGCACGTCTTATGCAACAGGCGCCGACTGGTACAATTCGGCTGGGGGTGCCGCATGACATTGTCTATCCTGCGATCCCGCAAGTGTTGAAACAATTTAACGCCATTTTCCCCACCGTCCAAATTGTTCTGGAATCTTCGCATACCAATAGGCTGAAAGATCTGTTCTCGAAGGGCGAATGCGACGTGATCCTCACGACAGAAACAGAGGTTCAGGCAGGGGGGATCACGCTTGCCACGCGCCCTTTGCATTGGGTTGGTGCCCCGGGTGGGGCTGCGTGGCGCCAACGCCCGCTCAGCATTGCTTATGGGCGTAACTGCACCTTTCGACCCATTGCCGTGGGGGCGCTGGATGCGGCGGATATTCAGTGGCAGATGCTGGTAGAGACCGATAATGACAGCACAATTTTTGCCACAGTAAGTGCGGATTTGGCCATCCACACCGCGATCGAGGGGACCGAGCCGCAGCAAATGGCGCGGATCAAACACGGCGGTGCCTTGCCTGAATTGCCACCGCAGCGCATCAATCTCTATCGCGCCGACGGCACTCTGACTGAACCTCTTGAACAGTTGGTTGCGCTTCTCACGCAAACGATTTGTGACAAAGGCCAGTTGCCACAAGACGCGCGCCCGCTGGAAGCAACCACTGGGTAAGATACGGGCTTGCATGGGGGGGCGGAGAATGAGACGACTCAGGTATGAAATATGACCCGACCCTGACCGATGAACTGGCACGAGTTGCCCACCTGATGGCCGATGCGGCCCGCGCGGTGATCTTGCCTTATTTTCGCAGCGCGAATCTGGACACAGATAACAAACTGGCGGGGGGCTATGACCCTGTCACGGTGGCTGATCGCGCCGCAGAGGCCGCAATGCGCGAGATCCTTGCCCAGCACCGCCCCCAAGACGCGATCTTTGGCGAAGAATTGGGCGCAACATCAGGCACCAGCGGTCTGACCTGGGTGCTGGACCCTATTGATGGCACGCGCGGCTTTGTGGCGGGCACACCGACATGGGGCGTGCTTATTGCTGTCGGCGATGAAAACGGCCCCTTTGTCGGTGTCGTTGATCAACCCTACATTGGCGAGCGGTTTATCGGCACGCCGCAGGGGGCCGAATTGATACATGCAGGCAATCGCACAGCAATTCAGACCCGCGCGCCGCGGCCTCTGTCCGAGGCGGTTATTTTTACCACTTTTCCAGAAGTCGGCAGCACCGAAGATGGCGCCGCCTTCCATGCGGTTGCCCGACAGGCGCAATTGACCCGCTACGGGATGGATTGCTACGCCTATGCGCTGGTCGCGGCGGGTCAAATTGATCTGGTGATCGAAGCGGGGCTGCAATCTTATGATATCCAAGGGCCGTTGGCGCTGATACAGGCGGCAGGCGGTGTTGTGACCGACTGGACTGGAGGCCCAGCCCATGAAGGCGGGCGGGTGATCGCCGCTGCGAACGCAGAAATCCATGCCGAGGCTTTGGCGATTTTGCGCGCGGCGACTGGCACATGACCGCTACGCTCCTGCGCGGCGCTGATACGGTCCTGACCATGGACGACACGCGCCGAGAACTATCTGGCGCGGATATCTTGATCCGAGACGGCATTATCATCGCTGTCGGATCCAATCTGGAAGCCCCTGCAGATGCAAAGGTTGTGAATGTCTCGGGCTGTGTTGTCACTCCGGGGCTGGTGAACACGCATCATCACCTCTACCAAAGCCTGACCCGCGCTGTGCCAGGGGGGCAAGATGCGTTGTTGTTTGGCTGGCTGCGGACGCTCTATCCGATCTGGCAACGCTTTACCCCCGACCACATGAATGTATCTGCGCAGGTGGGCCTGGCCGAACTGGCATTGTCTGGATGCACGCTCAGCTCGGATCACTTGTACCTCTATCCCAATGGTGCGCGGCTGGAGGATACGATCCACGCCGCCCGTGAAATCGGACTGCGTTTCCATCCCACGCGCGGCGCGATGAGCATTGGAGAAAGCGACGGCGGCCTGCCGCCCGATGCGTTGGTGGAAGATGAAGCGGCCATTCTGGAAGACTGCATTCGGGTGATCGACGCCTACCACGACCCCGCAGAAGGATCTATGTGCCGGGTTGGTATCGCGCCTTGTTCACCCTTTTCAGTGAGCACAGACCTAATGCGCGACGCGGCAGTGTTAGCAAGATCGAAAGGTGTCATGCTGCATACCCATCTGGCAGAAAATGACGAAGATATCGCCTATTCGCTTGAAACTTTCGGGTGCAGGCCGGGAGAATACGCAGAAACTTTGGGATGGGTCGGACCCGATGTCTGGCATGCCCATTGTGTGAAATTAGACGCGGCTGAAATCGCACTTTTTGCGCGCACAGGTACAGGTGTGGCCCATTGCCCCTGTTCAAATTGCCGGCTTGGCAGCGGGATTGCACCGCTGCGTGCAATGCGGGATGCGGGCGTGCCTGTTGGGTTGGGCGTGGATGGATCGGCCAGTAATGATGCGGGCAATCTAGTGGCCGAAGCGCGCCAAGCCATGCTATTGCAACGTGTGGCGCAGGGGGCAGACGCGATGAGCGCCCGTGAGGCGTTGGAAATTGCAACGCGCGGTGGTGCGGATGTTCTGGGACGCCCCGATTGCGGGCGAATCGCGGTTGGAAAGCGCGCGGATATTGCCGTTTGGGACGTCACAGGCGTGCAATCGGCAGGGTCTTGGGATCCGGCAGCGATCTTACTGGCGGGGCCCACGACGGTGCGGGATCTTTATGTAGAAGGGCGTGCTGTCGTTCAGGATGGACAAATGACAACAGTAGATATGGGGTCCTTGCTGGCGCGACAGCGTCGGATGGCGATTGAATTAAAGGAACAAGTATGATGCGTTTTGCTTTTGGTACGGTGGTTTGCTTGATGTTGGCGGCCTGCGGCGATCCCTCTGCCGCCACGAAACCAACATCGACCGCTCAGGTGGGCACGGCGGGCAGCGGGTTAAACGCGATCCGCGCAGAGGCCAATCTGCCCCCCGTTCGCCGCAACGCGGTGTTGGATGGTGTCGCAAAGGGCCATGCCCAAGATATGCTTCGCAAAGGGTTCTTTGGCCACAAAGGCAGCAACGGGTCCACCGTAGGAAAGCGGGTAGAACGTGCGGGCTATCGCTGGTGTTCGGTCGCTGAGAATATTGCCAAAGGCTTCCCAACGCGGGAAGCTACAATTGAGCAATGGCGCAAATCCCCGAGCCATTACAAAAACTTGACCAAACGCCGCGTAAAAGAATACGGCATCGCCCAAGTCGGTGATATCTGGGTGATGGTTTTGGCGGCCAAGCGCTGCTGATCCAGCGGAAGGGCAAAGCCCAGATCTTTTCTACGGGGGGGTGAGCCTGCCTGTTCGGTGGCAAATCACGCGGTTATGTCACGCATTTGCCCGCAATCCACGTGGCGCGAACGGCGCG
>JBDVSG010000163.1:0-28671 GCA_039967155.1 Sulfitobacter sp. | reverse complement strand
GTCTGGCGTGCGCATGTCGCGGATAAATACGTTAAAAAATTACGTAAACTTCATCCCAATTGGGGGGATGGAAGCCTGCGTGCAGCGGCACAGCATGTAGCGCAGACCAAGCATAACGGTTCAATTAATGGAGAATACGTGGAAGCCTTGGCTGTTGTGATATCTGCCGTGTCGCAATGCCGTGGTCAACCCGATCAATTTTGTGATCTCAAGCGGGTTTGCATAACGGATAACAGTAGTTAGATAGGGTGTAGTGTCGCAAAAAAGGAGCTGCTCTGATGGCCAACCCGCGTAGCAACGTTACCTCGGTTGATCCTGTTTGGGATCAGATAAAGGATGATGCGAATAAGGCCGTAGCCGAAGAGCCGCTTATCGGCGGTTTTGTTCATGCTACGATCTTGCACCATTCTTCTATTGAGAAGGCTCTTTCATATAGGATTGCCGCCAAACTATCGTCAAATGAGATGTCGATGATGGTCGTGCGAGAAATTGTAGAGCAAGCGTATAGCGACGATGCGGGATTGATTGCGGCCGCGCGTGCAGATTTGGTCGCGATCTATGAACGTGACCCCGCATGCCACCGCCTGCTTCAGCCTATCTTATACTTCAAAGGGTACCAAGCAGTGCAGGCCTACCGTGTTGCGCATTACCTATGGTGCAAAGGCCAGCAGGACTTGGCCTATTTCTTCCAGATGCGCGTTTCTGAGATTTTTGGCGTCGATATCCATCCTGGTGCGCGGATTGGAAAAGGCATCATGATCGACCATGCCCATTCCATTGTGATTGGTGAGACGGCTGTCGTAGGCGACAATGTGTCGATGTTGCATTCCGTTACCTTGGGCGGAACCGGCAAGGAAGAAGAGGACCGCCACCCGAAGATTGAAGATGGCGTTCTTGTGGGGGCGGGGGCAAAAGTTCTAGGCAACATCACCATTGGTCATTGCAGCCGTATTGCTGCGGGGTCTGTCGTTTTGGAAAATGTGCCTGCTTGCAAGACTGTTGCAGGCATCCCTGCGCGAATTGTGGGTGAAGCAGGGTGCGATCAGCCAGCAGTTTCGATGAACCATATGATCGGTCCTTGCGGGAATTAAGCAAAGACACGGTTTATGAAAAAAGAGCCGGAGCATTGCTCCGGCTCTTTTTCTTTTATCTACCATTAGCTCAGAACGTTACGCCAGCATGGTCATTGGCGCTTCTAGGTTGTCCTTGATAGCATTCAGAAGTTCAGCACCCAACGCGCCGTCAATCACACGGTGATCAACCGACAACGTGACGGACATTACGGTTGCAATCGCCAGTTCACCATTGCCATCAACAACAGGTTTTTTGCTGCCTGCACCAACGGCAAGGATCGCACCATGCGGCGGGTTGATGACCGCATCGAAGTTATCGATCCCAAACATGCCAAGATTCGAAATAGCAAAGCTGCCACCTTGGTACTCATGCGGCGCGAGCTTGCGATCACGGGCGCGCGTGGCGAGGTCTTTCATTTCGGCGCTGAGGGCAGAAAGAGATTTCATTTCAGCGTCCTGTAGTACGGGCGTAAACAGCCCCCCCTCAATCGCAACAGCTACAGCGACATCAGACGGTTTCAATTTGAAGACCTTGTCACCTGCCCAAACAGCATTTGCGTCAGGCACTTGTTGCAGGGCCAATGCACAGGCCTTGATGATGAAATCATTCACCGAAAGCTTGATGCCGCGCGGCTCCAGCTGTTTGTTCAGCTGCTCACGGAAGGCCATCAGCGCGTCCAGTTGGATGTCACGGCGCAAGTAGAAATGCGGCACAGTCTGTTTGGCTTCTGTCAAACGCGCAGCAATCGTTTTGCGCATCCCGTTGAGCGTGATTTCTTCGTATTCACGCCCCTGGTACATCTTAGCGATCGCATCGGCGGAAGGACCCACCGCAGGCGCGCTGGCTGCCGGAGCAGGGGCGGTCGCAGCTTTGGGCGCAGCAGTCTGCGTCAGCCCTTCAATATCGGATTTCACAATCCGGCCGCGGGGACCTGATCCTGTGATTTGGGATAGATCGAGACCTTTTTGTCCCGCAATGCGGCGCGCAAGAGGAGACGCAAAAATGCGCGTGCCATCTGCGGCAGCAAGGTTTGGCTGTGCTGCCGCAGGGGCTGCTTCTGCTGCAGGGGCAGGCACCTCTTCCGCGCTCGGCGTGGTGGCGGCGGGGGCCGCAGCGACATTGCCGATATCGTCCGCGCTTTCGCCATCTTCAAGTAGCACAGCAATCGCTGTGTTCACTTTGACGCCCTCGCTACCATCGGCAACGAGGATCTTGCCAATAACGCCTTCGTCAACAGCTTCGAATTCCATCGTGGCTTTATCGGTTTCGATTTCACACATCACATCGCCAGAGGCGACAGTATCACCTTCTTTGACCAGCCATTTGGCCAAAGTGCCTTCTTCCATCGTTGGGGACAGGGCGGGCATCAGAATTTCTATAGGCATGTCGTCCGCTCCTTATTTATACGTGACTTTTTTCACGGCTTCGACGACTTCATCAGCGGTCAAAAGTGCGTGTTTTTCAAGATTGGCAGCATAAGGCATGGGAACGTCCTTACCTGTACAGTTGATGATTGGCGCATCGAGGTAATCGAACGCTTCTTGCATCACAACTGAGCTGATGTAGTTGCCGACACTGCCCTGCGGCCAGCCTTCTTCGACTGTGACCAAACGGTTTGTTTTCATAACCGATTTGATGATTGCAGGCGTATCCATTGGACGCAATGTGCGCAGATCGATGACCTCGGCGTTGATGCCTTCTGCGGCTAGTTTGTCAGCGGCTTCCAACGCGTAGCTCATGCCGATGCCAAAGCTGACAATCGTGACGTCGTCGCCTTCGCGCCAGATGCGTGCCTTACCAAACGGCACCGTATAGTCATCCATGTCCGGTACATCAAAGGTGCGACCATAAAGAATTTCATTCTCAAGAAAGATCACAGGGTTCGGGTCACGGATCGCCGTCTTCATCAAACCTTTGTAGTCCGAAGCTGAGTAGGGCATCGCCACTTTCAAACCTGGGATCTGCATGTACCAAGCAGCGTAATCTTGTGAGTGTTGGGCCCCCACACGGGCTGCAGCACCGTTTGGACCGCGAAACACCATCGGTGCCCCCATTTGGCCACCAGACATATACAACGTCTTGGCCGCAGAGTTGATGATGTGGTCGATTGCCTGCATGGCGAAGTTAAACGTCATGAATTCAACAATCGGACGCAAGCCACCAAAGGCGGCACCGGTTGCGATACCGGCAAACCCGTGCTCGGTGATTGGAGTGTCAATCACACGCTTTGCACCGAATTCATCCAACATCCCTTGGGAAATCTTATAGGCACCTTGGTATTCGGCAACCTCTTCGCCCATCAGGAATACGTCTTCGTCGCGGCGCATTTCCTCAGACATACCGTCGCGCAATGCTTCGCGTACGGTTTGCTGCTTCAGCGGCGTGCCTTCGGGCCAATCAGGTGTTTCATCTGTTTGCGGCGCTTCGGGTACTGCTGATTGTGCGGCAGGCGCGGGGGCTGCGACAGGTTCAGCAGCGGCGACAGGAGCAGCAGCTGCCGTATCGATCGCCGAGGCATCTTCGCCTTCTTCCAGCAAAATCGCGATGGCAGCGTTTACTTTTACACCTTCAGTTCCTTCAGCAATCAGGATCTTCCCGATCACACCTTCATCAACGGCTTCGAATTCCATCGTCGCTTTGTCGGTCTCGATTTCGGCCATGATGTCACCAGAGGAAACAGTATCGCCCTCCTTAACCAGCCATTTGGCCAGCGTGCCTTCTTCCATTGTCGGGCTCAGGGCGGGCATTAGAATTTCAGTCGCCATGGGTTAAGCCTCCAACTCAGCGTAAATATCGGTCCAAAGTTCGCTCAAATCAGGCTCGGGGCTCTCCTTAGAGAACTCGGCACTGGCGTTCACAACGGCTTTGATGTCTTTGTCGATGGCCTTTAGGTCATCTTCGGTTGCGTGCTTGCCAGTCAACAACAGGCTGCGCACGGCTTCGATCGGGTCGCGTTCATCGCGCATTTTCTGCACTTCTTCACGGGTGCGGTACTTCGCAGGGTCAGACATAGAGTGACCGCGATAGCGGTAAGTCTTGATCTCCAGAATATAAGGGCCTTTGCCCGAGCGGCAGTGTTTCACAGCCGTCTCGCCCGCGGCTTTCACGGCCAGAACATCCATGCCGTCAACCGCTTCGCCCGGAATGCCAAAGGCCAGCCCGCGCTCATAGATTTCAGCAGAGGATGTCGAGCGCTGCTGCGATGTCCCCATAGCGTATTGGTTGTTCTCAATCACAAAGATACAAGGCAGATCCCAAAGCGCGGCCATGTTGAAGGCTTCATAAACCTGACCTTGGTTCGCAGCGCCATCACCGAAATAGGTGAAGGTCACGCGCCCGTTGTCTTTGTATTTATCAGAGAAAGCCAGCCCAGCCCCCAGCGGCACCTGTGCCGCTACAATGCCGTGGCCGCCATAGAAATGCTTCTCTTTCGAGAACATGTGCATGGAGCCGCCTTTGCCCTTGGAATAACCACCCTCACGGCCAGTCAATTCCGCCATAACACCGTTGGGATCCATGCCACAGGCCAGCATATGACCGTGGTCGCGGTAGGATGTGATGCGCTTGTCGCCTTCTTCTGCTGCGGCTTCTAGCCCGACAACAACTGCCTCTTGTCCGATATACAGGTGGCAAAACCCACCGATCAGACCCATGCCATAAAGTTGGCCAGCCTTTTCCTCAAATCGACGGATTAAAAGCATATCGTGGTAATAGGCTTTTAGCTCTTCCGGAGAGACATTGGCGCTGGTTGATTTTGTGCTCGGCTTTTTGGCAGCCATACTGGCGATCCTCCCATTAACATCTTTAGTGATATTAAAAATAGTTTAACGTTAAACTATACTCTAAAGGATTCGAACGCGCTTGGCGAGGGGGCAAAGACAGCAGGCTGCTATGCATTTGATACATAGTAGTAATTAACGGATAACAATCTCGTCAGCGCGCACCATACCCAATACATCGCGTGCTTGTTCGTCCAGTAGGTCCAAATCAAGATAGTCATCAGACAGGCGGTGGGTCAGGTTTTCCATCTGGCGCACTTCGGCGTGCACGCTGTTCAGCTGGTCCCGTAAATCGTTGGCTTCGGCCAGAATTTCGGCGCGGCGGAACAGGCCAAAATCGCCCTGAATGGCTGCGAACATGAAATAGAGGCTGAGCGCGAACGCAATTGCAAAGAACAAGATGGGGCCAAATGCGGGTTTGCTCATGGTGGACTGCCTCGGAAGGGGACTGCTGGGACGCCTCTTACGGGCGATGCACAGGTTATGCCACAGATGATTCGCAAAGGGAATCCCTTAGGATTCCCCTTGTTTCGTTTTTATTGAATAGGCGCAAAATGCGCGGCAGATTTACCCACCCAGCGCAGCAACACCCGGCAACGTTTTGCCTTCCATCCATTCCAGAAACGCACCACCCGCAGTGGAGATATAAGTGAAATCACCTGCTGCGTTTGCTTGGTTCAATGCCGCAACCGTGTCGCCGCCGCCAGCAACAGAAATCAACCCGCCTGCGACGGTACGCGCAGCGGCCACTTGGGCAGCTGCAACTGTGGCAGTGTCGAAGGGTTTGATTTCAAACGCGCCCATAGGGCCGTTCCAAATCAATGTCTTAAGCCCTTCAAAGGCGGTTTTGATCTGGGCAATTGTGTCAGGTCCAGCATCCAGCACCATCTGATCATCTGCCAAAACCGTGCCTGCGTCCAAAGAGGCCACGACATGGTCTGCACCTGCTTTGAATTCGCGCGAAACCAAACCGTCTACTGGCAGGATGACACGGCAGCCCGCTTTGGCGGCTTGGGCCATGATGTCGCGCGCAGTGTCAAAGAAATCAGGCTCGCTCAGCGATCCGCCCAATTGTGCGCCTTGTGCTTCAAGGAAAGTGTTGGCCATCCCGCCACCAATCACCAGCACATCCAAACGGTTCACCAGATTTTCCAAAAGGGCGATTTTGGTTGATACTTTTGCGCCACCGACAACTGCGCCTACGGGGCGCTCGGGTTTGGACAGCGCTGACTCCAGCGCCGAGAGCTCTGCCTGCATCAGGCGGCCTGCACAGCAGGGCAGGTGCTTTGCAACGCCTTCGGTTGAGGCATGCGCACGGTGCGCGGCTGAGAAAGCATCGTTGCAATAGATATCGCCCAGCGTGGCCAGCTGAGCCGCAAATGCTGGGTCATTGGCCTCTTCCCCAGCGTGGAAGCGGATGTTTTCAATCAAAATAACATCGGCCACTGCAGCCTCAGCTGTCAGGTTTTGGGCGGCTTCCAGTGTCTCGACCAACTTTACCGTGCGCGCCAGTGCTTTTTCCAACGCAGGGACAACCTGACTTAGGCTCATGTCCAGATTGACCTTGCCCTTAGGGCGGCCAAAATGGGCCAGTAGGACAGGCGCGCCGCCTTTGGACAGAATGTCATGCACAGTGGGCACAATCCGTTCGATCCGTGTGGCATCTGTCACTTTGCCGTCCTCAACAGGTACGTTGATGTCCACACGTACTAAAACGCGCTTTCCGTACAGATCCATATCGTCCAGGGTTTTCCAGCTCATGCTATGTGGTCCTTTGGTTTTTGGGTCAAACTTCACGTGATGTTTTGCCGTTATCTCGCCGAGGGTCAATGCACGCCTTGGCAATTGTGCGTCTGGGGCTTAGGTACGTGTTAAGATTTATGAAGGAGAACGGCATGGCCGAGATCAAAGACCCAGAAAACACAATCCTGATGGAGCTGAAAGACGGCACCGTTACAATCCAACTGTTGCCCGATGTGGCACCTCAGCACGTTGAGCGGATGAAAACCCTTGCGCGCGCTGGCGCTTATGACAACGTGGCCTTCCACCGCGTGATCGATGGTTTCATGGCTCAGACTGGCGATGTTCAGCACGCCAACATGGAAAAAGACTATAACCCACGTGCCGCAGGCACAGGCGGTTCCGAGCACCCAGACGTGCCTGCAGAATTTTCCAAAGTACCGCACGCACGCGGCTCTCTTGGGGCGGCACGTTCGGCCAACCCGAACTCGGCCAACAGCCAGTTCTTCATCAACTTCAAAGACAATGACTTCCTCAATGGTCAGTACACTGTCTATGGTCAGGTCATTTCTGGCATGGAACATGTTGATGCAATCGTTAAGGGCGAGCCACCCGCCAACCCTGACCGTATGATCAGCGTAAAAGTTGCCGCAGATGCGTAAGCTGCTGGCAGGCGCAGTGGGCGCCACGCTGATCGCAGGGTCTGCAATGGCGTCTGGCCTGTCGATCGAAATCGCGGGCGAGGCCAACGGCACCGTCACCATCGATCTGCTGGAAGACATCGCGCCCAAACATGTTGAGCGTATCACCAAACTGGCCGCGGATGGATCCTATGATGGCGTGGTGTTCCACCGCGTGATCGACGGCTTCATGGCCCAGACGGGCGATGTTGAGCATGGCCGCAAAGGCGGCGATCTGCGCCGCGCGGGCACAGGCGGTTCAGACATGCCTGACCTGCCAGCCGAGTTCTCGGATGTGCCGTATGAAAAAGGCGTGGTCGGCATGGCGCGGGCGCAAAACCCGAACTCAGCCAACAGCCAGTTCTTTATCATGTTTGACGCAGCACCGTTCCTGAACGGCCAGTACACGGTTGTTGGCCGTGTGACAGGCGGGCAGGACGTGGTTGATGGGATCAAACTGGGCACAGGCGGCAATGGCGCTGTTGTGGGCGAACCCGACATGATGAAAACGGTCACCGTTACGGACTAACCGCTGCTCAAAGCATGATAGATTAAGGCGCCTCAATAGAGGCGCCTTTTTTCATTGAAGGGAGGAGGCTCTGGGGCGCTGGCCCTCACGGGCAGATAAAACTAGCCCCCTATACAGAGGGCATATGGTCTTCGCTGGCCGTGCTCCAACCCGCGCGCAGAATGCGAGGGTCCAGAGAAACATGGGCGATGATTTTCGCGACTTTGATCGCCTCATCCGCCATGCCTTGTACCTCTACGTTGATCTCTAATGTGCTTTCATCCCCATGGCTGGCCATCTGGCTCAACCCAAAGCCTTGATCGCCGAGCTGCCCCAACAGCAATGCGCGGATGTCTTTGCCGTCTTTATGCAAGCATGAAACCCGCAGCTGATACATGTGATAGCCGCGCGCATTTTTTGCTTGGGCTTTTTTCAACTTTCGAACCACTGGTCGCAGCCCCAAATTTGAAAAAACAATCAAGGACGTCAGCATCGCCGCATAGCCAAGATGCCCTGTTCCAGACATCAGCCCAACCGCAGCCGAACACCACAAGGTCGCCGCGGTATTAATCCCTTGGATATTCAGCCCGTCGCGGAAAATGATCCCCGCCCCCAAAAAGCCAATCCCCGACACCACCTGCGCTGCCACACGGGTGGGGTTAATATCATCGGGAAACAGGGCCGCAAAGACCACAAAACCAGCTGCGCCAAGCGACACCAGCGCATTTGTGCGCAGGCCTGCCATCCGCCCGCGAAATTGTCTCTCAGAGCCAATGATGGCCCCCATCACCAATGCGAATCCCATGTTTGCGAATGCAAAAAGCAACGAGATATCAAAGTCGGAATAAATTTGGATCACTGCATACCTTTCGAAATCCGTGCGTTCTGGGGATCATATGCAGCATTCAAAAGAAGACAACTGCTGATCAACGGGCCCCTTGCAGCCAAATCAACAGGAAACAGCTGCAAGAGGCCAAAACAGCGATTTGTCTAGAATATCATAGGCATTCTTGATAAAGCGATCCCATGACAGATCTTATCAACATCCAAAGCGACCGCCTGAAAACCATCCGTAAGGGGCGAAAAATGGGGCGGCCGAAACTTGCTAAATTGGCAGGGCTGACAGAACGCAAGCTGGCCAAGATCGAAGCAGAGGCCGTGATCCTCTTGGATCAGGCGACTGTTGTGAAACTGGCCAGCGCTTTGCAGGTGCCGGAATTGACCCTCACGGGAGATTTCCCCATGTCGCAGGCGGATCTTAATCCAGTTGAGAAAACCCAATGCACAAGCGGTTGCTGCGGCTAATCTGAGCACGGCGGGCAAGGGCAATACGGCCCGACAGAACGGCCACAGTTTGGGGGGCTTATCCGCTGTGTTGGATCCCCAAGACCCGATCAACAGCAAAAGTTTCGGGAACACCCTCATCACCACCATCGGTGAAACATGCGATCGTCATCGGGTCGTTGGCGTCTGGAAAATGGTAGACCGCGTTAACGCAAGCGGGGCCAGCACCGGAATGGCCCATGGACCGCTGTCCGCCCTTAATACGACCCGCCATAAGCCCCAAACCATACCCACATTCTGTCCAAGGTCGTTGTGGCAACGGCCCGCCAAGGATCTTTGTTCGTGTCATCAGCGCCAAGGTTTCGGGCTGCAACATTCCCCCCGTGAAGACCCCATGCAAGAGGCGCACAGCATCAGAGGCCGTCCCAATGAGGCAACCGTGATAGACCCACAATGGATCATATCCCCGACAAGCGGGCCAATGAACCTGCGCGAATTGGGCTGGCGTCAGCGCCATCTCCACACTGTCCAATTTTAACGGGCCGGTTATCATGTGGTCAATCACGTCACCCAGTGGGCGACCAGTCGCGGCCTCGATGGCTTCTTTAAGAAACATGTAGCCGATGTTGGAATAGGACCACCCTTGCTCTGGCGCAAATAGCATGCCTTTGGACAGCGCGATTCCCAGCATTTTTTCACGGGACCAAGGGGGATCTTTTGCAAGAACTGCGGCGCTGTATTCGGGAACATGACCATAGTCGGGCAGGCCAGAGGTATGCGCCAAAAGCTGATGCAGGGTAAAGGGCTGGCCCTGTATTTTGGCGTGTAAATCAAAGACCCCAGTTTCGCACAGCTTTAGGGTGCAGACAGCGATCGCCGTTTTAGTGAAGCTCCAATAGGGGAACAATGCATCCGGCGCACCGATGTGACCTTCCCCTCCGGATGAGGTCAGCCAGTGTGCGTGAATTCCCGCCAGTGGCATTCCGTGTCCCATTCCCTGTGTCATCCTTGGATTACCCAAATTTTGATTTGTCTGAGTTGAATAAAGCCCATGCACCAGTAACGGATCACAGATGCTCTGTTTTGGGCAGAGGTCTCCTTGGGCATTCGTAAAAAGGGCGCTTAGAAAAGAAAAACGCCGCAAGCGATGTGCTTACGGCGCTAAAATCTATCACAAGTGCAAACCGGTTAGGATGCTGGGTTTGCCTTGGCAACAGGGGCTGCTTTGGCACCAGGGTTCAGCGGGTCGTCTTGGCGCTGAACAGAGCCTTCAAAATGCGCGCCGCTCTCAATGGCGATTGTCTTGTGGATGATGTCACCCTCAACACGCGCAGTGGACGTCAGGCGCACCTTCAAGCCACGCACGCGGCCAACGATACGGCCGTTTACGACAACATCATCGCCGATCACTTCGCCTTTGATGGTGGCTGTCTCGCCGATGGTCAGCAGGTGCGCGCGGATGTCGCCCTCTACCGTACCTTCAACCTGAATGTCGCCAGTTGTCTTCATGTTGCCTGTCACGTGCAGGTCTGCGGACAGAACTGACGCAGGAGGCTTCGCCTTGGGGGCGCTTGCTTTGAATTCGCTCTGCTTTGGGGCAGGGGCGGTTGGCGCCGCAGGGGCCGTTGTCGTTTGGTTCACAGTGTCGCCACCTGGTGCTGGATCATTGATTTTGCTCTTAGAAAACATCGTTTGCTGCCTTGATATAGATCATTGGGTTAACGGCTTTACCACCGACACGTACTTCGTAATGTAGGTGCACGCCGGTTACCCGTCCTGATGCACCCATATCACCAATTCGATCGCCGCGCGATACTCTTTGGCCTACCTTGACGCGCATTTTTGACATATGTGCGTAGCGGGTTTCAATACCAAATTCATGCTGAATCTTGACCAAACGTCCATATCCTGAGCTCCAACCAGCGTGAGTCACAACACCGTCCGCCGTTGCATAGAGCGGCGTGCCCAAACCTGCGGCAAAATCAACACCATTGTGCATACGGCGCCCGCCGGTTTTCGGGTCGCGGCGGAAGCCGAATTTGGATGTGAATCGGAATGAGTCCTGCACGGGATTCGCAAAGGGTGCTTTGGACGCGGCCAAACGGTAGAGGTTCAGGCGGTCCATCTGCCCCAGCAGGCGGTTCGCGCGCAGGGTATCTGTTGTGGGTTGCTCACCGCGTGTAGTAAAGTTCAAAGGCGTCAGAGGCCCGCCTTGACCAGAATAGCCGCGGCGCACGGTCTCAAGAATACGGTCCGTGGGCATGCCCGCCGCGCGGAACATGCGGTCCAGCGGCGCTACAGAAACTGTCATGGCTTCTTCCAGCTGACGGAAAATCGCGTCGTTTTGTTCCTGCATCACGGCGATCTTCTGGTTCAGCTCTTCGGCCTCCAGTAAGGCGTCTTGGGACTCCAAGATGACCTGATCGCGCTCTTTCGCGGTGCGCTCTAGCGCGTCGGCTAGAAAATCCATCGGCGCAGAGCTGGCCGCGACCTGAACCGCGCCGCCATCCTCTGATTGCAGCTGGGCAACCAGACTGCGCGCGGTTTCGCGGTCTTTCATTGTGTTACGCAACGTGGATTGCACCACATCAATGCCTGTCTCCAACTCGCGGCGGCGGGTTTCGCTGGTTAGCAACTCGGATTGCATGATGGAAATCTGGGACAGGGCCGCGTTAAAGCGTTCTTGCGCGGCCAGTGCTTCTTCTGCGCGGGTGTCGCGCTGTGCGCTCAGATCGTTTAGACGCGCCTGATAGGTGCGTTGATCGCGCTTGGCTTGTTCGCGGAAATTACCAGAACCGATACTATCCATCAAAATCACAGCCGTGGCGATAATCGCCCATGCTACCAGCAAAGAGGACCCCGCAAGCGCAATCAGCTGCGTTACAGGCCGCAAACGGATAAACCGTGTGTCATTGTCAGATTTCAGAAATACACGGCGTTCCGGAAAGTATTTTTCCAGAAACGCATTGGTTTTAATAGCGAGCTGTGTGCGCACGTCTTTATTATCCCTTGGTTCTCGCTCACGGATCCGAGTGTCCCTCACGGATCCGTTAACGGTATCGCAATATCTTCATGAACCCCTTCGGGCAACCCTTGTGACCCAAGATGGGAAAAGCGCACCGTATTATGTGGCAAATGGGCAAAAAATCGCCGATTTCAGACTGTTGGGTTGTCGGGTTTATGCGTTTTTCGCCAAGGGCCAATAGAAATCTGGGGGTATGCCTGCCTCTGCGCGCTTCTCTTCATTGAAGGGGGGCTTTAGCTGGCCATGGAAATATTTCCGCACTAATGCATGAAATTTGGGCGTAGGGTCCAGCGCGTCACGGCCACACAGGTAATGAAACCACTTGGAACCATAGGCCACGTGATGCACTTCTTCCGCATAAATGATCTCCAAAGCTTCCACCGCGCCGGAGGCCTTGGCCTGTTTGAAGATCTTGATCATATTGGGGGTCACGTCCAGCCCGCGCGCCTCAAGAACCATGGGGACGACGGCTAGACGGCCCATAAAATCATCCATTGTATCCTCTGCAGCGCGCCACATGCCAGCATGGGCAGGCAGGGCGCCGTAATGGCTGCCCTCTGCCTCAAGACAATCACACATCAGATTGAAATGTTTGGATTCCTCATCCGCCGCCTTGACCCAATCATCGTAATAACCAATGGGCATTTTGACATGACAGAACCGTGCAATAATATCCCAATGCAGATCAACCGCATTCAATTCGATATGGGCCACGGCATGCATCATTGCGATGCGCCCTTCTGGTGTGCCGGGTTTGCGGTTGGGCACATCGCGGGGGCTTAATAGTTCAGGTTTGGCAGGGCGTGCGGGGTGCTGGGGCGGTGTGGCTGTACCGATCGGCGGCTCAGCGCCGTCTGCCCGCGCGGCGCGCCATTGTGCAGCAAATTTATGCGACAGGGCGGTCTTCTCGCGGCCGTCGGCAGTGCGCAGCACCGCCTCCGCCATTTCAGCCAGCGGCATCATAATGCGCGCGCCGCTTCCAATACGGCTTCGACGTGGCCTGCAACTTTGACTTTGCGCCAGATTTGCGCGATTTTACCATCAGCATCAATGAGATAGGTCGCGCGCTCAATCCCCATGGATTTCTTACCATACATGTTTTTCTCTACCCAGACGCCGTAGTTTTCGGTCACTTCGCCCTCCGCATCGCTGAGCAAGGGGACTGTCAGATCGTGTTTCGCCGTGAATTTATCGTGTTTTGCCATCGTATCGCGTGAGATGCCAAAAACCTGCACGCCTAATTCCTTAAACGTCTGCAGTTTCTCGGAAAAACCGATGCTTTCTTTGGTGCAGCCTGGTGTGTCATCGCGCGGATAGAAAAACAGTACAACAGGTGCGCCTGCAAGCGCGCTGAGCGTAATATCAACGCCGCCGGTGGCTGGCAGGGTGAAATCGGGCGCGGGGGAGGAAATCTCTAGCATATCAAAACTTTCATGTATCAACCGCGCGGCCTTGGACGGCGCGCTGTGCTCTGTCATACTAGGCCCGTGGTGGGGAAATCAAACCCTTCCGCAAGTGATATAGTACCTTGTGAGAATTTTCTAACCCTGATGGCTGACGCCCCTGTGCCTGTTCCTGATCCGCCAAAACAACGCCGCCGCAAGCGGGGGTGGTTTTTGCTTTTGATCGGGATGTGCAATGCGGTTTGGTCATTGGGGGTTCTGGTGATGCTTATTGCTGCGGGGGCTGTCTATTTTCTGTATGACCGCCCCGTTGTCGTGCCTGCATGGGTCGAGACCCGCATAGAACAGCGCCTCGAGACGGAATTCCCAAACGCCACTATCACTTTTGGTGAGCTGCGGTTGTTAATGGAAGAAGGCTGGCGGCCGCGTGTCCGGTTGCGCGATGTTTCAGTGGCCACGACCGATGGGGCAGAGTTGATCCGCTTTTCCGAAGCGCGGCTGCGCTTATCGCGTGAGGGCTTGCGCGATTGGCGCCTGCAACCTGCCCAGATCTCCTTACAAGGCGTGTTTGCAACAATTATCCGCGAAAAAGATGGCTCAATCGCGTTGCAAACCAACAGCGCGACAGGGGCAGGCGGCGCGCCCCGTAATCTGGGGGGATTTGTTGACCGTATTGACGAGATTTTGCAGCAACCTGGCCTTGCCGCGCTGGATCTGGCTGAGCTGCGCGGCCTCACGCTGCAATTCATCGACCGGCGTGCGGGCCGCGCCTTTACACTTGATGGTGGGCGCTTGATTGCCGAACGCAAAGACGGCGCGCTGGTTGCAAGTGCCGATCTGGCCGTGCTGGGGGAGGGCGCAAATGTGACGCGGCTTTCTGCGAATTACACCAGTGTGATTGGCGAAGCCGAAGCGCAATTCGGCGTGCGCATTGATGATGCCTCGGCCACAGATATCGCCACCCAAAGCCCTGCGTTTGCATGGTTGGGGGCCTTGCGTGCGCCGATCTCGGGGGCGGTGCGCTCTGGGGTGCGCAGTGATGGTACACTGGCCCCGCTTAGTGCGGCGTTGCAAATTGGCGCTGGCGTTGTGCAGCCCAATGAAGGCACGCGCCCCATCCCGTTTGAGGGCGCGCGCAGTTACTTTTCCTATGATGCCGCGCAGGGGCTTCTGACGTTTGATGACCTATCGGTGACCAGTAAATGGATCACAGCCCAAGCTAATGGCACGGCCAGTTTGACAGGGCTACAGGCCGGCACGCTGGAGGATTTGGTCGGGCAATTCACCCTTACCCAGCTGCAGGCTGACCCTATGTCGCTATACCCCGATCCGGTGCGCCTTGACGGGGCCGAGATTGATTTTCGCCTGCAAACCGCCCCCTTTAAGCTGGACATCGGGCGGCTGGATATTTTTGACCAAGGGCAGGTGCGCCACGCCTTTGGTGTGCTTTCAGCGAAGGCGGACGGCTGGCATGTGGCGCTTGATGCGCAAACCGATACCATCGCCGCAGAACGTATTCTGGCGCTATGGCCAGAGGCAGCCAAACCCAAGACGCGCAAGTGGCTGGGCGAAAACCTGAACGCGGGCGATGTGAGCAATGCTGATTTTGCCCTGCGCATTGCGCCCAAGTCAAAGCCGCGGATGTTTCTTTCTTTTGATTTCGCGGACGGCGATGTCAGGTTTCTAAAATCACTCCCCCCCGTGACCCAAGCCCGCGGCCATGCCAGCATTGATGATAACAGGCTTGTGGCCACAGTGGATCAAGGGGTTGTGCAGGCTGGTCTGGGCGGCCCCATCACGGTTGAGCGGACCTCCTTCATCATCCCAGATCTGGCAGTGAAAGGCGGCGCGCCTGCGATTGTGCGATTGGATGCGCGCAGCTCTGTTACCTCGGCCCTTTGGATGTTGGACCAACCTCCCATGGGCGTCATGTCGCGCGCGGGCCTACCGGTTGAACTGGGCCGCGGTCAGGCCGTGGTGAAGGGAACCTTGGCCTTTCCGCTGAAAAAGGGCGGCGGCACGGCGGATGTGGTCTATGACGCGACAGCCGATTTGTTGAACCTGCGCAGCGACACTTTGCTAAAGGGGCGCAGCCTGCGGTCCGCGCGCATGGGGCTGGTCGCCAGCAATACATGGGTGCAAATCGCTGGCAAAGGCAGTTTGGATGGGGTGCCCTTTGAGGGCCGTTGGCAACAGCCCATCGGGGCAGGCAGCGACAAAAGCACCATTCGCGGCACCGCGCAAATTACACCTGATGCGCTGAAGGCCTTTGACGTGGCCTTGCCGGAAGGCATGGTTCAGGGGGCTGCGCGCGCGGATGTGGCGATTGGTTTTCAGCGGGGACAGTCGCCGCAGATGACGTTAAAATCGAACCTACGCGGCGCGCGCTTGCAAATTCCACAGCTGGGCTGGCGCAAAGGGAGCGACGCTGCGGCTTCTTTGGATATGGCAATCCGGTTGGGGGACAAACCACAGGTGACGCGCATCGCACTTGACGGGGCGGGGCTGTCGGCTGCGGGCAGTATTACGCTGGCCGATGGCGGCGGTTTAGGCGTGATGGAGCTGTCCCACGTCAAACGCGGCGACTGGCTGGATGTCAAAGCTGCGCTGGTTGGGCAGGGTGCAAACCGCGCACCCCAAGTGGTTGTGCGGTCGGGCCGTTTGGATTTGCTCAAGGCAGAATTCGGCGACAGCAGCACACAAAGCGCTACCAGCACAGCGGCACCAGCTGCCGCAGCGCCCATGCGGGTAAGGCTGGACCGGCTGCAGATCACCGATACGATTTGGCTACAGGGCTTTGCGGGCACGTTCAAAACCTCGGGGGGGTTGGACGGCCCGTTCGAGGCACGGGTCAATGGCGGCACAGGGGTGTCTGGCCGTGTGGTGCCCCAGCGCGGGCGCACGGCTGTGCGGGTAACTTCTGCGGATGCGGGCGGGATATTGCGCTCAGCGGGGGTGCTGCAACAGGCGGTGGGCGGCACGATGGAGCTTGCCTTGTTGCCCGTGGGCACGGGCGAGGCTTTTGATGGCCAGCTGGAAGTCAAAGGCATCTCAATCAAGGACGCGCCCACAATGGCCGCTTTGGTGAATGCCGTTTCCGTGGTGGGGCTGGTGAATGAAATGAATGGCGACGGGATCTATTTTGATGAGGTCGAGGCCGATTTCCGCCTGACCCCAAACCGTATGACCCTGCAACGCGGCAGCGCGGTGGGCGCGTCATTGGGCCTGTCCATGGATGGTGTTTTTGCAACCGACACAGGTCAATTGGCAATGCAGGGGGTGATCACCCCAGTCTATCTGCTGAACGGGATTGGTTCGGTGCTGACACGCAAGGGCGAAGGGCTTTTGGGCTTTAACTACAAGCTGGGCGGACAGGCCAAATCACCCAAAGTCTCCATCAACCCGCTGTCTGTCTTGGCGCCAGGCGGGCTGCGCAATATTCTGCGCGGCCCCAAGACGGAATTGCCCCGTGTGGAGGGCGAGGTTCCGCGCCCCGTACAAGAGGCAGAGAAAACCTCCGTTGAACCCGACTACGAAGGGCGCTAGGGGCTGGTCGGATATTTGGGGCTGGATGTGGACAAAGGGCTGGACCATGAAACTAAGCGATTTTGATTTTGACCTACCAGAAGAACTGATTGCTGTACGCCCCGCGCAGCCGCGCAGTGCGGCACGCTTGTTGGTGGCCGAAGGCACAAATCTGCATGATGCTCATGTGCCCGATCTGATGGATTGGCTGCGCGCAGGCGACCGTCTGGTGTTGAATGACACCCGCGTGATCCCCGCGCGTCTGTCAGGCCTGCGCCACCGCGACAGCAGCCAAGGTCCCGTGGCCGCCAAAATCGAAGCCACATTGCTGGAACCACAGGCCGAGGGCGGCATCTGGACGGCGTTGGTTAAGCCCCTGAAAAAACTGCGCATGGGCGAAGAAGTCGTCTTCTCGGATGATTTGACCGCCACTTTGGAAGAGATCAGCGAGGGGCTGGCCTATTTGCGGTTCAATCTGGTGGGGGATGATTTTGACGCCGCTTTGAATGCTGCAGGCGCGATGCCACTGCCGCCCTATATCGCGGCCAAACGCGCAGCTGACGCGCAAGATAAGACAGACTACCAGACAGTGTGGGCCAAAACCTCGGGCGCTGTCGCGGCACCGACCGCATCGCTGCATTTCGACGAAGCACTGCTGGGCAGGTTGCGCGACAAGGGGGTGGCGTTTTCCTATGTTACTTTGCACGTGGGGGCGGGCACCTTCCTGCCGGTGAAAGTCGACGATATCGCGGATCACAAGATGCACTCGGAGTGGGGGCAGGTCAGCGCGCAAGCGGCCACAGAAATCGCTGCAACCAAAGCGGCAGGCGGGCGCGTGATCCCCGTGGGCACAACGGCACTGCGCCTGATTGAAACAGCTGCGAAACAAGGCAAAATCACCCCCTGGGAAGGCGATACAGATATCTTTATCACACCAGGTTTCACCTTTAACGTGGCTGATGCATTGATGACCAATTTCCACCTGCCACGGTCAACCTTGATGATGCTGGTTTCAGCCTTAATGGGGCAGCAAGGGATTAACGATATTTATGCCCATGCGTTGCGCGAAAAATATCGTTTCTTTTCCTACGGGGATGCGTCTTTGCTTCTTCCAGTAGCCAAAAGCGACTGATTTGGGTCGTTACTGAACCCGACACACCGTTGGTGCCGCCGTAGTGCGAACCAAGAGCAAAGGAGACGTTTCATGTTTCAGGTTTTCAAAAACGCTTGGGCGCTGTTGTTTGGCATGTGCTTGTTGATGGTCGGCAATGGCATGCAAGGCACTTTGTTGGGTATCCGAGGTGAGATCGAAGGGTTTGACACCTTTACGATGTCTTTTGTTATGTCAGCGTATTTTGTCGGGTTCCTTGGGGGGTCTCGTCTGGCGCCGAATATGATCAAACGTGTGGGGCATGTGCGCGTCTTTGCGGCGCTGGCCTCGGCTATCTCTGCTGTGATGATCCTGTATCCGACCTTCCCTAATGTTTACATGTGGTTTGCGGGTCGCATTCTGATCGGCTTTTGTTTTTCTGCGGTTTATGTGACTGCGGAAAGCTGGCTCAACAATGCGGCGGATAATTCTAATCGCGGACAGGCCTTATCGCTGTATATGATTGTTCAGACCTTGGGCGTTGTCGCCGCGCAGGCCTTGCTTCTGACGGCCGATCCGGGGGGCTTTGTGCTGTTTGTGATCCCGTCCGTATTGGTGAGCATCGCCATCACGCCTATTTTGCTGTCCATCAGTCCCACACCCGCTTTTGAGACCTCAAAACCGATGAGCCTAAGAGCGCTGATGAATTTCTCGCCATTGGGCTGCGTGGGGATGTTCATCCTTGGCGGTATCTTTTCGGCGCAATTCGGCATGTCCTCGGTTTATGGCGCAGAAGCGAACCTGAGCGTGCCGCAAATCTCAACCTTTGTGGCGACCTTCTTTATCGGGGCGGTGGTGCTGCAATATCCCATCGGCTGGATCTCAGATAGAATGGACCGACGTGTCCTGATCATCGTGGTTTCGATTGTGGGGGGGGCTGGATCGCTTTTGGGGATGTTTTTGGGCCATATCTTTTGGCTGTTGCTGGTGTCGGCCTTTATCATTGGCGCCATGGCGAACCCTCTCTATTCGCTGCTGATCGCCCACACCAATGACTTTCTAGAACATGACGACATGGCGGCGGCATCAGGCGGGTTGGTTTTCATTAACGGATTAGGTGCGATTTTGGGGCCGATGATCACGGGCTGGATGATGGGCACATCGCTGGGGCCTGCAGGGTTCTATCTGTTCACGACCCTATTGTTCGGCGCAATGATTGCTTATGCCGCCTACCGCTCGACCGTGCGTGCAACTTTGCCCACCGAAGAGACGGGCTCCTTCGTGCCAATGGGTCCAACGGCTACGCCTGTGGCGATGGAGATCGCGCAAGAGTATGTTATCGAGACCGAAATCGAGGAAGAACAAGCCGAGGAGGAGGCCCCGTCATCATCGTAAGCCCGTCGAATGGGAGGATTTTAGCTCCCTAAAGGAAACTTTGCGATGCATGAGGGGGATGATTGCGCTAAATGTGACAGCTTGTTGCAAATTTTGTCTACTAAATCATGCTAATCTGTCCTTAACTGAACAGGTTAGCGTAGATGCGCAAAAGGAGACGGCGATGATGAAACCCGAAGACGTGCTGGAGTTCTGGCTGGACCGTGTTGGACCAAAAGGGTGGTACGCTGCAGATGATGCGCTGGATGCCGAAATCCGCGATATGTTTTTAGACACTTGGCAATCGGCCCGCGACGGTGGTCTCAGCCTGTGGCTGACCTATCCGTCAGGGGCGTTGGCCTATTTAATCGTGACGGATCAATTCGCCCGCAACATGCACCGCGACAGTGCAGATGCCTTTGAACTGGATGCCATCGCAAGCGCAGTTGCAAAACAGGCGATCCACAAAGGCTGGGATCTGAAGATCGACGAACCCGCACGGCAGTTCTTCTATTTACCGCTTATGCATTCAGAAAGCTTGTGCGACCAAGATCGCTGTGTTCGGCTGATGGTGGAACGGTTGCCTCAGTCAGGGCAGGGCAATCTGCTTCATGCACAGGCGCACCGCGAAATTATTCGCCAATTCGGCCGGTTTCCGTATCGGAACGCTGCTTTGGGTCGCGAAACCACCCGCAGCGAGACAGCGTTTTGCGCGGCAGGCGGTTACGGGGCTGTTTTGCGTGACCTTCAGGCAGATGTTGCGGCCTAAAGCGAAAAGTAAAACAAATTTGAACGAAACCCATGCCGCCTTTGGGGTAGGGTGGGTTTTTCGTAGCGTCGGTGGGATTGCTCCTGTGGGGAAATTAGTTTAGCATTAAACTATATTTGAAACCATGACCCGACGCGAGGTGCCCAATGGCCGAAACATCTTATGATCTGATTGTAATTGGCGCAGGGCCAGGGGGCTATGTCGCCGCTATCCGTGGTGCGCAGCTGGGCATGAAGGTCTGCATTGTTGAGCGTGAAAACCTTGGCGGCATCTGTCTGAACTGGGGCTGTATCCCGACCAAAGCCATGCTGCGGTCCTCTGAGGTGTTTCATCTGATGCACCGCGCCAAGGAATTTGGCCTAAAGGCAGACGGCATCGACTATGATCTGGATGCGGTTGTGAAACGCTCTCGCAAAGTGGCAGGGCAGCTTTCTGGTGGGATCGGCCACCTGATGAAGAAAAACAAAATTGCCGTTGTGATGGGCGATGCGACACTCCCCGCCAAGGGAAAGGTCAGCGTTAAGACAGCCAAAGGCACCGAAAACCTAAGCGCCAAGAACATCGTTCTGGCCACAGGCGCCCGCGCACGTGAATTGCCCGGCCTAGAGGCCGACGGCAAGCTGGTCTGGACCTACCGCCATGCGCTGCAGCCGCCGCATATGCCAAAGAAACTTTTGGTCATCGGTTCAGGCGCCATCGGCATCGAATTTGCCAGCTTTTACAACACGCTGGGCGCTGACACGACAGTGGTCGAGGTCATGGACCGCGTGCTGCCCGTAGAAGATGCAGAGATTTCTGGCATCGCGAAAAAAGCCTTTGAAAAGCAAGGCATGAAAATCATGCAGAAGGCCATGGTCAAGAAACTGGACCGCAAGGGCGACAAAGTTACCGCGCATATCGAAGTGGGCGGCAAGGTTGAAACACAGGAATTTGACACGGTCATCAGCGCCGTGGGCATTGTCGGCAACGTAGAAAACCTCGGCCTCGAAGGGTTGGGCGTGAAAATTGACCGGACCCATGTTGTCACGGATGAATTCTGCCGCACTGGCGTTGATGGGCTTTATGCTATTGGCGACATCGCGGGCGCGCCTTGGTTGGCGCACAAGGCCTCCCACGAAGGGGTGATGGTTGCCGAATTGATTGCAGGCAAACACGCCCATCCCGTCAAACCAGAAAGCATCGCTGGCTGTACCTATTGCCACCCGCAGGTCGCATCCGTCGGCTATACAGAGGCAAAAGCCAAAGAGCTGGGCTATGACATCAAAGTCGGCCGCTTTCCTTTCATCGGTAATGGCAAGGCAATCGCCTTGGGTGAGGAAAACGGCCTTATCAAAACGATTTTCGACGCCAAAACCGGTGAACTTCTGGGCGCACATATGATTGGCGCAGAGGTAACCGAGCTGATCCAAGGCTATGTTGTGGGCCGCCAGCTGGAAACCACCGAAGAAGACTTGATGAATACCGTCTTCCCGCATCCGACGCTGTCAGAAATGATGCATGAATCTGTTCTGGATGCCTACGATAAAGTCATCCACATGTAAAAGTGCTCAGCGCCCATTCCCTTCTTTACGGCAGGGATGGGCGCTGACATACTCAACCCATGGTAAGTCTCAATCGCGTTGTCATGGGTCCTGCGTCACGCAAGATGATCCAAAAGCTAAAGCCTCCACGGCTGAAGGCGGCCGAAATTTCAGGGAATTACGGCCAGCAATTTGATTTCAAAAGCTATGAGCAGTTCCGCTATCCCGAATATGATATTTGCGCAGGTCCATATCTGGATCCTGATACGGATAAGCCGCGTAAATTCGATTTGATTATGGCTAATCAGGTGTGGGAACATCTGGGCCGCCCCTATTTGGCCACGCGGCACGTGCGTCAGATGCTAAAACGCGGGGGCAAGTTCTGGGTGGCTGTGCCGTTCCATGTGCCTTTTCACGCCGCACCGATGGATAATTCGCGCTGGTCAGCGCGGGGGTTGAAAAACCTGCTGATTGAATGCGGTTTCGAAGAGGACATGATCCAATCCTACCAATGGGGCAACCGCCATGTGGCGCAGCGCAACCTCGAAAAAGTATGGCCGCCAGAATACATCGAAGATGTGGATGATATTGATGACGACCCTATGATGCCCATTTGCGCATGGGCGATGGCTGAACGCAGCTAAAGATCGAAACAACTAGGATGAAATTATGATCGGCTCATGGCCTTTAATTCTTGCGCTTTGGGGTGCGGGGCTGGGTGCGGCGATGCAATATGCCAAGGTCTCGGTGATCTATGACATGTTGGGCCAGTTGTATCCCGAAGGCGGGGCGGCGTTGGGTTGGCTCGTGTCTTTTGTGGGCGGAGTGGGCATTGTTTTGGGGGTTGTGGCGGCATTGCTGGTTGCACGCATTCGCTATCGCCGTGCGTTGTTGGGCGCGTTGTGGTTGGGCGTGGTCGCCTCGCTGGCCCAAGCCATGTTGCCCCCGTTGCCCGTGATGTTGGCCATTCGCCTGATCGAGGGCATTTCACATCTGGCCATTGTTGTCGCTGCACCGACATTGATCGCCCAGATTGCCACGGACAGGCAGCGCGGATTGGCGCTGACGCTGTGGGGCACGTTCTTTGGCGTGGCCTTTGCGCTGATGACATGGGGCGGGCGGCCTTTGGCGCTTCAGGTGGGGGTGCCTGCGTTATTTGCATTTCACGCAGCTTATATGGCGGCCTTTGCCCTTTATCTCAGCCCTCGCTTGAAGCGCCTGCCAGAGGAAGGCAGCCCGCCCGCGCTGTCCTTGGGGACCATTCTGGCAAGCCATCTGGAGATTTACCGCTCCGCATGGATCAGCGCGCCCGCAATTGGCTGGCTGTTCTATACATTCTGCTTTGTTTCAATCCTGACGGTCCTGCCACCCTACCTTGATCCGTCCCTGCGCGCCATTGTCATGGGCGCAATGCCATTGACCAGCATAGCAGTCTCAATGACATTAGGGGTGGTGATGTTGCGGTATTTACCGGCAGTACAGGTTGTGATTTTGGGCTTTGGGCTATCGGCCCTGACGATGCTGTGGCTACTGCTCAGCCCTGCAAACGCTGCGGCCTGTCTGGCACTCGCGGGGGCAATGGGGCTGATCCAAGGCGCCAGCTTTGCCTCGGTGCCGCAACTAAACAGCGCAGCCCAGAGCCAAGCCCAAGCAAATGGGGCCATGGCGCAGATGGGGAATTTGGGCAATACGCTGGGCACGCCGGTGATGGCGATGGCGCTTGCGGGGTGGGGCTATGTCAGCTTGCCGCTGCTGGCGGGGGCCGCGTTTGTTTTGGGCTTCGCGCTGCACATCTTCCTCGCGGTGTTGCGCAGAAACGCATAATGTTTACCCTTTGTTCGCACTTTTGCATTGGAGAATCCCACCACCCAGCCTATATCCCATAGGACAACAGGGGATGTGCAGATGGCTGAGCTCAAAAATATCGAAGTACGCGGCGCGCGCGAACATAATCTCAAAGGCATCGATGTGGATATTCCGCGTGACCAGCTGGTGGTGATCACGGGCTTGTCTGGCTCTGGTAAATCGTCATTGGCCTTTGATACGATCTACGCAGAAGGGCAGCGACGCTACGTCGAAAGCCTGAGCGCCTATGCCCGCCAGTTCCTTGATATGATGCAAAAACCTGACGTGGATCACATTTCGGGTCTTAGCCCTGCGATTAGCATTGAGCAGAAAACAACCTCCAAGAACCCGCGCTCAACCGTCGGTACTGTCACCGAAATCTATGACTATATGCGCCTGCTGTTCGCACGCGTCGGCACCCCCTATAGCCCCGCCACAGGCAAGCCGATTGAGGCCCAGCAAGTGCAGGATATGGTCGACCGGATCATGGCAATGGAGGAGGGGACCCGCGCCTATCTGCTGGCCCCGATCATCCGCGATCGCAAAGGTGAATACCGCAAAGAGTTCCTAGAGCTGCGCAAGACGGGCTTCCAGCGCGTCAAAGTCGACGGCGAATTCTATGAGTTGGACGAGCCACCGACGCTGGATAAGAAATTCCGCCACGATATCGATGTTGTTGTAGACCGTATCGTGGTACGCGACGGGCTTGAAACGCGGCTGGCCGACAGTCTGCGCACCGCGCTGGATCTGGCTGACGGCATTGCTGTGCTGGAAACGGCCCCCAGCGAAGGAGAGCCGGAGCGCGTCACCTTCTCGGAGAAATTTGCCTGCCCTGTCAGTGGCTTCACCATCCCCGAGATCGAACCGCGGTTGTTTTCCTTTAACGCGCCCTTCGGGGCGTGCCCGTCTTGTGACGGCTTGGGCAAAGAGCTGTTTTTTGACGAACGCCTTGTGGTGCCTGACCAGAACCTGAAAATCTATGACGGTGCGCTCGCCCCATGGCGCAAAGGCAAAAGCCCGTATTTCAAACAGACGATTGAAGCGATCGCCAAACATTATGGGTTCAGCCCGAATGCAAAATGGAAAGACATCGACGCTAAAATCCAAAAAGTGTTTCTCTATGGGTCGGGCAAAGAAGAAATCGCTTTTCGCTATGATGAGGGCGGGCGGGTCTATGAAGTCAGCCGTGTCTTTGAAGGGGTCATCCCCAATATGGAACGCCGCTATCGCGAGACCGATAGCAACTGGATTAGAGAAGAGTTCGAGCGCTATCAAAACAACCGCCACTGCGGCGACTGCGGCGGATACCGCCTGCGCCCCGAAGCGCTGGCTGTAAAAATCGGCGGACTGCATGCGGGACAAGTCGTGGAAATGTCGATCCGCGAGGCTTACGCGTGGTGTGAGACCGTGCCAGAGACGCTGACCGCCCAGAAAAACGAGATCGCAAAGGCTATTCTTAAAGAGATCAGAGAGCGCCTTGGGTTCCTAAATAATGTGGGATTAGAATATCTTACACTTGCACGTTCAAGTGGAACGTTAAGTGGAGGCGAAAGCCAGCGCATCCGCCTTGCGTCCCAAATCGGGTCGGGTCTGACGGGGGTGCTATATGTTCTGGATGAACCCTCCATCGGGTTGCATCAGCGTGACAATGACCGCCTGTTGCTAACCCTGAAGAACCTACGCGATCAGGGCAATACCGTGATTGTGGTTGAGCATGACGAAGAAGCCATCCGCGAGGCGGATTATGTTTTTGACATCGGTCCAGGTGCGGGGGTGCACGGCGGACAAGTCGTCAGCCACGGCACGCCTGAACAGGTAGCAAATGACCCCAATTCGGTCACCGGTCAGTACCTGACAGGGGTGCGCGAGATCGCAGTGCCCGCCAAGCGCCGCAAAGGCAATAAAAAGAAACTGCAGGTGGTCAAAGCCACGGGCAACAATTTGCAAAACATCACCGTTGATTTCCCACTGGGCAAATTTGTCTGTGTGACAGGGGTCTCGGGTGGCGGGAAATCAACACTGACGATTGAGACCTTGTTCAAAACCGCCTCCATGAACCTCAACGGCGCGCGCCAGACGCCAGCACCTTGTGAGACGGTCAAAGGGTTGGAGCATTTGGACAAAGTGATCGACATCGATCAGCGGCCCATTGGCCGCACGCCGCGTTCAAACCCCGCCACCTACACAGGGGCGTTTACACCCATCCGCGAATGGTTCGCTGGCCTGCCAGAAGCCAAGGCGCGGGGCTACAAACCGGGTCGCTTCAGTTTTAACGTCAAGGGCGGGCGCTGTGAGGCCTGCCAAGGGGACGGGGTGATCAAGATCGAGATGCACTTCCTGCCGGATGTATATGTGGAGTGCGAAACCTGCAAAGGCGCGCGGTATAACCGCGAAACGCTGGAGGTGAAGTTCAAAGGCAAAAGCATCGCCGATGTGCTGGATATGACCGTGGAAGATGCGCAGAGCTTCTTTGCCTCTGTCCCATCGATCCGCGATAAAATGGACGCGCTGATGCGGGTGGGTCTTGGCTATATTAAGGTGGGTCAGCAGGCGACAACCCTATCGGGCGGCGAGGCGCAACGCGTGAAGCTGTCGAAAGAGCTGAGCAAACGCTCAACAGGTCGCACGCTTTATATTCTGGATGAACCGACCACTGGCCTGCATTTTGAAGATGTGCGCAAGCTGTTGGAAGTGCTGCATGAACTGGTTGATCAGGGCAACTCAGTTGTGGTGATTGAACATAACCTAGACGTGGTGAAAACCGCCGACCACATCATCGATATCGGCCCAGAGGGCGGCGATGGCGGTGGTCAGGTTGTGGCCAAAGGCACGCCAGAACAGGTGGCAGAGGTCGCGGGCAGCTATACGGGCAAATACCTCAAGCCGATGTTGGCACCGCGCGTGGAAACTGCTGCCGAATAATGTGTTCTGAAACAAAATAGGGGCGCGGTGTAATCCGCGCCCCTATTTTTGCATATTTAATGTCCCTAACTGCGCCCGCGCGCCGCCAGTCGGGGCAGCATGGCCGAGAAATCACGCCCGCGCCCGTCTTCATTCTCGACAAACTGGGTATAGACCGCATGGGCCAAAGCGCCCA
This sequence comes from Sulfitobacter sp., assembly GCA_039967155.1. Classification (GTDB taxonomy): domain Bacteria; phylum Pseudomonadota; class Alphaproteobacteria; order Rhodobacterales; family Rhodobacteraceae; genus Sulfitobacter. The sequence continues at coordinate 1,958 of JBDVSG010000163.1, read as the reverse complement.
TCGGGGTATCGGCATCCACCGCTTCGGCGGCCTGCTGGCTGAGACCAAGGTCCTTTAACATCAATTCCGACGCAAACCCGGGCTGATAGTCGTTATCCGCAGGAGAGGCCGGCCCGACACCCGGGGCAGGGCAGTAGGCATTCATGGACCAACTATAGCCTGATGACGTGCTGGCCACATCGAACATCTTTTGCCGGTCCAGCCCCAGCTTATCGGCCAGGGCGAAGGCTTCGCAGGTGGCGATCATGGTCGCGCCGAGGATCATGTTGTTGCAGATCTTTGCTGCTTGTCCGGCGCCAGCCTCGCCGCAATGCACGGCTTTTTGGCCCATGACATCGAACAGGGGTTCGGCTGCGGCAAAACCTTCAACCGCGCCGCCTGCCATGAATGTCAACGTCCCGCCCGATGCGCCGCCGATCCCGCCAGACACAGGCGCGTCGACAAATCCCAGACCTGCGTCATTGGCCAGCGCAGCCACGCTGCGCGCGCTTTCAACATCAACAGTCGAGCAGTCAATCAATACCGCCCCTGATTTCATCGCGGGCAGGATCTGGTTTGCAACGGCGCGTAATATTGCGCCATTGGGCAGCATCGTAATCACGAAGTCGGCCTCGCTACAGGCCGCCTGCGCAGTGTCGGCGGCAGCCACGCCTTCTGCCGTGGTGCCAGCGGTATCAAACCCCGTGACGTTATAGCCTGCTTTGGCCAGATTATGCGCCATTGGCGCGCCCATATTGCCAAGTCCGATGAACCCGATTGTCTTAGTCATTTTTCTCTCCCGTCACAATTTTAGCGCGTCTTTCCCAAGTGGCATCAACATCTTGGATACGGCCACTGGGGGCACGTCTCCTGTTGGATATTGCCATTTGGGGGTGCGGTCTTTGTCGATTATCGCGGCGCGAATACCCTCTAGGAAATCGCCATGCTCTGCTGCGCGCGCGGTGAAGCGGTATTCAAAATCCAACGCCTTTTCCATCGTCAGGGATGGGCCACGCAGGCGGTGCAAAATCTCGACGGCACAGGCCATGGACAGCGGCGCATTGCGGCCCATCATTTTGGCAGCTTGGGTGGCAAATTCACTGTCACTATGGCCAATGGTGCGCATGATATCGCCCAAGGATCCTCCGGCAAAAAGCGCGTCGATCTCATCTTGTTGTGTTCGTAAGGGGCCCGTATCAGAGGGCGTCAGATAGGCGGCAATGCGGTCGGCGTCACCTGATGCCTCTAGGTCCGAAATCAGTTCTGGCCAGACCTCTTGTGGGGCATAACCATCTGCAAAACCTGCATATATCGCATCGTCAGGCCCCATTCGCGCGGCTGTTGTGCCCAGATATTCACCCAGCCGCCCCGGAGCAAGCGCCAGCAGCAATGTGCCACCCACATCAGGGATCAGACCAATGCCGACCTCGGGCATGGCAATCTGGCTGCTTTCTCCGACAATCCGGTGCGATCCATGACATCCAATGCCAACACCGCCGCCCATTGTGAACCCTTGTAGAAGGGATACAACAGGCTTGGGGTAAGCAAAAATCTTATTGTTCAGGCGGTATTCATCCGCCCAAAACTTTTTGCCATAGGCGAAATCGCCCCGTGTTCCGGTCGCATAAAGCTCAGCGATATCGCCACCTGAGCAAAACGCGCGGTCGCCTTGTGCATCAATCAGAACCAACGCAATTCCCGCATCATCGCGCCAGCGGTCCAACGCGTCCTCTATCGCCAGACACATCTCATAGGTCATCGCATTCAAAGCCTGCGGGCGGGTTAATGTAATGCGCCCCGCAAGGCCTGTCTGGCGTATGTGGATGTCGCTCATTCAGTGGCTCCTCAGCGGTTTTTCAACATGTCGCGTGACACTATCACACGCATGATTTCATTCGTACCCTCAAGGATCTGATGCACACGAAGATCACGCACCAGCTTCTCGATGCCGTAATCGGCCAGATAGCCGTAGCCGCCAT
>JBDVSG010000162.1:0-4012 GCA_039967155.1 Sulfitobacter sp. | reverse complement strand
TCCTTGTCGATCCGGTGCACGATCCCTGGGCGTTTCATGCCGCCCACCCCCGACAAGTCATCGCCGCAATGGGCCAGCAGCGCGTTCACCAACGTCCCCGAAGGCGACCCCGGCGCAGGATGCACCACCATGCCCGCAGGTTTATTGACCACCACAAGGTCAGCATCCTCATAAACGATTTCCAGCGGGATATCTTCGGGCAGGATGTGGCTGTCTTGGGCTTCCTCGACATCAATATCAATGACTGCCCCTTCGCCCACCACCGCCCGCGGATCGAGCTGCACGGCACCGTCAACTTGCACCATGCCTTTATCAATCAGCTTGGCGATCCGAGTGCGCGACAGGCTCGCCTCCTCTGGCACATCCCGCGCAAGCGCCTTATCAAGGCGGGGTGGCGGCGTTTCGCCCAGAATGAATGTTATACGGCGGTGCGACATGGACGATCTTCCTGAACCGAGCAATCTACGCTTTCTGCGCAGACTGGTTACGGTGCTAACTGTGGTAATGATTGTGGGCGTCCTAGTCGTTATCGGCTTGCTTGTCACGCGTCTCAGCAGTGATACGCCCGTTTTACCTTCTCAGATCACTCTGCCAGATGGCGCCAAGCCCATGGCCTTTACCCAAGGCGGCGGCTGGTATGCGATTGTGACAGACCGCGACGAGATTTTGATTTTCGACCGGCTCACTGGTGCCCTGCGCCAGACAGTCGCCGTTACAAATTGACCCTCCAGCCCCACGTGATCCCAGCCGGCAACATAGACGCCGCAATTCTGGCCACTCTTCGTGTAGAAGCTATGCGCCCCAGTTTAGAAGCATTAGGCCGCTTTGACCCCATCCGTGCGCGCGAACGGTTCCTAAGCACCTACACCCCCGAAGACACCCGTCTCATCTATGTCGGGGACAAACTGGCTGGTTTCTACGTCATCCGCACCCACAGCGGTCATATCGTGCTGGATCATCTCTATGTCAGCGGTGATTTCCAAGGAACAGGGCTTGGCCGCCGTGCGATGCAAATGGTTCAGGAAGAGGCGCGGCGATTGCAACGGCCAATTCAACTGATGGCCCTAAAGCAAAGCGCAGCAAACGCGTTTTACCGCGCTTGCGGGTTTGACCACGTGTCTATCAGTGAATTTGATCATCATTACATTTGGCACCCAACGGATTAAGCCGCAGTGGCCCGACAAGACCCGAACCTGCATCCAAATTGTAACTAAAGTGGTACCGGGGGATGGTTTCGAACCAACTGCCTCGTGGACCACAACCACGCGCTCTAACCAATTGAGCTACCCCGGCACTGCGCCGTTGATTAGAGACAGCAGCAGCCCGCGTCAACTCCTATCGCGATGGTTTTTTCACCTTTCCACAAACTTGCCCGCAACCCGCGTGCGGCCGCCCCCCCCCTTCCCTTCCCGCACACCAAAGGAGCTCCCCCCCCCAGCTGGCATCCGCTTTTGCGCAATGGCTTGCCTTTCGCGCAGCACAGCGGTAGCGGTAGCCACCTGTAAAACCGTAAGGAACGCCACCATGGGCATCAACGACGAACGCGATATTGAAGCCAACCTGCAGATCGGCCCAACTGAGCTGGGCATGGTGCGGCTGTTCATTGAAGGCGACGGAATCGAAATCCCAATGGATTTCACACCTGACGAAGCCCACGAGATCGCAGAAGAAATCATGGCCGCAGCCGAACGCGCACGCCAAGCAGGCGGCAAGAAACGCCGCTAACCGCGCCCTGCGCGCATGTCTGGATCACGCAACATGTGCAATCTTCGCGCGGCGGTAACAGCGAATTTTTGCACCACAACCTTGCGCCGTGCGGCTGCTAGTTTCGTCTCTGCAGGCATCCGCAAAATTTCAGCCGAATAAGCGTCAGCGATGATCAAACCCTGATCATCAGGCAACAATTCGACAGGGAAATCTGCATCCACAGCAAAAAAGAATCGGTCCGCCCATTCCAAATAGCCCCGCCATTTGCTGTCAGACGTAAAATCCGCACGGCAGGATTTACACTCCACCACCCAAATCTCACTTTTGGGTCCCAAGGCCATGACATCCACCCGCAATCCGCGTGTGGGCACCAGTTCCTCTACGCATGCAAAACCGTGATCGGCCAAATGGCGCGACACGCCGCGTTGCAACAGCTGGCCAGCCTGCAGCGCTGTTGGGGGATGATTGGTACGATCTTTCATAGATCAAATATGAACAAATAGGGAACATTTTCAAGCCCCCTCTTGCCCTCACGCCCCCTGCGCCCTATCTAAGGCGGGTGGCGGGTTCTGCCCTGTTTGGCTTAACGTTTACATTCCAGTGGCCTTAAGCAAATCCGAGGGAGCTGGCTCTGTCTTAGCCCTGGTTAATTTACCTGGCACCCACCTGTACATACAGGTCCTCGGGAATAAAACCGACCGGCAACGGCGGTCCCGCCACACTTGCCCGTTCTCAGCGAACCCGCAGGGCGTTGCCAAAAAGTTTCATCATTTCTTCACGGGTAACAGCCTCATCCCCTTCGGGGCCGTACTGCGGCGAATGGGTTGGATTGATGTCTTCATGTTTTGATTCTGCAGGGACGGCTACATGTTTGAGCGGCTCCGAATCTGACACCACCGCATCCTCGGCCCTACGCGAGATTAAGAACAAAATAATACGAACAAAAAACAACTTACGATACCACTCAACATTTACCAGCGAACCTCGCCGAACAACTATAGCTTGTAGGCCAAACCCATAAAGCGCAACGAAAATTCCCCTTGGCGGTGATTTTTCACTATTTGGAAACAGATCAAAACGACCGAAAATGACGTTGCGTAACAAATCTAAAACCGATTACGATTTAAGCATTTAGATATTATCAATGGTTAACAAAAGGTTAACGACCCCACATCGGGAGGCGCAATAAATCTGCTCTGGGTCAGCTATCGGCAAATTACACCCAAACGGCAATACAACTGTTGCGTGTTTGCATCAATTCTCGTGCTTGCTGATTTTTCCCCGCTACAAATCGGAAATTTCCCACGCGGTCCGTCCGGCCATGCCAAATCCAAGCCGCACAAATGCAGCAGCGCGGGACAAGCCTGCGCTGTTAACTTTTCTTCAGAAGATTCGAAAGAACTGAGGTTTTTAGAAGGCTTCCGGCCGCGCTTCGCGGGCCATGTGGTCCAGAACAGCGTTCACAAACCGCGCTTCTTTTCCATCAGGGAAAAACGCCGCAGCCAGATCAAGATATTCGGAAATCACGACCTTTGGGGGTGTGCTCTCATCGCGCAGCTCAGCGCCCGCGGCGCGGAACAAGCCCCGCAATGTGGGGTCGATCCGTGCGATGGGCCATTTTGCCACCAAGGCACGGTCCGTCATTTGGTCAATCGCCGCCTGATGGCTCACTGCATCTTCCAAGACCCGCGTGAAATGGGCTTCGTCCCCTTCCAACATTTCCTGATCGTCCATAAAGTCGCCAAAACGGTGATCAAGAAATTCCAAACGCACTTTATCAAGCGTCAGATTGGAATGCTCCATCTGGAACAAGGCCTGCACTGCGTATAGCCGCGATGCTGAGCGCATCTTGCGCTTCATATTGCCAGTCATGTTGTCAGAGCGTGAAGGAGTCATGCGGTGCTGTTTCCGTCCGATGTGCTGGCCATCAAAGTGTCTTCGCCTTTTGGCTTGAACCCGATACCTGCTGGTGAAGACGTCCACTTACGGGCGAGCGCGATAAGATGCAAGGCCGCCATTGCAGCACCGCCCCCTTTGTTTTGCCCCTCAGGGTCGGCGCGCACATCGGCTTGGGTCTTATTTTCGACCGTTAGGATGCCATTGCCGATGCACAATCCCTGCAAGCCCAGCAGTTGCAGCGCGCGGCTGCTGTCGTTGCACACGGTCTCATAGTGGGTTGTCTCACCGCGGATCACACAGCCCAGCGCCACATAGCCGTCAAAGTTACTGCGTCTATCGCTGATCCCGATGGCTGTAGGGATTTCAAGCGCGCCTGGCATTTCAACCACGTCATAGGTCGCACCAA
>JBDVSG010000161.1:0-24976 GCA_039967155.1 Sulfitobacter sp. | reverse complement strand
TGGACGGCACCGATAATTTCACCACACGCTATCTGGTCAACGCCTGCTGCGTGGCGGCCGGCGTGCCGTTGGTTTCGGGTGCGCTGAGCCAGTGGGAAGGGCAGATGAGCGTCTTTGATCCTGCGAATGGCGCGCCCTGTTACCAGTGTATTTTTCCGTCCGCACCTGCGGCGCATCTGGCTCCCAGCTGCGCCGAGGCTGGCGTGATTGGCCCACTACCTGGTGTCATTGGGGCGATGCTGGCGATGGAAGCGGTGAAAGTGATCACAGGCGCGGGCGCGCCCTTGCGCGGGCAGATGGTGATCTACGACGCGCTCTATGCCGAGAACCGAACCATCCGTATTTCTCCGCGCGCAGATTGCCCTATTTGCGCGCAAACCCGCGCCTGATCATTGTATCCCCGCCTTTGCGCGCCTAGCTTGAGCGCAAAGGAGACCACCCAATGAACATGCTTTTGCAAAACTGGACGACGCCCTTTGGCATCGCGCCGTTTGACCAGATTTCTGACGATGATTTCGCCCCTGCATTGGAAGAAGCGCTGAATGCTCATAGCGCTGAAATGGAGGCGATTGCGAAGAACCCCGCGCCCGCTACATTCGCCAATACAGTCGAGGCATCTGCCAAAACGGGTCACCTGCTGGATCAGGTACTGGGCGTATTTTTCAGCGTTGCAGGGGCCGATAGCAATCCCGCGCGCGAAGCGCTGCAGCGCGATTTTTCGCCCCTTTTGTCCGCGCATTTTGCGGAAATTACGTCTAACAAAACGCTTTATGCACGCTTCAAAACCGTATGGGATGCGCGCGATACGCTGGATCTGACCGATGAACAACAGCGCGTTTTGATGCTAGAGCATCGCGGCTTTGTCCGTGCAGGGGCCGCATTGACGGGCGCGCAAGAGACGCGGATGAAAGAGATCAAGGGCCGTTTGGCGGTTCTGGGTACACAGTTCACACAAAACCTATTGGCGGATGAACGAAGCTGGTTCATGAAGCTGGAGGAAGGCGATCTGGAAGGTCTACCCGATTTTGTCGTGGATGCAGCCCGCGCTGCAGGCGAGGAAAAAGAGGCGGGGGGGCCAGTAGTGACCTTGTCCCGTTCGTTGATCACGCCATTTTTGCAATTCTCTGCGCGACGCGATTTGCGGGAAATTGCGTTCAAAGCATGGGAAGCACGTGGCGCAAATGGCGGCGAGACCGACAACCGCGCCATTGCCGCTGAAACGTTGTCCCTGCGCAAGGAGCGCGCGGCGCTTTTGGGGTATGACAGTTTTGCTGATTACAAGCTAGAAACTGAAATGGCCAAGACGCCCGAGGCGGTGCGTGATCTGTTGATGCAGGTTTGGGATCCTGCAAAAGCTCAGGCGAATGCGGATGCCAAGATTCTGGAAGGCATGATGCACACAGACGGCGTGAACGGCGATTTGGCCCCATGGGACTGGCGCTTTTATGCTGAGCGCCGCCGCGCAATTGAGCATGATCTGGATGAAGCCGCGCTCAAGCCCTACTTCCAGCTGGACCGCATGATCGAGGCCTCCTTTGCCTGTGCGACACGATTGTTTGGTTTGGAGTTCACGCCGCTGGACGTGCCGCTCTACCATGCTGATTGCCGCGCGTGGGATGTCACGCGCAACGGGGCGCATGTGGCAGTGTTTATCGGCGACTATTTCGCGCGCGGTTCAAAACGTTCTGGTGCGTGGTGCTCCGCCATGCGCGCTCAGGCCAAATTCCCCAAAGTGCAATCGCCTGTGGTGATCAACGTGTGCAATTTCGCCAAAGGCGATCCTGCATTGCTGTCCTATGATGACGCGCGCACATTGTTCCACGAATTTGGTCATGCGCTGCACCAGATGCTGTCAGATGTGACATATGAAAGCATCTCGGGCACTTCGGTTGCGCGCGATTTCGTAGAGCTGCCCAGCCAGCTTTATGAACACTGGCTGGATGTGCCTGAAGTCTTGGGTGAATTCGCCACACATGCCCAAACCGGCGAAGCGATGCCCAAGGAAATGCTGGATAAGGTGCTGGGTGCCGCGACCTATGACATGGGTTTCCAAACGGTGGAATATGTGGCCTCGGCATTGGTTGATTTGGCCTTCCACGAAGGGGTGCCGCCGGAAGACGTGATGAAGAAACAGCGCGATGTTTTAGACGGGATCGGTATGCCGGACGCAATCACCATGCGCCACGCGACCCCGCAATTTGCGCATGTGTTCTCGGGGGATGGGTATTCCAGCGGCTATTACAGCTACATGTGGTCCGAGGTCATGGATGCAGATGCGTTCGAGGCCTTTGAGGAAGCAGGCGGCGCATTCGACGCGGAACGCGCCCGCGCCTTGGAGGAGCATATCCTTTCCACTGGTGGCAGCCGCGACGCGGCCGAGCTTTATGTCGCGTTCCGCGGTCGCCTACCAGGTGTCGAGGCACTGTTGAAAGGCCGCGGATTAGTAGCCTAAATCGCGATCAACGAGGTTGAGGTAGGGCGCGCCTGCCTCACCTCGTTTGATATTTTCAACGATCATTTGGCTGGCTGTGCGGGCCCGTGTATCTGCAGCGATATGCGGGGTGACTGTCACCTTCGAATGGGCCCAAAACGGGTGCTCTTGGGGCAATGGTTCGACGCGGAAGACATCCAGTGTAGCATGGCTTATCTGGCCTTCATCCAATGCCGCGATCAGAGCGTCATCGACAATCAAGGGGCCACGGCCGGGGTTGATCAGGTAGGCGCCGCGCGGCATTTGCGCAATCCTGTCGGCGTTGATGAGGTTCGTTGTCGCCGCAGTATCGGGCAGCAAGGTTACGATGATTTCACCACACGATAAGGCCGCTTGCAGGCCGTCGTCGCCGTGCAGGCAGGTGACGCCTTCGACGTCTTTGGGGCTGCGCGACCATCCGGTCACCTGAAAGCCGATGCTCAGCAACATTTCAGCGCAGGCAGTTCCAAGCGCGCCTAACCCCAAGATCACGACATGTCGTTCGGGGGCCAACGGGGGAACAGCGGGGGCCCAGTCATGTTGCGGGTTCACGATTTGTGGGTCCATGCCCAGATGATACCGCATGACATGCCCTGTCACCCATTCGACCATGCCGCGGGTCAGGCCGGGATCCACCATGCGGGCCAGCGGGATTTTTAAGGTTTCATTTCCGGTGATCCGTTCTACGCCGGCCCATATGTTCAGCACCGCTTTTGCGCGGGTATAGGGCGTGAAGTCCTGCACACGGCTGTTGGGAGCGTAAACAATATAGTCCACCTCGGCGGGGGGGATGTCTTGCGCCAGATGGGCTTGGATCCCTGCTGCCTTTAAGGCATCTCGGAGCGGGGTTTCATAGGTTGCCCAGCGGTCGGCACGGGCTGCGAAAAGAACGTTAATCATGTTGCGAATGCTCCTGACATATCGGCCAAACCTTTGACTTCAATCGGGTTTCCAGATGGGTCCATAAAGAACATGGTAGATTGTTCACCGGGTTGGCCTTTGAACCTTGTCTGAGGTTCAAGAACAAAATCCATGCCGTTTCGGGCCAATTTATCCGCCAAGGTCTGCCACTCAGTATACGGGAGGACAATGCCAAAATGCGGCATTGGTACTTTGTGATCGCCCACCAGTCCCGTTGCAGCAACAGCCATTGGGGTGCCCAGATGGCAGGACAGCTGGTGGCCGAAAAAGTCGAAATCAACCCATGTGTCAGTGCTGCGGCCCTCAACGCATCCCAATAGACCGCCATAAAACGCGCGGGTTTTTTCAAGGTCCGTGATGTTGAAGGCAAAGTGGAAAATGGACATGCTTGCGCCTCTGTTTGGATGGAATACCAAATGGATAGCGCAGCTTAGCCAGAGTGCAAAGGCCTAGCGTGGCCTATGTACATGGGCAGATTGCACCAAGCCGAACGCCAGCAGCAATACCAACATCGCCGAGCCCCCGTAGCTGACCAAAGGCAGCGGCACCCCCACAACGGGCGCAAGCCCCATGACCATCGACATATTGACGGCAAAGAACAAAAAGAAATTCAGTGCGATGCCCAAGGTTAACAGTGAAGCAAACCGATCCTTGTTCAACACCGCAGAAGCGACGCAGAAGATGATGATCAGGGCATACAGCGCCAGCAATGAAAACCCACCGATAAAGCCGAATTCCTCGGCCAAAGTGGTGAAGATGAAGTCGGTGTGTTTTTCAGGCAGGAAGTTCAGGCGCGACTGTGTGCCTTGCATAAATCCGCGCCCCGTCCAGCCCCCAGACCCCAGCGCAATTTTCGATTGGGTGATGTGATAGCCCGCCCCCAGCGGATCAGAGCTGGGATCAAGGAATGTATCGATACGGCGGAATTGGTAGTCTTTTAGCATCTGCCACGGTGTGCCGCGCGATTGGAAAACCGCTACAACTGTTCCTACGCCTGCCGCGATGACGGTCGCAAAATAGGCCCAGTGGACGCCTGCCAAGAACATCAATCCGCCCCCCGCAATCATCAGCAACAGCGCAGTGCCAAGGTCAGGTTGTCTGAGAACAAGGGCGGTTGGTATGAGGATGATAAGCACTGGCAAAAGCACCCACAGCGGGCGGGATATCTTCTTTGTAGGCAGCCAGTCGTAATAGGCCGCTAGAAACAGCACCAGCGTGATTTTAGTCATCTCTGAGGGCTGCAACCGGATGACCCCCAGATCGATCCACCGCTGCGCCCCCATGCCGACCGCGCCAAAAAACTCAACGCCGATCAGTAGGGCGACAGACACGCCGTAGGCCACCCCAGCAAGGTTGCGCCACAGCCAAATGGGCACCATTCCCACTGCAATCATCAAAATAAGGCCGATGCCAAACCGTTTCATTTGTGGCTCTGCCCAAGGGGCATAGCCGCCACCGGCCACCGAATACAGCATCAAGAATCCCGTGCCCGCCACTGCTGTAATCAGCAGGATCAGAGGCCAGTTCAAGAACAACAATTTGTTCAGCCCCGTCGGGACGGATTTGACGGTATATTCGAGATAACTCATGCTTGGTCTTTACGCGTTTTGAGGCGGGCTTTGGGTTGCACATTGCGCAGTTTGCGCTGTTGGGTTTTGATCCGCCCACGGTCACCGGATGGATAGGCCTCCAGCGGCGGCTCACCTTCGTAGAGGGCCTGTAGCATCACGTCGCGTGCAATCGGGGCCGCCGCTTTGGAGCCACCGCCGCCATGTTCAACCAGCACCGCGCAGGCAAATTTAGGATTGTCATAGGGGGCAAAGCTGACGAATAGCGCGTGGTCGCGTTGCTCCCATGGGACGGCACTGTTATTCACAACCGCCGAACGCACCTGAGAGGTGCCCGTTTTGCCTGCCATCCGCATGCCGTCTGCGATGATCCGGCTGCGGTAGGCTGTGCCGCGACGGTCATTCACAACCGAATACATGGATTTGCGCATTTTGCGCAGGTTGCTTTCTTTCATCCCGAGAGAGCCATTCCCCTTCACAGGTTCCTCGATCCCGTTCATGGATTTGATCAGGCGCGGTGTCACTTCGCGCCCCGTCGCCAGCCGCGCAGTCATCACCGCCAGCTGCATGGGGGAGGCCAACATGAAACCCTGCCCAATAGAGGCGTTGACCGTATCGCCAATCACCCATTCTTCTCCGCGCTGGCGCAGTTTCCAGTCTTTTGTCGGTGTCAGCCCTGAATTGACCGAACTGAGCGATAAATCGTGTTTCACCCCAAGCCCGAACCGATTGGCCATCGCCGAAATTTTCTCAATCCCGACTTTCAGAGCCAGATCGTAATAGTAAACGTCACAAGAGCTTTTGAGCGAGGTTTCCAGATCAACCCAGCCGTGGCCCGACCGTTTCCAACAATGGAACCGCCGCCCGCCGACCTCTAGGTGGCCAGGGCAATAAACCGTGTCTTCGGGAGAGATGATGCCAGCCTCAATCGCCGCCATCGCTGTGATCATTTTGATCGTGGATCCCGGGGGGTAGGAACCCTGCACTGTTTTGTTGACCAAGGGGCGGTATTCGTCTTGGAGAAGTGGGTTGTAATCTTTGGATGAAATGCCGCCGATGAAGAGGTTCGGATCATAAGAAGGAGCCGAGGAATTGGCGAGGATATCGCCTTTCTCGCAGTCCAGAATGACCACGGCAGCGCTTTCGCCGCTCAGCCGCGCTTGGACGTAATTTTGCAATTTGGCGTCGATTGTCAGCTGCAGGTCGGCCCCTGATTGGCCCTCGCGACGCTCCAGCTCACGCATGACACGGCCTGTTGCATTCACCTCGACCTGTTTGGTGCCTGCGACGCCGCGCAGCTGGTCCTCTTGGCGGGCCTCCACGTTGATCTTGCCGATTTGGAACCGCGGGATGCGCAGGACGGCATCAGGATCTTCCAATGCATCGAGATCTTTTTGGCTAACGCGCCCCACACGGCCAACAACATGGGCAAAATCGGATCCGCGCGGATACACCCGTGTGCTGCCCACCTCGGGTGAGACACCGGGCAAGGCGGGGGCGTTGACCGAAACCGCGCTGACCGCATCCCAGCTGACATCTTCTGCAATTGTAACGGGCAGGAACGGGGCAGAGCGGTTCAGCTCTGCAAGCGCGCTTTCGGTTTGTTCTGGCGTGAGATCAATGAGATCGGCCAGACGTTGCAACACATCCTCAACTGAAACATCGCCCACATCTTCACGCACGATAACGATGCGGTAGCTGGGCACATTCTGCGCCAGCTGCATGCCGTTGCGGTCAAAGATTTCGCCGCGTTTTGGCGGAATGAGACGAATGTTGATCCGGTTTTCTTCTGCCAAGAGGCGGAATTGATCGGCTTGGTCGACCTGAAGGTATCGCATCCGCGCAGCCAACCCCCCCATGAACAACAACTGTGCCCCGCCCAATAACGCCGCGCGGCGGCTGAGCTTTGTGTGGCTTGCGTCTGTTTCTGCGCGCGAACGTCTCATGCGGTTTGCCTCATTTTCTTATGCCCTGCCGCCCAAGCTGTCTAACTCACCCGGGGCAGCGCGGCGTACACCCATAACCAAGCGGGTGATCAATACAACTGCGGGATAGACGAGCACTGTTATGCCTAACTCAAGCAAACTGAGTCTGAGTTGCGGAGGTTGTATCAGAAGAACCGATAGCACAATTCGGTTCGCGAGCAAAATAATGGTGAGTGCAACGGCAACAGCCACCCATTCGGCACCAAAGGTTGCATCGCGCAACGTCCGCCCGCGCCCTTTTAGGTTCTCGCAAGCCAGCAGGGCCAGCAGTGCCCATAGGCCAGGAGGTCTTTGCAACAGAAGATCGCTCAGCAAAAAGAGGGTGGCCAACATCAAAGTGGGCACATATTCCGGCCGCCGAAGCGACCAAGCGAAGGCAAATGCGATCAACAAATCTGGACCAATGAGCGTCCGTTTTGTGCCTTGGTCTAGCAAGGCGCGCAGCCGCGCTTCGGCGGGGTCAATGCTGGAAAGGGGCGGGGATAGTTCGGGGGCAAACAGGCTGACGGGCTGGGTGTCGATCGGCAGAAGGTGAAAGAACACGATCAGCATCGCAAGAAACACAAAAGCGGCACGCATCAACCAAAGACGGGCAGGGGACAGTTCATCCATTTGCTATTCCGAAGGCGCAGCGGCGTCTGTGGCCGCCAATGGATCAGGACGTGCGGTCGGTTCACCATCGGTCACCACGGCAGGGGTGCTGACCACTGCAGTGACGCGGTGATGGCGCAAAACGCGCAAGAATTCGAGGCGTTCAAAATCGGCTGCAAGGCGGACGCGGAGGCGCCCGCCAGGGTCGGCAGCGACCTGCCCGATCAGCAGGCCTTCGGGGAAGACACCGCCGTCACCAGAGCTGATCACACGGTCACCGGGACGCACCAGATCAGGGTTTTCCAGAAAATCAATCGGCGGCGCGGCCGAGTTGTCGCCCGCAACAATCGCTTGTTGTCCCGACGGTTGGATCACGGCGGGAATGCGGCTGCTGGCATCCGTTAGCAAAATCACCCGCGCGGTGTCTTCTCCTACGCCAGAAATTCGCCCCACAAGGCCGATCCCATCCATGGTTGCCCAGCCTTCGACCAGACCGTCGCGGGCACCGACATTCAGCAAAACGGATTGACGAAAGGGCGAGCCACTGTCGGCCAACACCACACCTGTGATATAAGTCAGGCGCGGATCAAGACGTACCTTGTTCAGATCCAACAGGCGCGCATTCTCCTGTTCTAGCTGAAGGGCGGCTTCTTTCCACGTTTGCATGCGGCGCAATTCAGACCGAAGTTCCGCGTTCTGTTCGGTCAGCCGCTGGTAGCTTTGAAAGTCGCGCAGAAGATTTATCGCGCCGGTGACGGGGGCCATTGCCCAGTCAAAATTGGGCACGACAGTGTCCGTGACCTGCGCGCGAAACCGCTCAACCCTTGGGCTGTCGATGCGCCAAAGAATGAAAACGCCAGCCAAAATAACGACCAGAACAGCCGTCAACAGCCGCCGCAGCGGTCCTGTATAATCGTTGGTCTGGTTACGGTCTCTTGCCATCTCGGCGCTGTGCCCTCCTGTGGAAGCCAGTTACAAACGCTGATACCGGCGCTGTTAGCTGTCGTAATCGATAGCGTGGCGCAACTGCTTCTCGTACTCAAGTGCTTTGCCTGTGCCGAGGGCCACGCAATTGAGCGGCTCGTCTGCGACAGAAATCGCAAGGCCTGTCTGCTCACGCAGGGCAAGATCCAAATCACCCAGCAGCGCACCACCGCCCGTCAGCATCACGCCACGGTCGACAATATCAGCGGCCAAATCGGGTGGGGTAGTTTCCAAAGCGGTCATGACGGCTTCGCAGATCTGTTGGACTGGTTCGGCCAAGGCTTCGGCGATTTGCGCCTGTGTCACTTCGATTTCTTTGGGCACGCCGTTTAGCAAATCGCGACCGCGAATTTGCATGGAGGTCCCACGCCCGTCATCAGGCATACGTGCCGTACCGATAGATGTCTTGATCCGTTCGGCAGTTGTTTCCCCAACCAACAGGTTTTGTTGGCGGCGCAAATAGCTGATGATGGCTTCGTCCATGCGGTCACCACCAACACGTACCGAACGGGCATAAACGATGTCGCCCAGCGACAGGACTGCAACTTCGGTTGTACCACCACCAATATCGACCACCATGTTGCCCGTGGGATCGGTGATCGGCATGCCTGCACCAATCGCAGCAGCGATTGGTTCCGCGATCAGCCCTGCGCGGCGCGCCCCCGCAGAGAGCACCGATTGGCGAATGGCGCGTTTTTCAACAGGGGTTGCCCCATGGGGCACACAGACGATGATCTTGGGCTTGGAAAAGGTCGACCGTTTGTGAACCTTGCGGATAAAATGTTTGATCATTTCTTCGGCGGTGTCAAAATCGGCAATCACGCCTTCGCGCATTGGGCGGATCGCCTCAATGCTGCCGGGGGTCCGGCCCAACATCAGCTTTGCGTCTTCCCCCACGGCCAGAACCTTTTTCACGCCATCCTTGACGTGATAGGCAACCACGGAGGGTTCGCTCAGGATAATTCCCTTGCCCTTTACATAGACCAATGTGTTGGCGGTTCCTAAATCGATCGCCATATCTGACGAGAATAGGCCGCGGAAATTTCCAAAGAGGTTCATGTGGGGCAGCACCTTGTAAATACGAGTTGGCCGGCGACTCTAGCAATCACAAGCAGCGTCTTTATAGGGAGGAGATGCGTTGGATTAAAGAGCCGTTTGTGGGGTTTCGGCGTCTTCATGCCGCAGAAATACCGCTGATATGTGACGAATTGCGCAAGGGCGCGCAGATCTTGCTACGCGCCCTTTTGTCATTCCATATCAGCCAGCGTCTTTGTAGCTGACTTCGCGTTTGTCGGTTCCACCTTTTTCGCGGCGCACCAACAGACGGTTGAGCGCGTGGATATAGGCCCGCGCAGAGGCGACAACCGTGTCTGTATCTGCCGATTGGCCCGTTACGATCCGGTCGTCTTCTTCCAACCGAACAGACACTGTTGCCTGCGCATCGGTGCCTTCGGTGACTGCCGCAACCTGATACAACTGCAGGCGGGCAGAGTGTTCCACCAGTGCTTTGATGCACTTAAAGGAGGCATCCACAGGCCCGTCGCCGGTTTGTTCTGTGCTGTGGTCCGCCCCGTCTACGGTCAGCGTCATCTTGGCCTCGTTCGGGCCATCGGTGCCGCAGCTTACGGCCATGGATTTCAGCTTGATCCGGTCGGCCTCAGGGTCCGAGGCCGTGCGCATCAGCGCGATCAGGTCGTCGTCGTAGACTTCCTTTTTGCGGTCAGCCAGTTCCTTGAACCGCACAAAGACATCCTTGAGCTGGTTGTCGCCCAATTCAAACCCAAGGTTTTCCAATTTTGACCGCAACGCCGCACGACCAGAGTGTTTGCCCATGACGATATTCGTCTCGGTCAGGCCAACGTCTTCGGGGCGCATGATCTCAAAGGTTTCAGCGTTTTTCAGCATGCCGTCTTGGTGGATGCCGCTTTCATGGGCAAAGGCGTTCTTACCCACAATCGCTTTGTTAAACTGGACGGCAAAACCGCTGACCGTGGCCACGCGGCGCGAGATATTCATCAACTTGGTGCTGTCCACACGGGTTTGGAAGGGCATGATGTCGTTGCGGACCTTCAGCGCCATGACCACTTCTTCCAATGCAGTGTTACCTGCGCGTTCGCCCAGACCGTTGATGGTACATTCGATCTGGCGGGCGCCTGCCTCAACGGCGGCTAGGCTGTTGGCTGTCGCCATGCCAAGGTCGTTATGGCAGTGGGTGGCAAAGATGATCTCATCCGCGCCGGGGACGCGTTCCAGCAACATGCGGATCAGTTCGGCGCTTTCGCGTGGGGCGGTATAGCCGACAGTATCGGGAATGTTGATCGTGCTTGCGCCTGCCTTAATGGCGATTTCCACCGTGCGACAAAGGTAGTCTTCTTCGGTGCGGGTGGCATCCATGGGCGACCACTGCACATTTTCGCACAGGTTGCGCGCGTGAGCCACGGTTTCTTGGATGCGTTCGGCCATCTGATCCATGTCGAGGTTCGGGATCGCGCGATGCAACGGAGATGTCCCAATAAAGGTGTGGATGCGCGGGTTTGCAGCGCCTTTGATCGCCTCAAAGCAGCGGTCAATGTCACCAAATTGTGCACGGGCAAGGCCGCAGATTTGTGCGTTCTTGGCCTGTTTCGCAATGGCTGAAACGGCGGCGAAATCGCCCTCTGAGGCGATCGGGAAGCCTGCCTCGATCACGTCGACGCCCATTTCGTCCAGCAACTGGGCAATTTCCAGCTTTTCTGCGTGGGTCATCGTTGCGCCTGGGGATTGTTCGCCGTCGCGCAATGTCGTGTCAAAGATCAAGACGCGGTCTTGTTTCGAATTGGTCATGGAATTGTCTTTCTGTTGTCTGCTGTTCTTGGCGCGCGGCACTTCCCTCTGAGCGGGCGCGCCTAAGGGCACGCTCAGAGGCGGGCTAGCAGCAGGTCACGTAGCAATAGCGCAACTGCGTGCGCGGTAGGGGTGCTATGTGTGTCGGTTCTCATGCGGATAGTTATAGCGAGGGATTCCCAGATGGGAAGAGGTGTTTTTCAGTCTTTACGGAGCGCCAGTCGCGCGGGCAGCGCAGTGAGTTTAAGGGCAAAATAAAGAAGCGGTTTGAGGGGCTGCGCGTTCCCGCTGCGTTAGGTGTGGTCGTGGACGGTTTTACTGTCCTCGGGGGCCTCGTCGCGGTCAAACATGCCGTAGTCGCGGATGACATGGGTGATGCGCAGTTTGTAGTCTGTAAAAATGCCGCCGCGGCCAGCGCTTTGAGCCGTGCGGTGCTTTTCAAGACTGCGCCACTGGGCGACGGCCTCTTCGTCGCGGAAGAACGATAGCGAAAGCAGCTTGTCGGGGGTAGTGAGGCTTTGGAAGCGTTCGACCGAGATGAAGCCGTCTACCTCATCCACGAGCGGCCGCATTAGGGCAGCCATGTCAAGGTAGTCACTTTTGCGGTCGGGGTGGATCATTACTTCGAAAATCACGGCAATCATGTGGTGTCTCCCTGTGGTGTTGAGGCTAGCGTGAGGAATGTGCGGTCTTCGCGCAAGAGGAACCGTTCGGATTGAGCGAATTCATAGTTCTCACGGCCCAGCGGATCAGCCGCAAGCCGTTGGCGGTAGGTTTCGTATTCGGCGAGTGAGGGAATGTTGTAGATGCCATACGCGAGGGTAGATGAACCTTCATGCGGTGCGTAATAGCCAATAAGGTCCGCGCCGCAGCGCGGGATCGCGTGGCCCCAATTGCGGGCATATTGCTGAAACTGAGCCTTCTTGGTGGGATCGATCTGGTAGCGGATGATACAGGTGAGCATGGTTTTATCCTTATGGTTGCGCGTGTTTGCTATCCTATTGAGGGGTGAGGATGCTTCGCTTAGCATCGAAGTATGAAAGAAGGTCCAGATATTGCCCGAATCGCTGCGCTGATGGGGGATCCCGCCCGCGCGAATATTCTATCCGCGTTGATGAGTGGTAAGGCGCTTACGGCGACCGAACTTGCATCGGAGGCGGGAGTGACTGTGCAAACGGCCAGTGCGCATTTGTCCAAGCTAGAGGCGGGCGGCTTGATCAGTGTTCGAAAATCGGGACGACACAAATATATCTCTTTGAGCGGGTCTGATGTGGCGCATGTGTTGGAGGCGCTGATGGGGCTGGCAGCGGGTGCGGGGCATCTGCGCACGCGCACGGGGCCTGCAGATCTGGCGCTGCGCGAGGCACGGGTGTGCTACAATCATCTGGCGGGTGCGCGCGGGATCGCAATGTTTGACGCGATGGTCACGCGCGGACATCTGAGTGTCGCAGGTGAGGATGTGACGCTGACGTCATCAGGGGCCGATTTTGTGATCGTATTTGGCGTGGATCTGGCAGCCTTGCAGAAGGCACGTGCGCCTGTATGCCGAGCCTGTTTGGATTGGAGCGCACGGCGCACGCATTTAGCAGGTGGTTTGGGGCGCGCGATGTTGGCGCGGATGCAAGACCTTGGCTGGGCCGCACGTCAAGAGGGCAGTCGGGTTGTCGCATTTACGCCCGCAGGTAAGCGGGCGTTTGATGCCGAATTCGGACCTTTGCGTTAGTTGTCGGTTGGCGATGGTGCTGTGGCGGGCGCCTGTGCGGTTAATGCGCCGTCTTTCCATTCGCCCGTTGCTTCTTCGCCTGACGCATATCGCATTGTGCCTGTTCCCATACGTTTGCCAGCCTTGAACATGCCGACATA
Organism: Sulfitobacter sp.; assembly: GCA_039967155.1. Taxonomy (GTDB): domain Bacteria; phylum Pseudomonadota; class Alphaproteobacteria; order Rhodobacterales; family Rhodobacteraceae; genus Sulfitobacter. The sequence continues at coordinate 11,771 of JBDVSG010000161.1, read as the reverse complement.
GACGTCTCCGTTGGCGTAGGTTGCTGTGCCCATGCCGTCGATCTCGCCACTGGACCATTCTCCTTCGTAGGAAAAGCCGCTGGTCATTGTGAATTTGCCAGTACCCTCGCGGCGGCCAGCCTTAAACATGCCGACATAGACAGCGCCATCGGCATAGGTCGCGGTGCCGGTGCCATCGCGCAGGCCAGCTTTCCATTGTCCGACATAGGTGCGGCCATCGGCGTAGGTTAATGTGCCTTGGCCCTCATTGCGGGCATCCACGAATTGACCTTCGTAGACGATCCCGTTGGGGTAGGTCGCGCGGCCTTGTCCTTGGATGACACCCGCAGCCCATTCGCCTTCGTAAGTAGAGCCATCAGGGTAGGTGATTTTTCCAAGCCCTTCCGCGAGGTTGTCGGCAAAGGCCCCCGTCAGAACTGAACCGTCGGGGTAAGTGACCGTACCGTTGCCTTCCGATCTGCCCTCTACCCACTGTCCTTCGTATTTATAGCCGTCAGTTCCGGTGAATGTCCCCGCGCCGCTGAGCTGGTCATTCAGGTAAGTGCCAACATAGATGTCTCCGCCAGAGGTGGTCGATGTGCCTGTGCCTTCGCGGCGCCCTGCAACCAAATCACCTTCATAGGTGTCCCCATTGGCTTGAATGATTTTGCCCTTGCCATTCAGCTGCCCGTCGGCCCAGTTGCCTTCTAGGGTGAAACCTTCGGGGTGGGTAAGTTTGCCAGTGCCTGCCCGCACGCCGTTTACGACTGTGCCCTCATATATCGCGCCTTCGGCGTCTTTGATGACAGCTTGGCCTGTGGCCTGACCATCGACCCAGTCGCCTTTGTATTCATAGCCGGAGGGTTTGGACAGAACGCCCTTACCGTGCCTTTTGCCGCTCCGAAAGCTGCCTTCGTAGCGTTCGCCATTGGCGTGTATGGCCACGCCCTGTCCCGCGATTCCGCCTGCGTGCCATTCACCCTCATAAGTGCCGCCGTCTGACATGGTGATTTTGCCGATGCCTTCGGGCTTACCCTTGGAGAAATCGCCTTCATAGACAGACCCATTGGGGAAGTTCGCTGTGCCGGTGCCGCGAATTTCACCTTCAACCCATTGGCCGCTGTACTGATATCCGTTGGGCAGCGTGTAGGTGCCGCTGCCATGCTGCAGGCCGTCCTTGAACGTGCCTTCATACACACCGCCATCGTCGTATTGCTTGCTAAGAACTTGTGTATTTTGCGCTGTGGCAGGCAGGGCCATAAGCGGGGCAAGGGTGGCAGCAAAGAGCATGGTACGAAGAGTCATGGCAGTCCTGTCATCTAAACGATTTATTGACAGCAGACTAAGGGCGCAACCGCGAGGGGGCAACGGCCTTTTGTGCACTGTGGCGGGTTCGCGCGGTTTGCGGGCTTTCTTCAGGCGCGCGATCTGATACATCAGGCACAAGCGATAAGAGGTACAGCCATGACAGAACGGTTCCGCATTACATTAGGTCAGTTGAACCCAACCGTTGGGGATTTGGCGGGAAATGCAGCGCTCGCACGTCAAGCATGGGCCGAGGGCCGCGATGCAGGCGCTGATCTGGTGGCGCTGCCCGAGATGTTTATCGCGGGCTACAACGCGCAAGATCTGGTGATGAAGGCGGCGTTTCAACAAGACGCGATGACCCATATTGAGGCGCTGGCAGCAGCCTGCGCGGATGGTCCTGCGTTGGCAATCGGCTCACCTTGGGTCGAGGGCGGGCAGCTGTTCAACGCTTATCTGATTCTCAAAAACGGAAAAATCGCCAGCCGACTTTTTAAACATCACTTGCCGAATGAAACGGTATTCGACGAAGTTCGGGTATTTGACGCAGGCCCGTTGGGCGGGCCTTATTCTGTGGGAAATACGCGTATCGGCAGCCCGATTTGCGAGGATGCCTGGCATGAAGATGTCGCCGAGACATTGGCCGAAACCGGTGCGGAATTCCTGCTGGTTCCCAATGGATCGCCCTATTACCGCGGGAAATTCGATACCCGCCTGAGCCATATGGTCAGCCGCGTGGTTGAGACGGATCTTCCGCTGATTTACCTCAATATGGTTGGGGGACAGGATGATCAGATCTTTGATGGCGCCAGCTTTGGTCTCAATCCTGGTGGTGCGCTGGCGTTTCAGATGCCCGCCTTTGATGCCGTTACCCAGCACGTTGACCTAGAGCGCGGGCCCGAAGGCTGGCGGATCGTTGAGGGCGAAAAGGTGGTGCATAGTGACGCCTACGCCCAAGATTACCGCGTGATGGTACAGGGTCTGCGCGATTACATGCGCAAGACTGGGTTCAAAAAGGTCTTGCTTGGCATGTCCGGTGGGATCGATTCCGCACTGGTGGCGACCATTGCTGTGGATGCGCTGGGCGCGCAAAATGTGCGCTGCGTGATGCTCCCGTCTGAATATACGTCCTCGGCTTCGCTGAAGGACGCCGAAGAATGCGCCCAAGCTTTGGGTGCGCGCTATGACTATGTGCCGATCAAAGCGGGCCGAGACGCGATCACAGAAACGCTGGCCCCTTTGTTTGAAGGCACCACACCCGATCTGACCGAGGAAAACATCCAAAGCCGCTTGCGCGGGCTGCTGTTGATGGCGCTTAGCAATAAGTTCGGTGAAATGCTGTTGACCACAGGTAATAAATCCGAGGTCGCAGTCGGCTATGCCACCATCTATGGCGACATGTCGGGTGGGTACAATCCGATCAAAGATCTCTATAAAATGCGGGTGTTTGAAACCTGCCGCTGGCGCAATGAAAACCACGCAGAATGGATGATGGGGCCACAGGGTCGCGTGATCCCTGAAAATATCATCACCAAAGCCCCCTCCGCTGAACTGCGCGATGATCAAAAAGACAGCGACAGCCTGCCTGATTACCCCCAATTGGACGCGATGCTAGAGATTTTGGTGGATAATGATGGCTCCATTGCGGACTGCGTGGCGGCAGGGTTTGACCGCGATGTGGCCAAAAGAGTCGAACATTTGGTCTATATTTCCGAATATAAACGGTTCCAATCTGCACCCGGTCCACGGCTGACAAAAGGGGCGTTCTGGTTGGACCGCCGCTATCCGATTGCGAACCGCTGGCGCGACCCCAGCTGATTTTTGCAACTACACAGAGCAGTGATTTGCCTATGTGATATGGCTGGCCCATCTTCCTGTTAGAAAAAGGAGAATTGGCCCATGCGGATTGTTTTGACTGCCCTTGCGATGATGTTAGCACCAGCGGCGTATGCCTGCGGGGCAGAGAGCGATTGCCGTATTGGCGACCGTATTTACAGGATTTCAATGCCCGAAGGGGTTGAGGCCCCAGTGGGGGCGGTGATTTGGTCACATGGCTATCGTGGATCTGCAGCGGGCGTGATGCGAAATGGCAGCCTGCGCAAGATGGTTCATGCACAGGGTTTGGCATTGATTGCGGCGGAAGGGGTTAATGGGGGGTGGGATCTGCCCAAAGGGCCAAGCAGCTTTGACAGCGATGGCGAGGCCGAATTCGCCTATTTTGAGGACATCATTGCAGACGCCGAGGCGCGCTTCGGCATTGATACTTCGCGTTTGATTGCCAGCGGGTTTAGCGCAGGCGGCATGATGGTGTGGAACCTTGCCTGTGCACGGCCAGACAGCTTTGCGGGGTTCATCCCTTTCTCGGGGACATTCTGGTTGGAGCCACCCGAGATATGCGGGCCAGACATCACCAGCATTGTGCATATTCACGGAGACCGCGATACCACCGTGCCACTGGACGGGCGTGCCATCCGTGAAACAAAACAGGGCAGGGTTCAGGATGCGCTGGACATGTATGCCGAACATGGCGGTTTTGGTGCCGCGACACAGCACAGCGCCGGCGCGCTCGAGTGTTCTGAGCAGGTGAATGGGAATGGGAATATCCTGGAGTTTTGCCTGTTCGAAGGAGGCCATTCATTTCGTACTGAATATCTGGATTATGGCATCGAACAGTTGAAAGCAGCGGGGCAGCTATAGCGCCACCCCGCGCGAGGGCCCAATTAGGCCAGCAACAACTGATAGCTGTGCGGCACATAGGCAAAATTATCGCCCGCAGTGTCTACATAGCCGAAGGCAGGCCAAGGCATGTGATACCCCACAAAGGGTACCTTATCCGCGGCCAGCATGCCCAGCAGTTTACGTCTTGTGGCGGCGGCGGCTGACTTATCCATGTCAAACTTCACTTCCCAATCGGGGTTTGCCAGCGACCAGACATGGTGGTTGGCAAAATCCCCCCCCAGCAACAATTGCTTGCCGTCCGATTCCAGCATGTAACCCATGTGACCAGGTGTGTGGCCAAAGGCCTCCATCGAGGTGATGCCAGAAACAACGCTGTCGCCATCGCCGATCATCGAGGTCTTCTCGGCCAAAGGCTTCATCTTGGCATCAAAGCCTTCGTTGCCTGCTGCTGCCCAGTGATCATATTCCTTGGAGCCGGTCACATAGCGTGCATTCGGGAAGGTCGCGACGCCTTCCGTAGACAGGCCGCCGATGTGGTCGCCGTGCATGTGGGTGATCACGACAATGTCGATCTGATCGGGGGTGTATCCCGCTGCGGCCAATGCCGCTGTGGTGCCCGCGCCAGAAAGGCCTGTGTCAAACAAGACCAGTTCGCTGCCGGTGTTCACGACAGTCGGCGTGAAAAAGAACTGCGCAGCATCCGTCGGCAAATGCGCTGTGGCAGAGACATCATCGAAGGTCTCCTGATCGACGTTCAAGCCAAAGATCTTATGTGGCCCAGGCACGCTGCGGGTCCCTGCAAGCAATGTGGTGACGTCAAAACCGCCCAGTTTTACGCGCTGGAACGGTGCTGTCGTGGCACCTGCGATGGGGGCTGCTGCACGCGTCGCGGTGGCAGTCGCCGCAGCAAGCGGCATGGCTGCCGCCCCAATCAGGGCATGGCGGCGCGAAATAAAGGGTGATTTGGTCATGAGAAGCTCCTGTTGAGTGTATCATTCAGACGATATTGGTTTTCGCGCTCTGCGCGAGGGATTCTTTCTCAACTCTGCGTGATGCGGGAAAAACGGCGGTCTGTTGCTGCAACTGGACAAAAGGGCAGCGGTATGACAGCAAGCGCAGCAACAGGAGGTTCTCATGTCTGATAAAACTATTACCCGTTTCGCGCCCTCTCCCACGGGTTGGATTCACGTAGGAAACCTGCGCACAGCGCTGATGAATTACCTGATTGCACGCAAAGCTGGCGGCGAGTTCATTTTGCGAATCGATGACACGGATCCGAACCGCTCAAAAGAAGAGTATGTGGACGGAATTAAACGTGATCTGGAATGGTTGGGCCTGCATTGGGACCGTGTAGAGCGTCAGTCAGCCCGATTGGAAAAATACGAACAGGCCGCACAAAAGCTACGCGACATGGGCCGTTTCTATGAGGCCTTTGAGACCCCGACAGAACTAGACCTGAAGCGCAAAAAACAGCTGAATATGGGCAAGCCGCCTGTGTATGATCGCGCGGCGCTGGCGCTGGATGATGCAGCCAAAGATGCCCTGCGCGCTGAACGCGGTAGCGGTGTCTGGCGGTTCAAGCTGCAGCACGAACGTATCGCTTGGAATGATGGTATTTTAGGGGATATCAGCATCGATGGCGCATCGGTTTCAGACCCTGTTTTGATCCGCGGTGACGGTCAGATTTTGTATACATTGGCCAGCGTTGTCGATGACACTGAAATGGGCGTGACACATGTTGTGCGCGGATCGGACCATGTGACCAATACGGGCACGCAGGTTCAGATCATGCAGGCGTTGGGCGGTGCTGTGCCGCAATTCGCGCATCACTCGCTGCTCACCGGTCCGCAGGGCGAGGCGCTTTCGAAACGTTTGGGCACGCTTGCACTCAAAGACCTGCGTGAGGCGGGCATCGCCCCCCAAGCCTTGCTGAGCCTGATGTCGCGTCTGGGATCCTCTGATCCTGTTGAGTTGCGCACCGAAATGGACGCGCTGATTGACGGGTTTGACATCACGCGTTTTGGCTCTGCCCCGACGAAATTCGACGCAGAAGATCTAAAACCACTGACTGCACGTTATTTGCAGACGCTAGAGGTTGCGGACGTTGCGGATAGCATCGCCGCGCTGGGCGTGCCTGACGACAAGGCAGAACAGTTTTGGGCGGTCACCCGCGAAAACATCACAACTCTGCACGACCTCAAAGGGTGGTGGGAGATGTTTAGCGAAGGCGCCGAGCCGCAGATCGACGAAGAAGACCGTGAATTTGTTGCTCAAGCAATCGCTTTGCTGCCAGAAGGCCCATTCGATGGCGACACATGGGGCGCTTGGACCGCAGCAGTGAAAGAGGCGACAGGCCGCAAGGGCAAAGGCTTGTTTATGCCTTTGCGCAAGGCGCTGACAGGGCAGGGCCGCGGCCCTGATATGCCCAAAGTGATGCCCTTGTTGCAGGTTGTAAAAGCGCGCGGATAAGGCACGCGCCTTGCGCGGTTACGCCATGATGATTGGCGTGCCGCGCAGGGCTAGGTTTTGATCCACCAGCGCGGTTTCTTGCGCGGTCAGAGTCTGGCTTCGGGGATATTGTGCCGCCGCGCGGTCGTTCAGTACGGGCGTGTCCCAGCCATCAGTTGTGGCAAAGAAATCGGCCACCCCTGCAGCGCCGTATTCGGCCAAATACCCCTGCACGACAACGTCTAGATAGCTCATCAATATGAAATTGTCTGACAGCGGCACCCATGTGTCGCTTGGCACAGCGTAATGCGAAATCTGGGTGGCTGGATCGCGCGGGTGTTGTACCACATCGGACGCGATGCGCGCATAGCCTGTCTCACGCAGATCCAACGCGGCCCAATCGGCATTTGGCACTTCGGCGATGAGACCTTCAATCATAGTGTCTGTGTCGGCAACCACACTTAGGATTGCGGGGCTGCGGCCCGTCCCAAATACCCATTTGCGCCGCCATCCGCTCAGCCGCGCGCGCGAAGCTTGGGTGTAGGTATGTGTTGCGCGGTTAACGAGGCTGCCATAGCCAAAGAAGCAAGGATGCATTGTGGGCCTTTGTGTATCAAATTTATGCGCACCCTAACCATCGTCACATCACTTGGGCAAGCACAGACACGAGCGATTGAAAAAGGCCGCGACCTTTGGCAATAGAAGGAAACGGAGGACTTGATTATGCAATTTACAGAAGAACATCTTTGGCTGCGCATCGAAGAAGGCGAAGACGAAGTGACCGTTGGCCTTAGCGCGCATGCTGTAGCTGAATTGGGGGGCGCCAAATACATCGAATTGCCTGATGAGGGCGACGTGGTATCGGTTGATGACACGGTTGTGGTCATTGAAGGCGCGGAAGATGCGATCGATTTGCTGTCGCCACTGGACGGCGAAGTGACCGAAGCAAACACCCGCCTTGTCAGCGCGCCTGATGATCTGTCCGACGACCCGCAGGGCGAAGGCTGGCTCTTTAAGTTGAGCATCGAAGATCCAAGCGCGCTGGAAGAATTTATGTCAGAAGCGGCCTATCAAAAATTCATCTGAGGGGGTTAGCCTTCAGATGGGGTTTCGTCAGAGGCCAGCGGTGTTTCGATCAAGAAGCTGAACTTCTTTTTCAGCTTGCCCCATGTCACCTTATCGGGCGCAATCAGCAAATGACCTGTCTGGCGTGTGGCGGTGTAATCGCCACCATCCAGCATTTCAACATGCGCGCCCGCACGCGCCGCAATGAGCGCCCCCGCCGCGTGATCCCACGGATGTAACATCGCGGTCAGCATGAAATCCACATGCCCTTGCGCCAGCATGCGGTATTCTTGGGCCGAGCACCGCAGAGAGGTGGCGCGCCCGAAAGAGGGCAACGTCGCGGCCAATGCGTCTTGTTTGTCTTTGGGGAAAAAATGTAGCGGGATGATGCCTGACAGTTCTTCCAAAGGCTTGCCGCTGGCGGCTTTCAGGTCGCGCGCCGCGCCAAAGGGGCGTTGCAGTTGGGGCGTCATTTCTTCATCCGCTATGGCCCAGTCATCGGCTACAGGATCATAGATCAATCCAAAGACGGGTTTGCCATACCGCGTAGCAGCAATGATCACACCAAAAACAGCCAGCCCATGGGCGAAGTTCCACGTGCCATCTACTGGATCGATGTGGAATGCTAATTGGGCCTCAGCAATGCCGTCCAGCAGTTCGGGTTTGGCGGCAACGGCTTCTTCGCCGATCACAAGGGCAGAGGGAAATGCGATTTGCAAGGCGCGCGCGATCATGGCCTCGGCGCGGGTGTCGGCCTCGGTGACCAGATCGTCAGCGCGCGACTTGGTGCGAATGTCACTGTCAGAGAGCTGGCGAAAACGGGGCATGATCTCGGCCCGCGCGGCGCGGCGCACGATGTTAAGGATCTGGCTGCGTTGGGCGTTTGTCACAGCAGGTGCCAGCGTCGCGGGCAGGTTTTCTTCGGGCGAGGTGAGGGTGTCAGACATGTTGGCGCTCCTTGTTGTGTTGGTTGTACGCGTCCTTGTTCGGATGGCAAAGGGGGAACCGCGTAAGAATACTCCCGTGCATATTATTCCCGCGCTCGCAGCACGCGGGCTGGCCGTACTAACAGCGCGCGGCGGGCAAAGCCCAAGCCAGCAATGACTGTGGCGCTGATGCCCCCCGCGATGATCAACAAGGCCGAGGGCCAGATGACGGCATACTCAGTCTCCATGACATAGGTGCTGACAGCCCAGCCGCCCAACGTGCCTGCCAAAAGGGCCACGGCGCCAGCTGCAAGACCCAACAGGGCGGCGCGTAGGACAAAGCTGGCCGCAATCATGCGGCGCGATGCGCCAAGAGTTTTCAGCACCGCCGCCTCATAGGTGCGGGCATCTGCCCCAGCGGCAGCGGCGCCGATGAGAACCAGAAAGCCAGTCACCAATGTGGCCGCAGCGCCGTAAGATGTGGCCGCAGCGACCCCGCCCAGCACGTCGGCCACGCGATTGATCGCATCGCGCACGCGGATCGCTGTGATGTTAGGGTAAGCACTGGCGAGATCCCGCAAAATCGCGGTTTCGGCCTGCGGCTCGGCGTAAACGGTCGAGATAAACGTGTGCGGCGCTGCTTGCAGGGCGCTGGGGTTCATTGTCAGGATGAAACCGATCCCAGCAGTGGAAAAGTCGACCTCTTGGAAGTTTGCGATGGTGCCAATGATGTCGCGGCCAAGCACATTGACGGTAATGCTGTCGCCCAGCTTTAGCCCCATCTCCAAGGCTTCTTCCGTCGCAAAACTGATCAGGGGTGGGCCTGAATAGTCTGCATCCCACCATTCGCCGTGGGTGATATTAGCCTTTGGCCCTGCGGTGGCCGCATAGGTCACGCCGCGGTCGCCGCGCAGAACCCAATGATCGCCCGCGACGTCGCGGGCGGGTTTGCCGTTAATCTGGGTGATCACGCCACGCAGCATTGGCGCGCTGTCGATCCGGCTTACGGCGGGGTCGTCGGTCAGGCGCTTTGAATACCCCTCCATCTGATCTTTTTGAATGTCGACAAAGAAATAGCTGGGGGCAACGTCAGGCAAATTGCCAGCGATGGCCTTGCGCAAATTGCCGTCGATCTGGCCGACCGCCGCCAAAACTGACAGCCCAAGCCCGAGCGACAAGATCACGGCGCTGGCGCCTTCGCCCGTGCCGCCAATTGCGGCCATCGCCCAACGCGCACGCGGCCAGCCGCGCAAACGGTGGCTAAGTATCCGTGCGCAGATGCGAATAACGAAGGCTGCAAACGCTAGCAAAAGAAGGGCGCCAGCGATGCCGCCCAATGTCCACAGGGTCAGCCACCAACTGCCGTTAAACCACCCCGCAAGGCCGATCAAAGCAGCGACAGCGCTGAGGGTCGCACAGATGAATGGCCAAGACGGCAGCCGGTTCGCGCCATCCCATGCGTCGCGAAACAAGGTTGCGGCGCGCACGCGGTCTGTGCGGGCCAGTGGCCAAAGGGTGAAGATGAAGGCAGTCAGCAGCCCATAAAGAGCGGCCTCAATCAACGGCATGGGATAGACGCCAAGAGCGGTGGGAATTGGCAAGCGATCTTCGAGGATTGGGGCAATGGCCAGCGGCGCAAACGCGCCAAGGGCGACGCCAATCATGATGCCCAGCAGAGACAGGAGGCCGATTTGGATGAAATAGGTTTGAAAAATCGTCGACCGATCCGCCCCCAAGGCGCGCAATGTTGCGATCACTTGGGTCTTGCGTGCCAGATAGCTGCGCACGGCCGCCGACACACCCACACCGCCCACCGCGAGGCCTGACAGGCCAACGAGGATCAAAAAGGCGCTGAGACGGTTTACGAAACGTGCCACTCCCGGCGCGCCATCGCGGGCATCCCGCCAGCGCATTCCGCTGCCTTCAAAAGTGCTTTGGGCGTGTTTCTCCAGCGTGGTGATATCGATGTTCTGCGTCAGGGTCAGCCGGTATTTGCTGTTAAACAATGTACCAGCCGTCAGTAAGCCCGAGTCGGCAAGGCTATCGCGGGTCACCAGCGTCCGAGGTCCAAGCGCGAACCCCGCAGCGACGTTATCGGGTTCTCGTTTAATTCCAGCGCGTAGGATATAGGGTTGGGTGCCAAGGGTGAATTCATCCCCAATGATCAGCCCTAAACGGTCGATCAAGGCCCGCTCCATCGCGGCGCCAAATCTAGCGCCCTGTGGGGCAAGGGCCGCGGACAAGGGCATGTCGGGCGTCAGTTCTACTGTGCCCACCAGCGGATAGTTTTCATCAACCGCTTTGACTTGGGTCAGCGCGCGGTCGGTGGGGGTCGTTGCCATAGATCGGAATTCAGCGATCTCGGAGATTTTGGACGCGTTGGCCTGCATCCATGCGGTCTCGGCCTCATTTGCAAAGCGGTAGGTTAGCTCCAGTTCGGCGTCGCCGCCCAGCAAGGCAGCCCCTTCGCGCGCCAGCCCTGCCTCGATCCCTGATCGCACGGATCCTACAGCGGCAATAGCAGCAACACCAAGGGCGAGGCAGGCCAGAAACAGTCGGAAGCCGCGCAACCCGCCCCGCAATTCGCGTGCGGCGAAACGGGCGGCAAGGCGCAAGCTCATGCCAAGTGCCCATCGCGTAGGGTAATCACACGGTCACACCGCGCAGCAAGCGCATCTGAATGCGTGACAAGCACCAGCGTCGCGCCGTGCTGGTCGCGCAGATCAAACAATAGGTCCATAATCGCATCGCCATTGGCGCTGTCCAGATTGCCTGTGGGTTCATCAGCAAGCAAGATTGCCGGACGCGGGGCGGTGGCGCGGGCAAGGGCCACGCGCTGTTGCTCGCCGCCCGACAGCTGTGCAGGGTAGTGGCCTGACCGCGCGGCAAGCCCCACGGTTTCCAGCGCATGTGTGGCGCGTTCATAAGCATCGCGGTGACCTGCGATTTCCAGCGGCGTAGCCACATTTTCGAGCGCGGTCATAGTTGGGATCAGGTGAAACGACTGAAACACAATGCCCATGCGGTCGCGCCTGAACTGCGCCAAAGCGTCTTCATTCATCGCCGTGAGGTCTTGGCCCATTGCGTGGATAGTCCCGCCGGTTGCTTGTTCCAGACCGCCCATGATCATTAACAAAGAAGACTTGCCCGAACCTGAGGGGCCTATGAGGCCGATGCTTTCGCCTTTGGCGACGTCCAACGTGATGTTACGCAAGATTTCGACAGGTCCGGCATTGCCATTCAGGCACAGGGCTGCATCTTTAAGAGAGAATATCGGAGCGCTCATGAAGGACCTTTTGAATGGCATGCACTAGTGGATATGGAGGGAATAGACTGAAGCGCAAGGTTTGGGCGGCAATTCTTGTGATG
>JBDVSG010000160.1:0-20265 GCA_039967155.1 Sulfitobacter sp. | reverse complement strand
TCACCACTTTTTGGAATTGACGTCTCGTAGCATAGCGTTGTCCAGCATTTGTTCCGCCAGCAACTTCTTCAGCTTGCCGTTATCGTCTTCCAAAGCACGCAACCGCTTCGCATCAGACGGCTCCACTCTCGGGATCATGCTACGCAATCGCCTGCCGAGCAGTGCATGATCTGTTCATCCGTAAACCCTGCCTTCATTTGTCCGTCCTTTTTTGGGCGGACTCTACACAAATTTGGAGGAGTTTTAGGGGCTCAACTATATATCAAGAACAATAATCAAGGGAACCATGAGCTCCCTTGATTAAATTCATTGATCCGCAACCAAGTTGGCAACGTGATCGACAATGGCTTTTTGGAATGCTGTATCAAAGTACTTTGAGGCGGCTTTACGGACTTTAGTAACCATCTCAGCTTTTTCATCAGAGCTCAAATTCGCAATCTTTTCCAGAGCGACGACAGCCTCTTGGATTGAGCCATAAGTATAGCCGACCCCTGCCTCTCGCACTATCTCAGCAGGCCCGCCTTTATTGTACACAACGGGGATTGCTCCTGAGGCCATAGCCTCAAGTACAGCTATCCCAAAATGCTCCAGTCGTTCTGGCGTACTGCGAGAATCCACACCAAATCCACAAGCGTGAAAATATACATCAGCGGCGGCCAGTTCTTCCTCCAAAATCTCCTTGGAGGCGTCAATGTGGAAATCCACTGGTAAATCCCCAGATAATTGCCGCAATTCATTAACAAATGCTGCACGACGTTCAATGCCACTAACCGACCCTACAAGAGATAGTTTGCTATTGGGGTTTCTCGCGTAGAACTTGCGAAACAACTTAACTGCAACATCCTGTCGTTTAGAATGACCCAATGGCTCGAAGCGACCAGTGTTGAGAATTCTGATTATTCCATCGTTCTTTGGGACAACGGCATCACCCAGGGCTTTAGCAACTGGTGCCCCAGTCCTGATCACAGGAATATCGTATCCTAGCTTTCTCTGCTCACGGCATACCTTTTCCTGTGTGTAAGTGCTGTTAACAAAATATGCGCTTACATCTTTCAGGCGGTTCACCTCAAAACGATCCGAATGGTGCGCCGGGAACGGATACTGGCAGTGGAATACATTTACCTTACCGCGCATCGCTACAGGAGGAATAATCTCATTCCCCATTACAATCATAACCTCTACGTCGCTCCAATCCTCTACATCCTCCATGAGGCAAGGCTTGATGGCCCCTGCTCTTGGTCCCCCAATACGCAGATCTTGGATCATGAACGACATGCGCGCACGACTAACGTAGTTGTCACTGCAAAACAGGACATTGTATGTGTCACACAGTGCTAGAGCACAGGACATAATATAACGCTCACCACCTCCCAGTGAGACGTCGAAAGGTGTATATACAACTGCAGTCTTGCGCTCTTTATCAAATGGTGTCTGCAGCACTGGCAAAATCTCGCGCGGCTTAAAGCCTTTTTCAGTATAGAGCCAGCGCTCCTGAAACTTCATGCGATTTTTTTCGATCTGGGTCATGAACCCATCTGACAAAAACTCACGGGTCGAGGCATTTTCATAGTGAATAACAAATGAGCTTGGCAGGTAATCCAAACGATAGTCCAACGCTTCCATGCGCTTACAAAGATCGGTATCCTCAAAATAAAAAGGCTCGTAAATATAATCAAACCCGCCGATATCGTCCAGCACGCTGCGCCGCACACAACAACAGGCTGCCGAAACATATTGGACACCAGGTATGACCTCCTGTGTCATATGTACTCGATGCTTCTCAAGAGAGGTGTGTTTATGAAGTTGGACCTGACGCCCACAGTTAGAGATTGTGCCACCAGCCTCTTGTATCTCTAGGTTGGGAAACAAAAATGTAGGGCCTACCGCTGACGCTTCGGGTGTTTTATCCAGATGCTCCACCAACTCATCGATTAGTGTAGGGCTGACAAACGCATCATTGTTAAGAAACAGCACAAATTCAGATCGGCTCATGTCAATCATGACATTATTACCTTCGCCAAAATACAGATTTTTAGCGCTCCGGACAACTTTCACATTACCCAAATTCTCTGTATAATGAGTAATAGTGGCAAAATCCATTGGCACACTACCATTATCGAATACAATCACCTCAACCGGAAGATTAGCATTTACCGCAGCCGTGATCGCCGAAATAGCCGAAAAGCCCGCCTTGTTAAAATTCAAGATACATATACTCAACTGAGGTGTATCAACATAATTTGTCTTAGCCAGCAAAGCAGCTTCAAGCGCCTCAACCACATCAAAGCCAGTCAACTTTTCTGGAGCGCATTCCTCTAGTGGGTAGCCCAAAAAAGAGTGAACCAATGCACTTGGTACGACAGTTTGCGATGGAGGTAAGCCATGAGACTGGTGCAAATAAAGATCCAGCGCCCTGCTGTTTTTCTGCTCACGCACTTTCCCTTGAGTAACTGCAAGGTGCTGAAAGGACAGCGGCTCCCAGAATGGGCTAAACGGGATAGGGTATTTTCCCGGGTTGCAAAAGCTATCAGCCCAGATACCTCGCCGTGGTGGTATAAACGTCCCGGGTAAATATTGGGTAGCATACCAAGTGTTGCAAAACGGGTGCGGATCACCCGACGTTGCCTGTTTGTTATAGATATAGTCTACGAACTCATTCTCATAGGACAATTTATCACAAGTTTTACGATAAAAATGAGGCGAGAAGCGATCGAAACGCAATCCTACCAGTGACTGGGTAGGATCACTCAACTGCTCGATCCACGCGAGCAGACTAGTTGCTGCATGACGCTCAAAATCTGCACGGACCAACAAAGGATGAAAATCGATCCACTCACCATCCATCACCTTTTGTGTTGCGTATTGAACAATGTCGTCTATAGGCCTTCCTGCATTTCCCGCACAGTATTCGACATCCAACAACCCTTCCAAAAAGGGGGCCGCTTCGAGGCTATCGACCCTGAGGACGGACGCGCTGTCAAGGGCTCGGAGCTCTTCAAGCTGCGGCACAGAGAACGGGTTGAATTTCGCTACAGTTTCTTCTCTGCACTCTATGAAATGCGAAAAAGGTGCTTCCTTCGCTTCAGGGTGAACACTTACATAGTAATCAGAATTAAATAGCCGATTTCTCAAAACTCCGCTCTTATAAAGCGAAATCACTGACGTGCTTTCATCATACAATATATCATATGTTTCACCCAACGCCATGGGCAAAAGGAAGTCTACAAATGCAATACCCGCCTCCACCTTACAGGTTTCTTCAACGACGCCGTGCTCTTTCGTGTGCATTTTGACAACAAGGCTGTCCAAATCCTCAGACACCACCAGCCAGCCTTCAATAGCACCATACTCCGGGACCACCCAAAGGCTGCCAGCATAAGCCTTGGGTTGCGGAGATTTTGACAGATCAGATACCCAAGAAACCTGTTGGCGACCAAAACCATATTTTAAAAAATGGAAAAGTAATGGTTTAAGCGTAGTGTCTTCGGGATTCTCACTCACAAAAGCGGCATATAGCTGAGCAACCTTAATGCTGGTGAGGCCGCGCCTGATGGCTTCCTCAGAATGGAAAAACTGATTGAGAACATTAAGAAAACTATCCCGATCTTTAACTGTAGCCTTTATAGCATCAGCCCCAGATTCATCCGCTGTCCTGCCTAATATCACGTCGTACATCAATGAGATTAAAGAGTTAATATTTTCATTAAATTCTTGCATTATAAAACCTCGTAAATTCTGTCGTACTACTCTATCCAATGAGGCTGTCTTAACGTTACCAATATTTAAAAGCAACACGGCTTACGGTCGCTGTGCAACCTCTGCCATCAGCCACACGCCAGGCAATATTTGGCATCTTGATGAAGTTGTATTGACGACTAGAGTGGCTGGGATTGCATGAAATACTAAGGCAGCGAAACGCATTGTTGCCCGACCATCCATCACCAGTAAACCTGCAGCGCTTCGTATCAATTCACTCCGCCAATCGAAACTGTTTCTCTGCCCCTACACGCCACCGATCAGCTCTAATAATCCGCGAACACAGCTCGAAGCATTCGACGCCCAGAACGCGGCGGCAGAACTGCTGTGCTCTCTCTAACCTTGCGATCAATGTTGATGCGGAAGTTAACGTGATAACACAGAAAGGGCCCCAAACGGCTTTACCTCCGACGCTGTCATGCCGCTGTTTGGTCTATTTGCATCCGGTTTATCCGCCCTGCTGCGCATCACATTTAGCCTCGTGCCTCTACGCGCGTAATCGCGCAGGACAAGGGCCAAATTATGACATTATCCCCTCAAGTGGTGACATCAGGCGTAACCCGCCCCAAATGCCCTTGAAAATCACACAGCTCCATGATGGCCGCGCGCAAGGGGCCAAGACGGGCTTCTGTATCGCTGAAATCACCTGTCTGTGGCGGTTGGTACTGTTCAAGATACAGCCGTACAGTTGCCCCTTCGGTCCCTGTGCCAGACAGGCGCAACACCGCACGCGCGCCTCCCTCAAACCAGACACGCCAGCCTTGATTGGCGCTGCTCGACCCATCAACGGGATCGGTATAGGCAAAAATATCCGCAGATGTGATGATCAGCCCCCCCACAACAGTGCCTGCCAATGTGGGCATGCGGGCGCTTAGGCTCTCCAACATCGCGTTTGCATCTGAGGTGGGGACGGCCTCAAAATCCAGTCTTGTATAGTGGTCGCGGCCAAATTTTTCCCAATGGTCCTGCATCAAATCCGCAACCGACATTTTCCGCACAGCCAGAATATTGAGCCACAAAAGCACCGCCCATAGCCCGTCCTTTTCACGCACATGATCCGATCCCGTGCCCGCGCTTTCCTCGCCGCAGATTGTCACACGGCCTGCATCAAGCAATGTGCCAAAGAATTTCCACCCTGTGGGCGTCTCAAAGATCTCGACCCCCAAGGACTGCGCGACACGGTCTGCCGCACCTGACGTGGGCATAGAACGCGCGATGCCAGAAATTCCTTTGGCATATGCTGGCGCCAGGTGCGCATTCGCTGCAAGCACCGCAAGGCTGTCAGAGGGCGTCACATAAGCACCGCGCCCGACGATCATATTACGATCACCATCCCCGTCAGAGGCCGCGCCGAAATCCGGCGCATGCGCGCCTGTCATCCGGGCCATCAATTCATGCGCCCAAATCGGGTTGGGGTCAGGGTGGCCGCCGCCAAAATTCTCTGACGGAGTTCCATTGATCACTGTCCCCGCAGGCGCGCCCAAACGTTGCTCTAGGATCTTATGGGCATAGGGGCCCGTCACCGCATGCATGGCGTCAAAGCACATCTCAAAACCACCGGCGAACAGATCCGATATCGCGGGAAAGTCAAAAAGACTTTCCATCAGCGCAGCATAATCCGCCACAGGATCCACCACGGTTATTTTCATCTCACCGCGGGTCTGTTCCCCCAATGTGTCCAGATCTACAGCCGCTATATCAGCTTTGTAATAGCGGGTGATTTCGGCGCTGATCGCAGCCATTTTTGCAGTGACCGCCTCTGTCGCGGGGCCTCCGTTATCGCCGTTAAATTTCAACCCAAAGTCTTCATCAACACCGCCGGGATTATGGCTGGCTGAAAGGATGAAGCCACCATCCGCGCCCTTCAACCGGATCAGATGCGATGCGGCCGGCGTGGAGAGCAAACCGCCCTGCCCCACGATCACCTCAGCCGCCCCATTGGCCTGCGCCATCGCAATGATTGTTTGAATGGCTTTATCGTTAAAAAACCGCCCATCGCCCCCCAGAACAAACCGCTTGCCCGCCCCGCCATCGATCGCGTCAAAAATAGATTGAACAAAGTTTTCCAGAAAATTTGGCTTCATAAACACAACCGTTTTCTTACGCAGTCCCGACGTGCCTGGCTTTTGCCCTGCGATGGGTGAGGTTGTTTGCTTCATGATTTAGGTCCTGTGAAATAGTGTCGATAATATACTGCTAACACCCAGAACAAACCTAACAACAGCGCAAGACAAGCCTCTCAGCCCAGAGCGCTAAAATACAACTGAACCTGCCCCTTATTGGACACAGTTTGGAAACAATTATGGGCCGCCTTTTGGAAACAATCAAAATTTGACAAAAATCTTTCTATAATTTGACGAAAACCTTTTCTTCATCGCCTTCATAATAACACCAAAATTTCATCAAGACCCTCAAGAAGAACAGTAGGACCCCCCACAGGACACCTGCCGCCAGACAAAATCGAACACAGGATAACGACGTCACATGGATATTTTCGAAGAATTCGCCGACACGCTCGCGGTCACCAGCTTTGACCCGAACGAAAGCCTTGAAACAGCTACTGCATTGAACAGCGGGTTCTACGAGATTCAAGGAGATGGCGTCGACTGGTACCGTCTGGATGTCGATGCGGGCACCATGTCATTCACCATGGAGCAAGACAATGAAGACCGTGATCTGGCGATGGTCCTGTTTAACGCGGCGGGCAATGTTCTCAGGTCGGATCTGCAACCCAACGCCGATGAAATCATCGATTTTCTGACGCCTACAGAGGGTACATACTACCTGCGGGTAACGACAGCGCAATTCGTTGAGAACCCTCCCGAAGATTTGCAGATGACCTACACACTGGATGTGTCTCTACCCGATGCCAGTGCCAGCGATGGCAATGATCTGATTGCAGATGCCCGTGATCTGGCCGCTGGCAGCCATGCCATCGAAGGCTCTGCTGTGGATTGGTTCCGCCTCGACAGTCTCTCTGGTGAGATCAAGATTAACCTGCAGGCGGATGCCGATGCAGACCCGCAAAATCTTAACGTTACCTTGCATAATGCAAACGGTCAGGTGCTCTCCGCCAGCCAGAGTGCGACAGGTACGGAAGAAATCATCTATACCGCCAACACTGCGGGTGAGTATTTTGTAAAGGTTTTCTGGGCCGGCGCCCCCAATGCCACCTCTGGCGGTATCAAGCTAGACTACACCCTAGATATTGAGCTCCCCCAAGCAGATGTCACAGAAGCCAACGATACCCTCGAGGGGGCTGCCACCTTGACCAATGGCACCTCCATCTTCAATGGCGCGACTGTGGATTGGCATAAGATTGAGGCTGAATCAGGCCTGTTGAACATCGCCCTTGGCGAAGGCCCGGACGTGGAGGGGAAGTTCTCGGATCTCAACATGGCGCTGTATAACGCCGATGGCACACAGGTGCTGACGTCAAGCATCACACCAGGCACCGGAGAGGAGAATATCTCTTATGTGCTGCCCGAAGCGGGTGATTATTACCTGAAGGTTTTTGCGAATGCTTTCCCTGACGGTGCCCCCAATGGCAGCCGCCTCAGCTATACCCTCGACACTGAGCTGCCCGAAATAGAAATTCGCGGGCCAAACAACCCGGGCGAAACACTTGAAACGGCCACTCTACTGACCTCAGGCACGCAGAATGTCGTCGGGTCTGGGCAGGATTGGTTCCAAATCAACACCGGCCCTGGCGAACTGAATTTCTCCATGACCTCCACAGGAGGACAGGATGCAACCTCGGCGGCTGAGCTGAACATGGTGCTTTATTATGCTGATGGCACCGTCGCGCAGGGCACCAATGTCATTGGAGGCACCGAAGAAATCAGCTTCTTGGCGAATAGCACCGACACATATTATCTACAGGTTTTCTCCCCTTCTTATCCAAACAACACCACCCCGAACGGGGTTGCCATGACCTATACGCTGGTCACTGACCTGCCTGAAAATACTTGGTCGCAAGAACTGGATTTTGGCCCCATCCGCAACGCCTCTATCGCTGCCTATGACATCGACAATGACGGCGAGGATGAAATTTTTGTAGGCGCGTCCAAAGCCTTGGATGATGAAGGAAATGAAGTCCGCCCAGGCGGTTTAATCGTGCTGGAGGATGATGGCAGCGTTAAATGGACCAAAACATTTGACCCCATCACAGGCGTAGACAGTGAAACGGGCCTGACATATGAGACAACATCCGTCTCTTCCCAAGCGGTGTTTTCGGATGTGAACGGGGATGGCAGCATTGATATCATCGTCGGTGTCGGTGCCAACAACGAACAGCAATTCGGTACTCCGGGCCAACCTGGCGATAAGGGCGGTGTCTACGCGCTGGACGCCGATGGCAATGAGCTGTGGTATTTTGAAACGAAAGACGTCTTCGGATCCGATGAAGCAGGCCCAGATGGCCGCCCGGAAGGTGTCTATGGCACGCCACGTGTGTTTGACATCGATGCAGATGGTAAACGCGAGGTCATATTCACCTCATGGGATCACCGCCTGTATATTGTAGACGGTGCCACCGGCACGTTGGAGCGCGAGGTTGATCTGCATGACACCACGGCAACAACACCAGGCATTGCCGATCTAGACGGTGACGGCATATTCGAACTGGTTGTCCCTGCTGACATCACAGACAACCCCAATGCGGGGATTCCTCAGCAGGGGGGCATTTTGCATGTCTTGTCGAATTACGGCTTGTCAAACATCGACGGCTGGACCGACCAAATCTTTGATTCCACTTCTGCTGATTTCCGCGGCCAGTTCATCGAACAGGCGCTGTGGTCCAGCCCCAAGATCGCGGATATCGACAATGACGGCGGGCTGGAAATCATTCACGGGACCTCGAACTTCTTCCAAGATGAACGCGGCCAGTTCATCAAGGTCTGGAATGCCGATGGCACTGAACAGACCACATTGGAGACCAACGGCCAGACGCTTGCGGCGCCCCTCTTGGCCGACCTCAATGGCGATGGCCGTGACGAAATCATCGCCACCACCATCACCGGTTGGGTCTATGCATGGAATGCCGATGGTACACTTGTCTTTGAAACCCAACCCAGCCCCTATTCAGACCCTGCTTTGACAGGGACCGATGCCAATCTGCCCATCGGTCACCAAGTTATTGCTGTTGACGTCGACAATGCGGACGGGGATTTGGAAATCATCCTGAACATGGGATCGCAAACCATTGTGCTGGATAGCGATGGCACCCAATTGACCAGCACCACCCGCGCGGAACAGGTGTACAACACCTACACAGGCTCCCCACTGGCCAAAGATATCGATGCCGATGGCAACCTTGATATCATCTCTGCAGGATCCACAGAAACCAGCGATCAAGCGGTCATTTACCGTTGGGAAAACCCCCTAGAGGCCACAGGTGCCGGTGACCCTGATACTGAATACCGCACCGCCGAATATCAAAACAGCCAGTCACTTCATGAAATTCAGGAATTCGTCGCACGTTTCTATGATACGATCTTGGGCCGCAGCGCTGATCCCGCAGGTATCAATTTCTGGACCGACAATCTGGTAACAGGCATCCAAAGCGGTGAAAATATTGCCAGCGGCTTTATCAACTCTGCCGAATTCCAGAACCGCGGGACCAGCGATGAAGAATATGTAAGAACGCTGTATTCTGCCTTCTTTGGCCGCCCTGCAGATACTGGCGGGCTGAACGGATGGCTCACACAGCTGGAAAATGGCGTTGGTCGTGCAGAGGTTCTGCAAGGCTTCACCGGCAGCCTTGAATTCCAGAACCTCACCGAAAGCTTTGGCATCCGTGCCACCAAGACAATTGCGGCAGGAGACTCATCAGCTGTGATCCTTGGGGATGCTTCGGACAGCACAACCCTGCGCGGCGATGCAAGTGATCAGATCCTGTCTGATGAATCCGCGAACCTACAATCAGAAGACAGCCGCAAGAACATCATTGAATCGGGACAGGTACTGCGCCTTTATGGGGCCACCTTGGGCCGGATCCCAGATGCTGGTGGCTTCCTTGGCTGGGTTGATGCCCTAAAGACCGATAACTTCGATATCGAACGTGTGGCCGGGGCCTTTGTGAACAGCCCAGAATTCCAAAACACTTATGGCGCACTGGGCGATGAAGCCTTTGTTGAACTGCTCTACCAGAATGTTTTGGGACGCGCTGCTGATGCAGGTGGGCTGGAGACATGGACCGGAAGACTTGCTGAAGGGGCTAGCCGTGCCTCTGTGGTCTTGGGCTTCTCTAACTCTGGCGAATACCGCAACAGCACCGATAGCATCCTCGACGCATTCATGCGCGAAACGCGGGTTGAATGGAACGATGTGATCGAAGGCGGGGGCGGCGATGACCAGATGAACGGCGGTCTCGGATCAGACCTGTTCATCTTCCGCAACGGCGAGGGCGGCAATGATACGATCTACGGGTTTGAGCCTTGGGACCAATTGCAATTATCCGGATTTGGTTTTGCCACACAAGAGGATGCAATGGCCCGCATGACCCAAACAGGTGGGAATGTGGTCTTCAACCATGCCAACCAGAACATCATCTTCGAAGATTTCACCCTGGCCGAAATGGAGCGCGTGCGCTTTAACGTCTAAAGCTGCACCGCCCTCTTAGGCAGAAATAAAAGCGTCCCTGACATACACTGTCAGGGGCGCTTTGCGTTTTAAATCCAGCCCGTTCACAGGAAGGGGCGGACTGACGGTTTGCTCAATCAACCTTGCCCGATCAGAAGAAAACCTGATCTTCGGTGAGTGTATCCACCCCTGTGAGGACGATGGTCAGGCCCTCATCGGCAAATACCAGATCATCACCTTGCTGGCTTAGGTGACTGCTGAAGGTTCCAAAATCGCCGTAATCGGCTCTAAAGACGTACAATTCATCCCAAGATTCAAAATCCATGATGGTTGAGGTGCCGGTCTCTTCCAGATCAAAGTAGAAGTGGTCGGCCAGAAGCCCCCCCGACAGCATGTTCGTGCCGTTGTCCCCTTCGATGGCATCATGGCGGCCTTGATTCTGCACCCAAGCCTTCAGGTCCGCTGCCGTGCCGCTTTGGAATTCGGACGCCTGCGAGAACCCCCGCACAACGCCTGCCCGGGTTGTGCCGGCGTCCATCGCGTCCAGCCAGTTTTGCAAACCGCCCGCATCGGCCGCACGGCCCAATACGTTTTGATAGAGCAGCTCAACAAAACCGGTGTTGTCCAGACTGCCATAAGCGATCTGGAATTCAGTGCTCCGCACAAACCCATTGATCATCGTGTCAAACTCGGTCCCCGAGCCAAGCGCGTCCGCCCAATTCAGAAAACCATCGATGTCAGGGTCGCGGTTCAATGTGGCGCGGTAGACGCGGTAAATCTCGTCGGTCCAGACGGCCTCGGATTGGCTGATGGCAAAGGCTTGTGACTCTGCCGCGGTGCTGTTTTGGAACTCCAACGATTGTGAAAATCCCAAAACGACCCCTTCGCGGGTTGTGCCGGCATCCATCTCGTCCAGCCAGTTTTGCAAACCGCCCGCATCGGCCGCGCGGCCCAGCACGTTTTGGTAGAGCAGTTCAACAAAACCGGTGTTGTCCAGACTGCCGTAGGTGTTCTGGAATTCTGTGCTGTTCACAAAACCACTTGCCATCTGAACAAGGTTCAACGACCCCTCGAACAAACCTGCTACCCAGTTTTCATAACCGCCTGCATCGGGGGCACGCGCCAATGTGGCCTGATACATACGGAACACCTGCCCCGCCACATCCCCTGTCAGATTAGCTTGAATGCCATCACCGTACAGGAAGTCATCCCCGCCACGGCCCCCCAATACATTGGTTCCTGTATCCCCTGACATGGAATCCCCATAGTCACTGCCACGGACCCATTCGATAGAGTTCAAGGTATGGCTGAAAGCCACCCCATCCCATGTGCCCGTCGCAGTCCCACCTTTGAGATCTACCGTCACACCAGCGGTCAAACCACTTCGATCATAACGCACAATATCCTCACCGGCACCGCCACTGATCGTGTCATTGCCCCCTTCTGAAATAAACCGGTCATCGCCATCGCCCCCGGTCATCACATCAGCAAGATGTGTTCCTCTGATTTCAATGCGCGCATCGTCTTCTGCATTAATCCGATCAACACCGCCAAACCCGTCATTCGAGACCAGACCAGTAGACAGGTTGAGCACCAGCCCACTGGTTGCATCGACGTCCCCGCGCGCATCATCGCGGTAATCAAGCCGCACGAGCCCAGTTCCAGTGTCGATGTTGAAGACATCATTACCGCCGCCCCCAGACAGCTGCAGCCACCCGCCATCAACAAGATCCACATTGAACACATCATCCAATTCGGTGGCCCCAATGCCCAACCCGTCCGCCAGCATCGCATTATTGGCATCAGAAATGGTTGTCGTTCCATTAGACGCGCCTTTAAGAATGCTCACCGTATTGTTGGTGCCATCCACATTGATTGTCTGTCCTGCACTGGCCGTCAGGCTCCAATGATCAACATCCAGATAGCCCGTGACAATGTCGCCTGCATCAATGGTATCATCGCCAGTATGCGCATCGACGTAGTCAAAATCAGTGTTATCACCGGGGTTGATATAGTCGTCCCCTGCCCCCCCTATCAGGACATCCGAGCCCGTACCGGTATACAGGACATCCCCGTGGTCAGATCCAAACACATCCACATAAGAGGTCACATCGCGCAGCAGATTGCCCAGATCGATACCTTCGCTGGCAGCGCTTGCATCCAATGTAATATCATCTGTGCTCAGAAGTTCAGTTAACAAGAGACCGTTATTGTTACTATAGGCCTCGATCGCAGCGTCGAATGTATTCACTTCCCAATTAAGGTCAGTCGCTGTCAGGACTGCCGCCCCTGCACTGTCTACAGTAGAGATACCTGTGATGGTGCCACGGAAGCCAGATTCTGTTGATGAATCCTCAGCAAAGCCTACCCCAGATAATATGCTTCTAAATCCTGATGTCGCATCCAGCACAGTGATGCTGGTGCTCGTATAAGAAACCAATGCAAGATCATCAAAGGCATCATGAAAATAGTCGTCCGTATTGCCGAAAAAAGTAATATTAATCATATCTAAATTCCTTATATCTAGCGGCGAAATTGCCCCAAAAGGTTGGCTCAACCGGCGAAAAGACCGATTGAGCCTGTCTTGCCGATCAGAAGAAAACCTGATCTTCGGTGATTGTATCCACCCCTGTAAAGACGATGGTCAGGTCTTGATCTTCAAATACCAGATCGTCACCTTGCTGGCTTAGGTGGTTGCTGAAGGTGTCAAAGTCGCTGTAAGCGGCTCTGTTGATGACCAATTCATCCCAAGCTTCAAAATCCATAATGGTTGAGGTGCTGGTCTCTTCCAGATCAAAGATAAATCGGTCGGCCAGCAGCCCCCCCGACAGCGTATTTGTGCCGCTGCCGCCTTCGATGATATCATGGATGCCTTGATCCAGAACCCATTCCTTCAGGTCTTCTGCCGTGCCGCTTTGGAATTCAGATGCCTGCGAGAACCCCCGCACAACGCCTGCGCGGCTTGTGCCCGCGTCCATCGCGTCCAGCCAGTTTTGCAAACCACCCGCATCGGCCGCACGGCCCAATACGTTTTGATAGAGCAGTTCAACAAAACCGGTGTCATCCAGACTGCCGTAGGTGTTCTGGAATTCCGTGCTGTTCACAAAACCCTCGATCATCGTGTCCAGTTCGCTGCCCGAGCCCATCAATTCGGCCCAGTTCAAAAAACCACCCTGATCAGGGTTGCGGTCCAATGTGGCGCGGTAGACGCGGTAAATCTCATCGGTCCAGACGGCCTCGGATTGGCTCATCGCGAAAGCTGCAGACGCTTGCGCGGTGCTTGCTTGGAACTCGGCCGCCTGCGAGAAACCCTGCACAACGCCTGCGCGGCTTGTGCCCGCGTCCATCGCATCCAGCCAGTTTTGCAAGCCACCTGCATCTGCCGCGCGGCCCAACACGTTCTGGTAGAGCAGTTCAACAAAACCGGTGTTGTTCAGACTGCCGTAGGTGTTCTGGAATTCCGTGCTGTTCACAAAACCATTGGCCATTTGATCTAGGGTGAGGTCCCCCTCAAACAGGTTTTCCACCCAGTTCTGATAACCGCCCCCATCGGGTGCACGCGCCAGCGTCGCCTGATACATGCGGTACACCTGACCGGCCACATCCCCCGTCAGATTGGCCTGCAGGCCGTCACCGTACAGAAAATCATCGCCCGCATTGCCGATCAGAATATCGGCGCCGTCGTCCCCTTCCAATTGGTCCGCAGCCGCGGTGCCCAATGTGAACTCAGCATCCGTCTCAGCGCTATCCAGCGCTTGCTCCAAGGTCAGCAGAATCTCACCACCGGCATTCCCCAGCACGCGGACTTGCTCCACCTCTTCCACTGTAATGAAAGCAGAGCTATCGCTATGGGTCAGTTCAATAGCGCCACCACCGATATAGTTGGCGTAGAAATTGGCCAGATCGGATTGATACAACCCGCCCTCACCGACGCTATAGCGCGAAAGCTCTGTCAGATCGAGAATATCGGTACCGCCGTCGCCGTAGAAGTAGAAGTCTCCGAATACGTCGATCGGTGTCGCCGTATTCGCCGCATCATCCCCCAATATAAGCACCGATTGGAACGTGGCGGTGGCCACTTCCTCAAACCCTGTCATATCGAGACTATAGTTGAGGGCACCCCCGCCCTCATAGCCGGAGATTGTTCCTTCAGAGAAATCAACCACCGTCTGCTCCGAGCCGTAGCCAAACACCGAAATCCGGTCGAAACCGGCACCGCCATTGACCGTCACAGGAACCTGAGAATCATCTCCAAAGACAAAGGCACTGTCATCACCCGCAGCCAAATTCGCCACAACACTATTTGAATCGCTGCCATAGCCATCGACGTAAACGTCGAGATCATCACCCGATGTACCTTGAATAATAGTGGTTTCAAACAGCGGAGAAACTTCATCCAAGGCACCTGTGGTGCGGATCAGTTCTGTGCCGTCAGCAGCTGTCAGTGAAATGCTGCTGATCGCCAGATCGGCCACTTGCCCCAGATCCGTAAACCCTTGAGCCGTCTCATCCAGCGCGATCAGATCCTGAAACAGCTCGACCAGCGTGCCAATACTATCTGCTGGCAGGCTGCCATCCACGCGGAACTCTCCTCCGCCCGCATTAAGACGCAAGCCTGCATTGTCCAGCGTCAGATCAAACAGCGTAGTGCCATCATCGATCAAACGTAGCCCTTCCAGATCATAGTCACTTAGGAAGGTCGCCGCCGCCGTCAGGTTTGTCTCGGCCAGCACGTTGCCCATATGGGTCGCAAAATCGAAAATGTCCTGAAGTTCTGTGGGCAGCGCGCCGCGCAACGCCAAAGATTGGCCCCCAGAGCTGAGCGTAAGCGCATCATCTGCAAATTGCAGCGACAACACATTTCTCCCGCCAGAGAAAAAGCTCAGCGTGTCAAAGGCCCCCGAGGCGATCCCATTTTCCAGCTGTTGCTCGAGCGTTTCCAGATCCTGGATCTGGTTCAAGCCACTCCCTGTTAGCGTCGCGCCATTGGTTGCGTCACCCCATGTGATTTGACCCGCTTGGATCGATGTGGGATCCTCCTGAAATGCAGCCATGTCGCCCAGGTTTTGCAGTTCATCCTCGAAATCAAGTTCAAGGTTATCGAGCCCCGTAGTATCGAATAAATCGCTAGGGTCGGCAGTATCAGAATAAATAAGTGTGCTAAAAATAATATTCGGACGTGACATAGGTCTCACTTTCTAGATTCTAAAAATGTATTGGCAGCACTTCAATAAGTACTTTTTTCTATACAACAGTGGCAAATTACGTGATCAGAATATCCATGCTCCGCTCGAAATCCACCCTATTATGGCCTGCCCCAAAAAAAACCCGTCGCGGTCTACAGCGCCTTCAGCTTTTTCTTCTGTTGATTTTATTCTCCGTGTCCCCCTCCCATGCTGATCTTGCGATTTCGATAGGCAGCGGCAGTTACTGGTATCAAGCGACAGCTGCCACAGGGACTGTAAACCAGTTTTTAGGCCGGTCTAACGCATCAGATGACACAGAGGGCAACAGCGGAAGCCGCGACGGGCGGCTCCGCCGGTCGGTCAATGCCAACGGACCACTCAGATTAAAGCACCACAGCGCGGTCGCTTTAACTTGGCAGCATGCTGAAGCCCTGTCCCCGCAGGTTGATCTGGTAGGGGCCTTACGGCTGGAGTATGGCCGCACGCGGTGGTTCATCAAAGATGGCATTGATATTTTGCGCGATGATCTCACACTGAAAACGCAGCATCTCAGTCTCAGCCCAACCTTGGCCTTGCGCCGCAATCTGCACGCGTGGGGGCATTGGAACATGGATGTCGCCGGCGGCATTGGCGCGCAAGCGCTGGTCGCACGCACGCATATCACCTCGGCCTTATTAAACGTGCGCCGCACCGAACACTTCAGCGATCACTTTGCATTCATACGCATGGCGGTCGCCCATGTAGACGCCCCTTCAGACCGTGTCGTACTGGATATGCAGTGGCGCAAAAGCACCGCCCTCAACCTTCGACTAGGCGTCGAACACCGTTTCTAGATGTTAATCATGTCATCGTTAATCACTGCGGTGTCTAGGAATGTCACAGTGACCCCTTGGTCCGAGAACACCAGATCGTCGCCAGCTGCGCTCAGGTGCTCTTGTACATCTGCGGCAGCGTCATAGCCAAAGCCCTCAAACTGCACGACATCCCACGCTTCAAAGTCTAGGACGGTGTTGCCCCCCTCTGCAGCGGCATCAAAGATAAAGACATCCGACAACGCCCCTCCCGCCAGCACATCATCGCCTGCGCCGCCAATGATCACATCCTGCACACCTTGCGCGGCGACCCAATCTTGCAACGGCTGCGCGGTGCTGGCCTTGAACTCATCGCTTTGCACAAAGGCTTGGACGACTTCCTCACGCGATTGCCCCGCGGCTATCGCGTCCAGCCAGCCCTGTTCTCCAGCATCATCGGGATCACGGTCCAGAACGTTATTATACAACAGATCGATGAAATCGGCATCATTCAGATCGCCATATGTCGCGCTGAACTCTGGCGACGCGACGAACCCCGTCACAACATCGGTAAAGTCAGCCCCTGCGGCCAAATCTCCAAGCCATCCCTCAAACCCCGTCAGGTCAGGGTCACGGTCGAGCGTTGCAACATATAAACGGTAGACATCGTCGCTCCATTCCGACTCCGTGCGCGACTGCGTAAAACTGTTTGATGCAGCAGAGGTTGCGGCGATTAATTCGGCACTTTCAGAGAAACCCGTGACCGCATCGGCGCGCGATAGGCCCTCTTCATCTATCCTTGCGACCCATGTTGCGCGCCCCCCAGCATCAGCCGCGCGGCCCAGAACATTCTGGTACAATAGATCGACGAAATCGCCTGTGTCCAGATCCCCGTATGTGGTCTGAAATTCTGTCGACGCCACAAACCCAGCCGCGACTTCTGACAGTGTCGAGGCCCCTTCAAACAGAGCCTCCGTCCAGCTTGCATGACCGCCCGTGTCAGGAACCCGATCTAATGCCGCCTGATAGAGACGGAACACCTGTGCGGATTCATCAGCAGCAAGCCCCACCGAAAAGCCCCCCGCATAAAGCCCGTCATCCCCGTCGGTTCCCGCAAGAATATCCCCAAAATAATCCGTGCTTTCGGCAGAAAGCACCGTCGCGGAAAGCGTCTTTGAGGTGATGGCTTCATCGCTGAACATCACGGTCTCGATCCCGATAAGCGTATCCGTGCCCATCTCTGACACCGCCTCAACAGAGCCGTCTTCAAGCCGGTTCAGGGTCACCTCTGCGCGGGTCAGATCGTAACGCACGGTATCGTTGCCTGCGCCGCCATCCAGCACGTTATCGCCCTTGTTCCCCACCAGCACATCCGCGCCATCATGCCCGGTCAGGGTGATGTCTCCCACCCCGAGGGCGGTCAGGCTGCCGACGGCACTGGTGAGCGTGGTATCAACCGATGTCAGAATGTCATCGGCATTGACCAGATCCAGCTTACCG
This sequence comes from Sulfitobacter sp., assembly GCA_039967155.1. GTDB lineage: Bacteria > Pseudomonadota > Alphaproteobacteria > Rhodobacterales > Rhodobacteraceae > Sulfitobacter. The sequence goes on along the minus strand of JBDVSG010000160.1, from coordinate 2,450 downwards.
TTGCCCTCAGATAAATCGACCGTCACCGTAAAGCCGCCCAAGCTGACAGCCACAGCAGCCGAGGCCACCAGCTCCAACGCATAGCCACCTGCGGCGGCAGTTGTTGTGGTGCTTCCATCCGCCTGCACAGCAACCCCCGACCGGCCTTCGCCAATGGAATAAAAATCATCATCATCGCTATCGGTATAGCTGACACCCGTTAGAAACACGCTGCTGCCGCTTACCGCGAAGTTCTCAACAACCACCGAAGCATTAAATTCCGTCGTTCCAGAGGTAAACGTACCGGCCAGCTGAGATACGCCGATTTCACTATAAAAATCATGCAGCATGTTCACGCGGTGTCCGGCACTTAGAAACAGATCTTCATGATGGTTATTCTCCATCAATGCGTCCAAATCCAGCGTTCCGGTTGTGCCTCGGTAGCTCAGGTTTTCTCCGCTCGCATAGGCGCCTGTAAATTCATATCCAGCAGCCTCTATTCTCTCATGTGGAGAAGAGCCGTTCGCGCCGGTGTGGCTAAAGGTATTGGTTTCAAGTATCCATGTACCATGCGCATCTGCCGCAGCATTGAGCAGCTCATTGGGTGCCAGAACTTGTCGTGCGCTACCGTCTAATGTTCCCGCTTCCAACCCTTCGTTCAGATCAATACCAAACCGCTCGGCCTCAGCTTCAGGATCCAATCGCGCACGATTGATCATTTCAATTAGCAACTGTTCGGCAGCAGATATACTCATAAAACAATCCAGAAAAACGCTTATCAAGTGACAGCCAGGGCCTACCTATCTAGGCTCGAAACGGGGCAACATTGCGCCGAAGATAGGGTGGTTTTTAGGGGATATCGCCCTCTGCCCCAGCCCCACGGTCATGAAATTATGCGCTTCATTGTTAGATCTCAAATAAACTGTCGTCTTGTAAAAAATCCAGATCGACATCCAGCACACGTATCTCGACGCCTTGGTCGGTAAAGACCACATCCTCACCATCCTGCCTGAAGTAACCGCGCACCTGCGCCACCGTGTCATAGCCGAACCCCTCAAAAACCAGCTGATCCCACGCTTCCAAATCTGCAATCGTATGCTGCCCCCCGATGCTGGCATCAAAAACAAAACGGTCTGCCCACATGCCTCCAAACAGTACATTCTCCCCCGCGCCACCGCCCAAGACATCATCCCAGCCTTGCCCTGTCACCCATGAGGCCAAGGCCACCTCTGTGTTGGTCTTAAACTCAGTGCTTTGCGAGAACCCAACCACAACATCGCCGCGTGTGGTTCCACCAGCCAACCGATCTGTCCAATCCGCCAGCCCGTTGGCGTCCGGATCACGGTCCAGCACATTCCGGTACAACAACCGCACAAAATCCGCGTCTCCTAAGGCGCCGTAGACGTTCTGAAATTCCTGGCTGTTTGCGAACCCCGCTGCGGCCATCCCGATCGGGTGGCCTTCTGCCAGCTGTGTGGCCCAATATTCCAAGCCGCCCACATCAGGGGCGCGGTCCAGAGTACTGCGGTACAAACGATAGACATCATCCATCCAGTTATTTGCATATGCCTCAAAGTTCAGTTGCAACGCATCCGCGGCAGCGCTTGTTTGGAATTCGACGCTTTCGGAAAACCCCACAACGACCTTCGCGCGCGATACCCCCCCCCCTGCAAAGCATCAAGCCACCCCTGCAAACCTCCCGTATCAGGTGCCCGCCCCAACACATTGTTATACAAAAGGGTCACGAACTGGGTGTCGGTGGTGCTGCCATAATCACGCTGAAATTCTGCACTATTGACGAAACCCGCTGCGACGCTTTCAAGATCACGCTGCCCCGCGGCCAGGGTCTCGATCCAGTCCAAATGCCCGCCCTCATCAGGCGCGCGGTTTAATGTTGCCAGATACAGGCGGGTCACGCTGGCCGCCAGCGCGTCAAACTCCGCATCGACAGTGCCACCAACCAAGACATCATCCCCGTTGCCGCCACTAATTGTGTCCCCTCCGCTACCGCCTGAGATCGTATCAGCCCCCTCGGCCCCCAAGATCATGTCACTTCCTGTGGTGCCTGATACCTCCTGATCCCCCAAGGGCAGAGCCTCTGTCGCGATATGCCAAAGATCGGTCAAATCTGAATAGTCAAAATCCTCTGGCGACAAGCGGCTATTGTCAGAGGTTTTGATTTCGAGCACCTCACCATTGATAGACAGCCGCGCGCCGTTGGTCTTGCTGTCGAACTCTAAGGCTCCAACCGTATAAAACCGGCCCATTGCGGACATATCAATACGGTCTACCCCCAGTTCGAAATCTTCAATAGTATCTTTGGATCCATCGCCCTCCAGCACAAAAACATCGGCACCCTCACCGCCCCACAGACGATCCTGACCAGCTCCGTCCACAATAATGTCAGCCCCGTCGCCGCCGGTCAGCCTATCATCGCCAGCGCCGCCCATAATCTGGTCGGCACCATCCCC
>JBDVSG010000159.1:0-76358 GCA_039967155.1 Sulfitobacter sp. | reverse complement strand
AAATGGGCCGCTGATCGGGGCAAGACGGCAGCATGAAATCGACACCCGCATTGAGGCCATCCGCGCTGATGCGCAAACGCCACCGATTGCCGACCGCGATGTGGCTTTGATTGAGACGCTGCTGGAAATATCTGCGCCGCTTCCCGACGCGCTGGAACGGTTGCATGACCTGTCCGTAGATCTGCCCGCGATCATCCCCGCAGTTGCGCGTGTTGATGCGCGCAAAGATGCACTGGCTGCGCGCGGCATCGATGTGAAGACGCTGGCCTTTGATGCAAATTATGGCCGTACGTCGATGGAATATTACGATGGGTTTGTCTTTGGTTTCCGCGCCACACGGCGTGGTGATCTGCCGCCACTTGCCACGGGCGGGCGCTATGATGCGTTGACGCGGCGATTGGGGAACGGCGACGAGATCCCTGCCGTGGGCGGGGTGATGCGTCCAGGGGTGATGCTGGAACTGGAGGCGGACCAATGACGCTGAAATTAGGTGTACCGTCCAAGGGGCGGCTGATGGAAAAGACGTTTGAGTGGTTCGGCGCGCGCGGCATCCATCTCGCGCGCAGCGGTTCTGATCGCGAATACGCTGGCGTTGTCGAAGGGATTGACGGTGTGTCGTTGGTTCTGCTGTCTGCGGGTGAAATCCCGCGCGAGCTGGCCGCAGGGCGCATCCATCTGGGGGTGACCGGCACGGATTTGGTGCATGAGAAACTGCCGCTGTGGGATCAAATGGTTGAGCCCGTCTCCGAGCTTGGTTTTGGCCATGCAGATTTGATTTTGGCCGTGCCGCAGGCATGGACGGACGTGGACACGATGCATGATTTCGATGCCGCAGCGGCGGCGTTTCGTCAGGTGCATGGGTACCGTATGCGTGTTGCCACGAAATATCACCGGCTGGTGCGAGAATTCCTGCGTGAAACCGGTGTTGCGGATTATGCGCTGGTGGACAGTCAAGGCGCGACAGAAGGCACTGTGGCCAATGAAACGGCTGAGGCGATTGCTGATATCACCTCTACTGGTGATACGTTGCGCGCGAACCATCTGAAAATCCTCAGCGACGGTCTGATGCTGCGCTCTCAGGCGACGCTGTGGTTGTCACGTACAGGACAGATGGAGGCTGAGACCCGTCGAAGCCTAGAGGTTTTGCTGGAAAAAGTCGCCTAGAGCACGCCGATTTCGGCCAGCGCGCGGTTCAATTCCTCGGGCAGGGGGGCTTCCTCGCTTTTGCCGCGAGGCAGGTCGGCAGGGGCGTCTTCGGGGGTTAGATAGCGCCAGCCTTGGAATGGCCGTTTGAGCGCGCTGACGGTGGGGATGATTTCGGGGTCCAGCACGATGCCGCACCGACGCACGCCGTCTTCGCCGAATTTCTCATCCAGCCGCAGAATGCGTTGGCGCGCGGAAATTTCGCCCTTGATAACCCAATAAATTGAGCCACCATTCAGCAGCTCGGCCTCACGTTTTGGCCACATGCGGGTCTGGTGGTAATATTCGTCATTTGGTGAATGCGACGCGCGGTAGATCTGCCACTGTGTCAGATGGTCAACCGACTCTGTGCCGACCGAAAGCTTGATCAAGTTGACGGTTTTATTGCTCACAGAGTTACCCCCTAAATTATCCACAGACTCACTCCGCAGGATCCCTTGTACCACATCATAGGGTAGTGCAAGAGCAGGAAGAAGCAATTTATGGGGTAAATTGGTACAATATATGGTGGCGTTTTCGTGATCTTAAGTTATGTTTCGGCTCCGCTTATTATTCATTCAAGGAATCGCCATGACCCGCTTTGCTGCCCCTATCGCCGAACAGATTTGGGATATGAAGTACCGCTTTAAGGCGGCTGATGGCACGCCAAATGATGTGACCGTTGAGGATACATGGCGCCGCATCGCGCGTGATCTGGCGCAGGTCGAAAAGGATAAAGGCAGCTGGGAAGAGACGTTCTTTGAAGCGCTTGAAGACTTTAAATACCTGCCTGCAGGACGCATCACTGCTGGTGCGGGAACTGCGCGCCGCGTGACCCTGTTCAACTGTTTTGTTATGGGCACTGTGCCTGACAGCATGAGCGGCATTTTCGACATGCTCAAAGAAGCTGCGCTGACCATGCAGCAGGGCGGCGGCATTGGCTATGACTTCAGCACCATTCGCCCCAAAGGCGCGGATGTGCTGGGGGTGTCGGCGGATGCTTCTGGCCCGCTGTCCTTTATGGATGTCTGGGACGCAATGTGCCGCACGATCATGTCTGCGGGATCGCGCCGTGGTGCGATGATGGCGACGATGCGCTGCGACCACCCAGATGTAGAACACTTCATCACCGCGAAATCGGATGCGGCGCGTTTGCGGATGTTTAACATGAGCGTCCTGATCACTGACCCGTTTATGGAAGCGGTAAAGGCCAACGGCCCATGGGATCTGAAATTCGACGGCAAAACCTACAAGACGGTTCAGGCCTTGGATCTGTGGAATGCGATCATGCAAGCCACCTATGACTTTGCTGAACCAGGTGTGATTTTCATCGACCGCATCAACAAAGCAAACAACCTGAGCTATTGCGAAACCATCGCAGCAACGAACCCCTGTGGAGAGCAACCTTTGCCACCCTATGGCGCGTGCTTGCTTGGCTCGATCAACCTCGCCCGTTTGGTGAGTGCCCCGTTTGAGGACGCTTCCGCGCTGGACCTTGAGGCATTGAATAAACTGGTCGCTACATCCGTGCGGATGATGGACAACGTGGTTGATGTGTCCAAATTCCCACTGGATGCGCAAGCATTGGAAGCTAAAAACAAGCGCCGCATCGGTTTGGGTGTGACTGGCCTTGCGGATGCGCTGCTGATGATGGGGCTGCGCTATGGCTCGGACGAGGCGGCGCGTCAGACGGAAGAATGGCTGCACGCGATTGCCCGCGCCGCGTATCTGGCTTCGGTGGAATTGGCGAAGGAAAAAGGCGCATTCCCGCTGTTCGACGCAGAAGAGTATCTGGCCTCTGGCACCATGCGCGCAATGGATGAAGACGTGCGCGAAGCGATCCGCACCTATGGTATCCGCAACGCGCTGCTGACCTCTATCGCCCCCACAGGCACGATCAGCCTTTATGCTGGCAACGTCAGCTCGGGCATCGAGCCGGTCTTCGCCTATGCTTACACCCGTAAAGTCCTGCAAAAAGACGGCAGCCGCACGGAAGAGGAAGTCGTGGATTACGCCGTGCAAATGTGGCGCGATAAATTTGGCGACCGTGAGCTGCCTGATTACTTTGTTAACGCGCAGACGCTGGCACCGCTGGATCACGTGAAAATGCAGGCTGCCGCGCAGAAATGGGTCGACAGCAGCATTTCGAAAACCATCAACTGCCCAGAAGACATCGCCTTTGACACATTCAAAGAAGTCTACATGGAAGCATGGGACACGGGCTGTAAGGGCTGCACGACCTACCGTCCCAACGATGTTACTGGATCTGTTCTAAGCGTTTCCGAAGATAAAAAAGAAGCGCCCGAAGTCGTCAGCCACGATGGTCAAGAGCCTCAGGCTCCGCATGGTGACGTCGTCTATATGACCGAGCCGCTCGACCGTCCGGAAGAGCTGGAAGGGTCTACCTATAAAATCAAATGGCCAGACAGTGAGCACGCGCTCTACATCACAATCAACGATCTGGTTGTAGGCGGACACCGTCGCCCGTTTGAAGTGTTCATCAACTCCAAAAACATGGAGCATTTCGCATGGACCGTTGCCCTTACGCGCATGGTCTCGGCTGTGTTCCGTCGCGGGGGCGATGTGTCATTCGTTGTGGAAGAGCTGAAGGCCGTCTTTGACCCGCGCGGCGGTGCGTGGATGGGCGGCAAATACATCCCATCGATCCTTGCGGCAATTGGTAGCGTGATCGAACAACACATGATCGCAACAGGCTTCATCGCTGGTGAAGGCATGGGGCTCAAGACTGACCCGCAAGCCAAGATCGTTGGCATGGAACAACCCCGCGGCAAAGCGTGCCCCAGTTGCGGTCAATATGACCTGCGCATGGTAGAAGGCTGTATGACGTGTGGGAGCTGCGGTCATAGTAAGTGCGGCTGATAGGTAGGTTTGATGTAGCTGTCAGTCACAGCATACCTTTTCCGTGAATCACACCATAGGTTTTCCGCAGAGCTGTTTTAAAGCTTGAGTTTGCAAAAAACAGAAAGAACGGAGCAGCGAGCTCCGTTCCTTTTATTTATTATATCAGCCTGTTACTGGATTTCTTTGGCTACATCGCTCCGCAAAAATAGGCTGCCATAAACTTCTCCATTTGGGGAAAACGGATTTACACCCTTCGACCTTAACTCTGCGCCAAGACTTTGCCAGCTGCGTCCATATTCCTTGGCCATCGTCCGCGGTGTCATGAACTTGGAATGAAATGCGTCGGCGTCCTCTACTGTCAGATAGTTTTGCTGAGCTCTTGTTTTGGGGTTTTGTATCACCGTGGCAGACGTATGTCCGTTGGCTATAAGACGACGCATTCTGCTTGGTTGGTTGATGCCAACGGTCTTAGCAAAGATTTCAATACTTTGCGCATCGGGAGCGTCGGTACTGAGCACATTTACCACCTCATCGTGATCAACGAAAATTGCGGCGTACCCAACAAAACAAACATGATTGCCAACTCTTTTGATCTGGCCATCCTGAATTGCTCTCACTATTGAGCCTGGGCCAATTTTGAGCCGTTGGGCTGATTTCGAGAGATGCACCCAATTTTGTTTTGCATGCCTTAGCTGAACAGCACCCATACGAAGGCTATCTAAAAATTTGGCCCCCTCAGAAGGACTCCAGGTGGTTTTAAGGTCCGTTCCACTTAATTCCGGCCTTATGACACCATCCTTTACCAGCCTATCAAACTGTGAGCGAGTTGCCCCAATTAGGGAAGCAAAGGCCTTTGCATCAACCAGAGTAGAAAGCTCGTTCAGAATTGGCTTGGCAAGCTCAGCATCAAAGACTTCCCAAGCATCGGATAGACCTGATTCAGCGTCCCTTACAATGTTCACTGCAGCCAGCAACTTCCGCAGGCGGCGCTGATCAATGCCTGTGGTTCGGGAGGCTGTCAGAACGGAGTGAGTTTTGCGTTCTGTGACCGGCTGACCAAGTAGCTCATCGCCAACGCCCAAAGGCCAAGTTTCTAACATATGCTGACGTAGAAGGTCCCGGAACGGCTCGTAATCCGCATTATCAGCGTAATAGTGGGCCAGTCTCTCGTAGAGAACCGGAAAAATTTTCTTCGGACCGTCATGAGGACCGCCAGGAAGTGTTTGAAGGTTTCTAAAAGCAGTCGCCACATTTGATTGTCCATGACGGGCAACCGCATACCCCATCTGATACACTGCCCAACGATCCTCCTTGGCTGCGTAAGTCGGGGTCTCCATTTCATGACGCAGAAGCGCGCTCCCCAGCATGAAGCAGAAATTTGCCGCAGGGTGGAGGGGCATTTGATCCAACCATCCGCTACCTTGCTCACCGCAAAGCCGAGCTTCTATCCAAATATCGAAATCTGTTGCATCTCGAGATTTCTGATCCAGTAAACCGGATAAAACGTCATGTGTGAGGATTTCGAGGTGGGGTGCGGAATCGTAGCGTGAAGCAGGGACCGTGTCATGCCAGAGCGGTACAAGCGGATGCTGATGTTTGAGGCACAGGGTGACATGCGGTACTAACCAGTTCCCCTGCATGGTCATTGCTACATGGGCTGGGGCGTCTGAAGTCTTAGCATCCTGACGAAGGCATACCGGGCATCCTCTTACCTCAGAACCTAAAATTACCTTGCTGGGGAAGCGGTGGCCTATAAACTCACGTATACTCGACGGCTTTCGAACAGGGCTCCAGAAGAGAACCCCGTCCGGAATTGAAACACCGAAGCGTTTCAACTTGTTGAACGCGGCCTGGTCACCACTAATCACTCGAAGGAAGGACGTGCCCTTGTGGAGGCAAAAGGTTTTTGCGTCAGTGCCAAAACTTGCTGCGATCCGAGAAACCAGGGACATGGCTGTTTCTCCAGACTTGTGTGAAGGCTGCAACTTTAAGGGGCGCTTGCGGTGATCTGATTTCATAGAGTCCACTTATGCGCCCGTTTGAAAAGAACAACTTTTAATTAGCATCAGGCCAAATTTCGGTAGCCAAATAATTGAGCCGGCATCGAAACCTACGTTTGGTTGCAAATTTACGGGATACGGACTGTAGCTACACTCTCGGCCCAAACCGGACGTTTGGTACACCGACAGATGCCGCACCGCAGTTCACCGAAGCAGACTTTTGTCGCAACTCACAGTATTGACTGGCAAGTCGAGGTCTGTGGTGTGGACGAAGCTGCACCTTAGGTAGCATGGTCTTTGGGACAAAAATTGAGGCTGCCCGACGCATGACATTGATGTTTCAATATTCTCGGGCGATGATAATGGCGTTCTAAATTCAAAAGGCCTAAAAAATGTCCACGAAAATTCACCCCGAATTGCTCCGCATGGTGGAGAGCGAGATGGCATTGTGGGTGCGGGCCAGAATTGGCGATTTGCCAGATGAAGCTAAGTTCCGTGCAAACAATGCTTTGAGTGCGTTGTATTGGGCGGGCGGCATTTCGACGCTCCACTCATCGTTGGATAGACGATACAGATTCAGCGTTCCGGCCACGTTCTGCCTGACACATGCTCTCGAAGAGGCGGTGGTGGCATTCGTCGGCTGCGCATCCGTCGGCCAATACGCAGACCTTACAGATCAATTCAACATCGGTAATCACAGTTACAAGTCGGCGCTAAGCTGGGTCTTAACGGAGGTGACTAATAGAGTTAGTAAGGACTACAAGCTCGCACTGGCATATTCTAAAGACAAAGACCGGATCATTGTCCGATTTAACGATGAAGACAAAGCCAGTTATGCACCTGCTTCCTTGAAAATTCTTAATATGAGCGGTGCTGATGGCGAACTGGTTTATTCATTCGCGCAAGAAATCTATGCAATGTATTCTGAAGAAGCCGCCGCTCTAAGGTATCTTCACGATATGGCAAACGGGCGGAATGTACTTATGTATGCGACCGATAATAGCTACATGGCCGGTCCCGATGACATGAAGTATAATTTACGCGAGCTGTCCAAGACAACGCTCGGGGTGCTTTGGGCCACCATTGATCTTTGGGAAAACAAAGAAGACCGGCTTCAGCTGGTTGAAATCTTTCTTCAAACAGCTGTGGAGTTGGCGAAGAACGCTAGCCGCTTGCGGAACAAAGAAGCGCAAGAACACAAGAAAGCGAAGGTTGCGGCTGCCAGTCAGGGAAGCTGAAAACTTGGACTCCTCGTGAGGGCCGCTTCCTGCGGGTCGCTGCCGCTCACGATCGAATGAACGGCCCGAAGCTGACCTTGACCTAGATGGTTGGTGCTGTGGTGCAGCTCACCAAAGCAGACTTTGGACTATTCTGCGGGATTTGGGGCCAAAAGGAAGTAGTGATTTTGTCCGTGATCAGTTATTCAGCAACACATGAGACTTTATTTCAAATAGCTTATGAACCAATATTTTCGGAGAAGAGCGTTGAAGGAAAAAGTTTGCTGGGCGTGTGGTTCTTCCCTAAAAACGGATCAGAAAGTCTGCTTGGAATGCGGTTCTTGGCAGAACTGGCGAAGGCACGTTGGTATTTCAAATACGTCGCTTGCCCTGTTAGTCGCATTACTGTCCGTCGCATCACTTGGAAGTCGAACACTATTGGACTTCTATGATGAGTTTTACCCGGACTTAGAAGTTAATCTTTCGGGGTACTTCGATAGTGAACGCAAGATAATCAATCTAAGCGCCTACAATTTTGGCAACAAGTCAGCAAATTTTGGCTCGAATTTAAGGTGCACCTTTGGACTGGACAATGCCATGGGGCATTCAAAAGAAAATGACGGTTTAGAAGTCGAGTTCTGGTCAACCAAGGAGAGCATTGTTGCTCCAAGCGCTGCTCTACAAATTGAATTCAAACCTCAAGTTCTCCTCTTTGATCCCGAATTGGAACAGGTTATCTGTTTTGGCGCACTAAACTACTTCGACAGAAGCACTCAGGTTGAGCCCTTCTTTCTGACGATTATCCCTAATGCGGATCATCTTTGGTGGCCGATTGAAGGTATTCCAACAACACAGCAAGAAATCGAACTCTTGTACCCTAAACCAGTGAGTTTTCAGCGTTGATACAAGCTTGAACAGGGCGGTTACTTAGTTGGGGCGTCAGTCGTTTGGGCCGATAATTGGCTGCGGAGACGGAGCAGTTTAGGTGTGAGCTTAGTGGACCACTGTTTCGAGGACGGCCCATTGCGTCCATTGGCCTACCGCTTGTATTGCCGCAGTACAGCCTGTCGAAGGAGACATTCGCTGGGACAGCGGAACACGGCGGATTCCGGACCTTCGCTGCGGGTGCGCGGCCTCAAAAGTGATCCATCAAAAGCCGCCATTCGACGAGAGGCCGAACCCAAGAATTCTGTGTTTGCTCCGATTGCGGCAAAGAGACCGCAATGTTTGAAGTTGCAAAGAAGACGAACGACCGCTGGCGGAAACTTGAAAGCAGATCTGCAGTGAAGGGGCTGTCTGAAAAGGGCGGAGACGAAGGGATTGCGAGATTCACCCTTTCATTAGCTCTAATTAGATCAGAAGCAATTTAGCTTCAACGCCTTAGCAGTAAAATGCTAGAAAAATGAAACTTAGCACCGCTCAAAGACGTACCAAGATTTGCACCAAGATCGAATGCTCGGAGCCAGGGGAGGCCTCGCCGATAATCCATCCGGTTTTGTTCAGGAATTGACCAAACTATGAGACCAACGAACTCCAAAATATGAGGAAGTTGAACTATTGATGGAGCCCGAGGGCTGATTTTTTGATATGTACCGGTGAACGCAGAGCACGTCATAGTAGTTTGTTTTTCAACAGAAATCGAGACCATCAAGCCCCTCAGAATACAACAAACTTGCCTGCCCCATCGGTTCTCCTTCAAATGGCTGAACAGAGCGCTTTCCCAAACAACAGCCGCAAACGTAATGTTGTGACCTGACGGGCAAAGCGACCGTTTTTTGATTGCCAAGGAAATAAGGTTGGTAGAGGACAGACGCGGAAAATTTTCATTTTGTTATGTCCGAGAGGCTGAATGAACTATAGATTGATGGCGTTGGATGATATTTGATCCATCTACAGAAAATGACAATTTGGGCCTCTAAAACAACGTCCGCTAGGCAGTTTTGCCGACGCGATGCATTCAATATATCTCGCGGTTGTTAAGATGCTATGGATATTTGGCCAAAGTTTGGAAGAGTTACATGACGGGAGATAAAACTACGGTGGCAAACACAGAATGGAAACTAGCAGAATTTGCGGAAGTGAAAGCGGAACAAAGGGATCGGATCAAATTTCGAGATGGTCTGTTTTACGCGGCATTTGCAGCTTACGGTGGTTTAGGCGGATACGCATTGCTTCCAGCATCGCCAGTCGATGCTTGGATAATACTGGCGTTCGTCGCGAGCCTACTCGGCCACTTATATTTAGAAAATGAAGTAAAAATATCAGGCATCCGCGACTTTCTCAAAGCACAATATCCCAATGAGCTTGTTTGGGAAGCGCAGATTGAAAAGGAGGCCTGGCGAAGGCTGCGCAAGCGAATTCAAGCAATCATTGATGTAATCGCGTTTGGCGGCGTATCAGTTTTTTGCACTCAAATCGCATGGAGCAGTGGCCTGCAGATTTTACCCAACATAGCCAGCTGGATTGTTTGCGTGCTAGGTGTATATGTGATTTTCCGTACTGTGGAGCGACACATCATGCGATACGAAGTGGCGCGAACGTAACAGATCAGTCTAAATTTAACAGGATCGTTGAACCATTGGGCGAATTTCGTTGAGTTTATCTCATGTTCGCCTACTTACCTTTGCATTATGACAAAGTTATCAGCCGAAGATTCTCCAAACCCAACAGGTCCTACATGCTTTTAAGCATTCAGGAAGCGATGGTAGGCAGCCAGTTTGAGCTGCAGTTGGCTAAAACGCTCCGGAAGAACCGTGGTGCTGTGCAAAGCATCCATGTCGATCTGACTCACGTGACGTTCATGGATTGCTATAGCGCACAAGTTCTAATTTCTTACCTTACTGCATGGGATCGCAATGGCATCTCCACAACGATTTCGCTACCTGAGAAAAAATCTGTTCGGGACATTATGAGAGTTTGGAATTTTGACGACGCTCTCAAAGCTGCAACCGGTAGACGAATGTATCGATTTAGTGATGACGAGACGAGACAAAAGTATTTTTTTCCGAACGATTCGCAGTCAACTTTTGACCTAGACGAATTTCCAACTCACTACAAAATTCCGACGAACGACGATGGTGACGATGACGAATCGATCCGACCCAATTTTTTCGGTTTCCGAACCATAAAGGTCCCGTCAAATGTCCATGAGAAACCAGAGCTCGCCAACGATGAGAAACGCTTCTGGCAAAACCATAACGTTAAGACACTATTAGAGCGCGATCTTGGAATTGATGTACGCTACTTTTCAGCACGTGTGATCTTTGAGGCGGTTTTCAATGCCTTGCGTCATCCCTCCGCGGAGATAGTACAAACAGCTACTCACACCAGATACATATACGACAGAAGCCAACAACTCACGTTGCCATTCAACAAGACGCAAAGAAACAAAAAGCAAGCAAGTAAAAGCGCAGTAGTTCATTACTGGGACAACGGCCGCTCACTGTTAGATCTAATTGAAGAAAATCTAGCGACAAAAAAGACATTCCGAACAAGTAGCCCCGGAAAGTACTTTCGGAGCTATCGTTTAAAGTGGAAGAACTCGGAAAGTAAAAGTCAATCGATTGATAGAGTTGTCGGTTCTGATCTCGATGCCGAACCGTCAAGTCATATTAGTGAAAAGCTACTATTTGTATTACAGCCTTTTGTAAGCATGTCACCAACGCTGTTTGGCCATGCAAGTACCGAGGAAACAACTGAGGACGACCCGAGGTTGGCATCAGTTGGGATGGGTTTGTACTTGCTGCTGGATACTGCGGTGGCAAACTTTGGAGGAAAGGTAATCATCCGCACTTCCAACGTAATCATAAGAGTAACGAAGGGTAAAAAAAGCAAGAAACTCAATGGCTCTAAAATTAAGAGACATGACTATGTTGTGGATATCCAAGAGTTGCCAAATAATTTACCAAAATTCTTGGGAAACTTGATTAGCATAAGTATCCCCGAGCAAGAAAAACAATGAAAACATTCGAATTTGACCAAAGTGGCACACATTATATTCTTCCTATACGATTCGGGCAGTCTACTCGACGCGAATTAGGTGACCGCGCACAAGCATCGATATTGCACGCAGCAAGTCGGATATTCCCGCTTTCAAACCTACAAACTATATTGCCGATTGAGTGGATTTCAACAAATTTTAGGATGGCTAGTAGTGCTGTAAAGCAGCTGTTGGAAGCGTCACTGGCTGATCTAGGTTCAAATGAAAATGTAATTCTTGATTTAGGCGGGCCAAATCAATTTGACCCAATTGACCCAGAAATATTTTTTGGGATTGCTGATTTTTGCGAAAGTAAGCTGGCAAGTGGCCTCGGCGCAATTATTGTTGTTTGCCCCGGCTCTTTACTTGAGGGAGCACCTGAAGCTGCCGCACTAGACCAAATAAAGAGGTCTGGGAAAGGTTTCGTTATATTTACTGGAGACGCTACATCCGGTAACATAACGACAGACAAATCGACCGCTCATATAGTTGGCGAAGATGTTAAGAAGGATTTCGTTGAGAGTTACCTTGAGCAAACTGCAAACGTTCAAAAAAAATACGAGGCAACTATCGTTAGAGTTCCAGGTCTGTTTACCGGCCAGACGGTGGGGGAGAAATTTGCCTTTACATACGATTTTTCAAGGGGTGGTGAATACGCCTTGCAGCTCTGTCAGAAAAAGATCGAGCATTGTGCAGCCAACGACATAAGCGTGATATTTTATCTGTCTGATCGTGAGTGGTTCTCGACAATTATTAATGATGCCAGTAAGCTAGCCGACTCGAGAATTGAGTTTGTGCCGATACAACGGCACGATCAGGTTTCGCTGCATGATGTTAGCGACAAAAAATATGCGGTATTTTGTTCTGTAGTTAGGTCCGGTGGTCAGTTTGTCTCAATACTAGGCGGCATCGCATCTCCGCCGGAATTTGCATGGTGCCTCGGCACAATTGACGAGGGTAATAGCAAATATGTGGACGAGAACGTTCGCAAACTAGTATTACGGCTGCAGGGAGATGCTGTGATGCAGATTGATCTGCACTATGAAGCTGCAGTTGTTACGAATACATCCTTGGTCCAAGATATGTGGAAGGCGTTACCTATTGACATTGATGTGCTCCGTTATCCGCATAAGAAGTACAAGCTTTCAGCTGCAGAGATTTGGGCGATGATGATCGAAGCAGGATTTGTACCAGAAGAATACGGACCAGATAGAGAATTTTTGCCCGCGGTACCAAACTTTAGGAATATGACAAAGTGGAACCTGGCGTTCTTCACTCTAGCCATCAGGAGCCAGTTACGGGCCTGTATTTCAAGAAATCTATCAGAAAACGACTTAATATTGTGTGTCAACGAAGACGCCGCGCGCCGAATATCTAAACACATCGTAGGCACTTCTAACGAAAGATCGATCGCAGTATCGCGATGCCTTCTGAATGATCTCACCGATGTCAAAAGGGGCAAATTTACTCTTTCCGGGGTGCTGGCACAACACTTGGACGAAATCGATCGCCTAGTTGAGCAAGTCAAGTATGCGAGAGAGGTTTCCGGCTTGAAGGGCGATCGAAGAATGCAGGCGATAGTAGTCGATGAGCTAATTGTATCAGGAGCTACTTTTGAGTGCTTGGACCTTCTATCGGACGAAATCGGCCTAGACATAGTGCTGGGAGTAGCCCTTCTTAAGGTGACCGACAGAGAGCTACGGGTACGATATCCAATTCGTCCGCTCTATACAATTCCCACCCCTTCGCATGAAATCCAGGTGGCCTAAAATTGTCTGAACAGTTATTCTTGAAAGCTTTGAGCTCTCTAATGCGGAGCCCGCCAGGGCGAGCAATACTTGCGGATATGGATACCGACGTTTTTGGGATGCACAACCTATTGAACGAAGATCTGGTCGCACGCATGCACGAAGAGGAGAACTTTGAGGTCAAAAGTGATACCGATTTTGGCTGCGATGTCTTAGTCGTAACCCCGATACCACTTGAATTGCGCTCGGCGGCGTTAGCTTTCGGGCAAGATATTGAAAATCCGACCTCCCGAGTGAAATCGTTGAGTGTATTTGAGTTTGACTTATCCAGACGTGGCGGGCTAGCGCCACTCAGCGTTGTCCTTACTACAATCAATAGCCAAATGAATCTTAACTCCGGTCCTCGAACAAGCCAACTCATAGAAAGACACAAACCGAGATTAGTAATACTAAGTGGCATTGCAGGAACTCGTAATGACCAAGCTTTAGGCACTTGCAATGCGTTTTCATCAGTTACCTATGTTGCTGGCGGCGTCGAAACTGTTGACGGGAAGCTGCCTGAAAACAAGGTGGATAATATCTCTGAGGAAATGAACAACTTGATTTCCACACACGCAGATCGACGAAATCGTTATTCCGAGCAGTCTTCTTTCAAAGACGAGATTTTTTCATTGATACCGCAGATTGATGGGCTTGTACCGTCGAAGGAACAACTCGAAACTTTTGATCCTAAATTCAGTGTAAAGAAATTACTTTCCGGAGAAACGTTAAGAAAGGACGGAGGCTTTAAGGAGCAATCGGATGAGATTGACAGACTTATTACAATGGTTGAAATGGAAGCCTCGGGCTTCGCGACGTCTTGTGTTTTGGCAAATGTAGAGTGGCTCGTGTTTCGGGCTGGTTGTGACTATGCCGACAGCGATAAGAGCGATGAATGGCAGCATGTGGCTGCTTTGAACGCCGCTCTGTCGATTAAGTACTGTTTGCAAAGCGACTTTCGGTTTCAGGAAGAAATGAACTACTGATGCTTTAGCATCTGCGACGCTGCTTATGGCCAAGCAGGTGCAATGTGAAAGGCGGGCTTGAATTGTGCAATCCGCGTGTCCATACTCAATTTAGAAAACCACTAGCACCGTTCGGCGCAATTCTAATAAAATCAATCACTTAACACAAGCATTACGCGCATTGAAAATCCACTGCTCCATAGTTGCTAAACAGTCGAATCCCGAAAGCAGATTCGAAAAGCAAGCCGTCATCTACAGCTCGGGAAAGGCTGCTTTATCCCGCGATCTGTGAGTTCGATCAGCTCCAAATTTGCACGCGCAGCGAATAGCGGCAATGCGGGCTGCGACAGCAGCATTTAGATGTCGTAGTCAACGGCAGCAAAGGGCCGTAAGCGCAGCAGCAAGAATGTGCCAATCATCTGGCTTCTTTTCTCTCTTAGCAACTAAGGCGTTGCGTACGTGCGAAAACAACCGTTCACGCCGAAAAACAACCAAATGTATAACCCAATTTCACAAGCTGGTAGGCACCGCTGAACGAGCTACGTAGGTCAAAGTCGAAAAATTCTCGTTGGAGGCGTTCGTAATACATGTACTCGCCGGCAGCTTCACTAAAAACAAGGCTCCAGCCTATGCTTAGGCCTCTCCTAATTCCAACGTCTGTCAAATCATACCCAGATTGAAGAGCGAAATCCTGAGCAGTTCTACACCAAGTCGCGTTTGAAATGGAATGACCATCAATGTAACCAACGACCACTCCAATTCCGAAGTCCAAGGGTAAAGCAAGGATAGCGAGCAGCATTCCGGTCAGTTCACCAAACGAAATCCAAGGCAACCCGTCCACCCAATCAAAACCAAAAGCTGAAAATGCGAATTTTGCTAAACTGTATACTGCCCAAAGGGGAAGCAACGTCATCAGTCGCATAATAGCTATCTCTTTGCGTTCGTTGACGTACATGAGGAATATCCATTGCGCCAAGAAGGTAAGTGTTAGGATAACCAGCAAAACAAGCCAATCGCCGAACGAAAGTACAAGCCACGGTGCGTTCAGAAGCCAAGGCAACACATCACCGAGTGCTAAAAGAACTGGGGCAATGAGCAAAAAAGCGAACACGCCGACTAAGACACCCAATACGTTCTCGCCCATCAAAAATTACCTCAGCCCAAGCTTCTTTGAAGTATTATACATCTACGCAATATAGCTGTCCGGATGATCTCGTGTACCTGTACCAGAACACTACAAAACCATTGTCAGTCAAATCATTAGAAAGAACCAAAGTTCGTCAGACCAGTTTCTCCTGAGAGTGACCAGTGAGGTGGCGTTGTGGCAACTTCCGTTTGCCTAGACCAATGATGGATGGTCACAATTCCTCAATGTCCGCTTTTGAGAATATGCGGCGCAGCACCGGATCGCATGGTCAAAGTCCGCTTTGGGCCGTTCGTGTCGATCGGCATAAGGGCGGAAACCGGACATTCGCTGCTCTACAGCACGAAACTGTTGCGCCCACAAAAAGCAGACCTTGTCTGACGTCAGCGCCTATGGGTCCAAATGGCTGTGTTTGCTAAGAGAGTGTTTGTTGCTCATCATAGCCACTGAGGAGTGGACGATGAGAAAGACAACGCAGAGCCCCGGCGAGAAGATCGTCAAAGACATCAAGCGTGCAACGCGCAAGCAATATTCATCCGAAGAAAAGATCAGGATCACACCGGAGGCTGCCTTTAGCGTCAATGATTGGTCTATTTTGGTCATTTTTATTGTCGGGATCGGCGGTATTGGCACGCTTGAGGGTCCAATCATTGGCTGCATATTGTTCTTCGTGTTGAGGGAGTTTCTGGCGGATCTTGGCAGTTGGTACATGATCATTCTGGGGCTAATTTCTGTTGCCATCATGCTTTTGAAGCCACGGGGTCTTTGGAGTATGCTCACCCGAAATCGGAACCTGACACTATTCCCAACAACTAGACAAATTGGCCACTCCCCCTAGCTCCTCTCATATTTGGAATTGATCTTGATACGCGAACGACGCTGTTGGCATTTAGGGTATCAACCAAGACCTAGGAAATCATAGACAGAAGAATGTGCCAAACTGCATTCTGATAAAGATCAAAACTCAATTGCATGGTGATGCTTGTGACAAAAATCGACCGGATCGAAACGATTATCCTCGATCTCCCAACAATCCGAGGTCACGTGCTTTCGATGGCGACTATGCGGTCTCAGTCCGTAGTCTTAGTGCGGATCTTGTTCTCGGATGGATCTGAAGGACTTGGTGAGGGGACGACGATAGGTGGCCTCGCTTACGGCCCTGAAAGTCCTGAAAGCATTCAATCCGCGATCACTTCATATATTACCCCTGCTCTCGTCGGCCGCAGCGGCGACAATGTGAACGGTGCGCTGCAACTCATAGACACGTTGGTCCGCGGCAATCGCATTGCGAAAGCAGCTGTCGAAATCGCTCTCTGGGATGGGTTGGGAAAACGTCTTGGCGTGCCCGTATCTCAACTATTCGGCGGGGCTGTGTCGGATAAATTACCTGTCGCTTGGACACTTGCATCGGGTTGCTGTGACACCGACATCACCGAAGCGCACGAAATGATCGAGTCTCGCCGTCACAATATTTTCAAGCTCAAGATCGGCAAACGTTCTGTACGTGATGACATCGCGCATGTTGCCCGGATAAAAACAGCACTTGGCGATGACGCGAGCGTTCGTGTTGATGTTAATACCGCATGGTCACTACAAGATGCGCGTTGGGGGCTGAAGGGTTTGCAAGACGCAGGATGCGAGTTGGTTGAGCAGCCTGTAGCAGCCCGCAATCTTGACGCTATGGCAGAACTCACAAGGTCTTATGAAATTGCGGTCATGGCTGACGAGTCTCTAAATGGCCCAGAGGATGCCTTGGCTGTCGCAGCACGGGGTGCTGCTGACGTGTTTGCCGTAAAGATTGGTCAGTCTGGCGGACTGAAGCGAGCCTCAGAAGTGATTGCAACTGCGCAAGCTGCGGGCTTGGGTCTTTATGCGGGCACAATGCTTGAAACTGGCCTAAGTACAGCTGGGGCGCTTCAGCTCTTTTCGACGGTTGAGGCACTGCATTGGGGCACCGAGCTTTTTGGCCCTCTCTTGTTGACCAACGATATTTTGGCCGACCCCATTATCTTTAGGGATTTTCACGTTGAAGTCCCCAAGGGCAATGGCATCGGTGTTACCTTGGATGCCGACAAAATTGCACATTTTCGCCGCGACTGTAGCGCATAGCTAAAAGGATTGAGGCGCGAGTATCTAAGTCTCAAGTCAGTTTTCTGGCGACACTTTGAGCAACCTTTACGAAGTTGTGAACATGAACGCCTTGCTCATCCAATCGGTAATTGATCGAAATTGCGGTACGCCCAATTTGAGGCTCAATCCTAAGAAACTTTATTCCATTCCGCGTAGCCGAGCCCACAGATGCAGGCACGATACAAGCGCCTTCGCCGATTGCCACAAGGCTAAGCGCCGTTTGAAGGTCCATTGTGAACACACGGTTTGGGACTTCATATCCAGCATCCATGCATGCCCTTAGCACCGTGTCGGCATAGCTGGGGCGCGGGTATTCGGGATACAAAATCAGGTTATGCGCAGCGAGCATTCCCAAATCAGTGGTCTGTCCGGTGCCCGTATCCAGCGTATCTGGCACTGCAATGATCAAATCCTCATCCACGAGCTGTTTCATCGCAAACTCGGAGTCACGCAACGCTGGGCGGGCAAAGGCCACATCAATCATGCGCGCAACGAGCTGTCGTTGAAGCTGGGCGTTGTTGAGAGGAATCAGGTTCATGTTGACCAACGGGTAGGTTGCGCGGAACGATTTGATGATGCTGGGCACGATCCCATAGGTGGCGGACCCGACAAACCCGATGCGAAGGCGACCCTCGGCACCTTGCCCCAACCGCCTGATTTCAAGTTTGGTATCGTCCAGTTGGGCCAGAATGGACTTGCTTCGTTCAAGCAATTTTTCACCTGCTTGCGTGAGTGTGATCGCGCTCCGCCCCCTGTTAAAAAGGCTTGCTTCCAGCTCTTCCTCAATCTGCTTGATTTGGCGGCTAAGCGGCGGTTGCGCCATCTCAAGCCGCTCCGCAGCACGGCCAAAGTGAAGCTCTTCGGCGACCGCAACAAAATAGGTCATTTGTTTGAAATTCATCTTTAGTCAAATGCCTCGATCAAGCTTTTTAAGAAGACTATAACAACGCGCAGAGAATTCAAAACACCGGACACATTGAACGCCGTTTTCTCGCACTCGATTCACCTTCAATTTATCACTCCATCTGTGTTTGCAGCAACTAAAGTATCAGTCGATACCACACGCGGCATGGCTAAGACGCCGCCCCACATGGCACCAATACGCAAGCTCGCATTATTGGGAGATGCACGTGATTGAGGTATTTCAAGAGATTCAGAAACAGTTGAATGCTACCCCACATCTCTTGCGTGTGGGTAGTCTGTTTTCAGAGACCGTCTTGATCGAGATCGACGGCGGCGAAATCTATCTCACGTTTGAAAAAGGCCATCTCGTTGATGTGACGCCTGGACCAAGCCGAAAAACGCCTTGGCGCTTTGCCTTTCGCACGGACCGGGATGCCCTGCAAAGGTTCTGGCAGCCAGTTCCTGAGCCTAAGTTTCACGACATTTTTGGCCTTGTAACTATTGGACGCGGTAAGATCGATGGCGACATTCTATGTCTGGTCAAGAACTTGCGGTTCTTCAAATCTGTCATGGCGCTACCGCGCCCTCCCAAAAAGGCCTCAGCATGAGCATCGAACCGATCACCGGACGCTATGTGACCATCACCGTAGAGGGTACTCCGCGCCGTATCTATTTCGAGGAAGCCGGAGAAGGCCGCCCTGTCTTGTGCTTGCATACGGCGGGCGCTGACACGCGCCAATGGCGCCACCTTATGAACGATGCAGAGGTGACTAAATCAAACCGATTGATCGCGTTTGATCTACCGTGGCACGGTAAGTCCTTGCCGCCGGAAGGTTTCGAAACGCAGGAATATCTGCTGACGACCGAGGCATATATTGAAACCATCCTAGAACTGATCGAAGCGCTCGGACTTGATCGCCCCGTGCTTTCTGGCTGTTCCATGGGCGGGCGCATTGCGCTTCAACTGGCGGCCCTTCACCCAGACAAGTTCAGCGGTTTCATCGCGATCGAAGCCTCGGATTTTCAACCCGCTTGGTACGACATCGATTGGTTTGACCGCCCAGACGCACATGGCGGCGAGATGGGGGCCGCTTTGGTTTCCGCCAATATTTCGCCCCATGCGCCAACCGCTGAACGCGAAAATACGTTATGGATGTTCAAGCAATCAGGCCCGGGCGTTTTTCGGGGCGATTTGAGTTTTTACACCCGCGATGATAGCCTTATTGCGCGTTTGGGAAACATCGATACCGCGAAGACCCCCGTGCATATCATCGTCGGAGCGTATGACCTGACCTGCACGCCTGACGATGCAAAGCGCACAGCAGATGCGATCAAAGGGTCGACCATCGCGGTTATGGATAAATTAGGTCACTTCCCGATGAGCGAGCACCCAGACGGGTTTCGTCCGTTCTTTATGGAAGCATTGGAAAAAATGCCGACGAGCACATGATCCGATCGTTTGGCAAACAAGGGAGACCGTTCCGCAGTCACCCCACGGGATAGGAGGAAAGCCCATGACGAACATTACACCTACAAAACCGATACAAGCCTTGCTGGACAGTGCAAGTGGCATAACACAGAGCAAAGGCGATGAGCGCCTAAAGGCTGTAACACGCGATCTTTTGGAACAGATTTTTGCGCTAATCGAGCGTCACGACCTGACCGAAGACGAGGTTTGGGGTGCTGTGTCCTTTTTGGGCAAAGGTGCTGAGGAATACGGCCTTATCATGCCAGGCGTCGGGATCGAGCACTTCATGGACCTCGTCTTGGACGCACGCGACGCCGAAATCGGCATCGATGGAGGCACACCGCGTACAATCGAAGGCCCACTATATGTTGAAGGCGCTCCGTTGAGCGAGGGTTCAGCGGCGATGAGTGACAACGAAGACGAAGGCGAACGCCTGATCATCACGGGTGTTGTCAGCAACGAAGATGGCACACCTCTGAGTGGGGCCCTTGTTGATATCTGGCACGCAGATACGCGTGGCTTTTACTCCCATTTCGACCCAACCGAACAAAATGCACCCTACAACAACCGCCGCAAAATTCGCGTTGGTGCAGATGGTCGCTACGAAGTCACAACGATCATGCCCTCAGGTTATGCATGCCCTCCAGACGGTTCCACGGACCGGTTGATGGCAGCTCTTGGGCGCCACGGCGCCCGTCCCGCGCACGTTCACTTCTTTGCGGATGCAGACGGTTATCGCCATCTGACCACACAGATCAACATCGCTGACGACCCGTTGGTGAATGATGATTTTGCGTTTGGCACACGCGACGGACTTGCACCTGACATCACGCGAGAAGATGGCGTTGCGAGAATTAAATTCGACTTGGTTCTTGTATCTAGCGCCAAAGGTGACGCTGAACGCTCGCACCGTGAGCGCATAAGCGCATAACAAGCGTACTCAGAAATTAGGGCACTTCCCAATCAGGAGAGTGCCCATTTTCTGAGGCTCGACTCTGAATTCCTGAAAAGGTTTGGTGACAGCTCGTGCCATCTACCACGACCAATCCGATTGGTATCAAAACCAGCAGACTTGGGGCCCAACAAATGCCGTCGCCAGACTTCGTTTCGACTTGCCACCGCAAAGCCAAAACCAAGCCGATTCCCTTAATACCTGACGATGTCTCATGGCTTTCTGCCTTTGACCCTAAATTTCCATCTAATTTATGCAATTTCAGGACGCCTTCATGACCAACCCTTGCATCATTTCCGTTGCGATCACCGGATCGTTACCAACCAAAGACAACAATCCGGCGGTTCCGATCACCATCGCAGAACAAATCGAAAGCACGCATGAAGCGTTTGAGGCTGGAGCAACCATCGCTCACTGCCATGTTCGCGATGATGACGGCAAACCGACGTCAGACCCGGAACGCTTTTCGCAACTCAAACAAGGGTTGGAAAAACACTGTCGCGGCATGATTGTTCAGCTTTCCACTGGTGGGCGTTCTGGCGCGGGCCGCGATCGCGGCGGTATGCTGCCCCTGTCACCGGATATGGCATCTCTCTCAGTGGGATCAAATAATTTTCCCACGCGGGTTTACGAAAACAGCCCCGATCTCGTGGACTGGCTGGCGTCTGAAATGATCAAACATGATATAAAACCCGAGATTGAGGCGTTCGATTTGGGCCATATTGTGCAGGCTACCCGGATGGCCGCGGATGGCCGCCTGAAAGGGCCGCTTTTCGTTCAGTTTGTAATGGGGGTGAAGAACTCCATGCCCGCTGACGAACCAATCTTTGATTTCTACATTGAGACCCTCAAGCGCTTTGCCCCTGATGCGCAATGGACTGCGGCTGGGATCGGTCCGGCGCAGAAAATCATCAACGAATGGTCCATTGCCAAGGGTGGGCACACACGCACCGGTCTTGAAGACAACGTTCGCCTTGACCGTAACACACTGGCCCCATCGAACGCGGCACTAGTGCAACGTGCAGTCGGTTTGTGTGAAAAGTATGACCGGCCGGTTGCCACATGGCAGATGGCCCGAGAAATTCTCGGGCTCAGAACTGTCGCCGCATAATCAAGATTTACCTCAACGGGACCGCGACTTTTGATGGGTTTCCTTCCATGACGATGTATTTCGCGTAGGGTAGATTTCACCTGCGGGTATCTCCAAACGGCAATTGCAGACCATGATCGATGCGTAATACCCTTTTTGACGGCAAGCCTAACTGGGTCAGCCTTTATTGAAGCTTAGGTTTTTCTCTGCGCGCTCGACCAAATTTGACTGGAGCAGGGTGATATATTCCGTAAGTGACGACACCGTATGGAATGCGCGAAGCACTGAAGGCAGTCGTTGGTGCAGCCGCAGCGAAAGCCCACTTTGTCCCGCGTTGTGTCAGTTCATGCGCTGCGCAGCGAATGGCGGCTACACCGCAGTTGAAGGTGAATCCGCGCCCGGTATCCGCTGCAGGACGCGATAAACAGTAGGTCGATAGACGTCGCACAGCTCTACGAGATCGCTGATGGAGTAGTCATGGGTGTCGTACATGCGGCGCAGTTCTGTTTGGCGATGATCCCACAACTTTGGCTTTTTGCTCTTGAGCTTACCCTTGGCAAGAGCGATGGCCACGGCTTCCTTTGTTTGAGAATATCCGCGATGGGCTCTGATGTTTTTCCGCTTCCTAAATTTACATCGAGAATTGCGACATCAAGCTCCTATTCGTCAGGGAAGAGACCTGGCATCCACCGTCCTGCGAGCTTTGCTGGAAAGGCGAGTTGTAGAGGTGCGCGTGTGCTTTCTGATTGAAGCGCGCCATTCTCAAGCAAAGCTGAGGTCACGCGGCGCGCCGTTCTTTCAGTTACTCCTAGAAGAGCAACAACGTCTGCACGGGTTATTGAGCCTTGCAATAACACAGCGCGTAAGACTACGTCTGATCTTGCTGGCAAAGTTCCCGCACGTATTTCTTCTTCTGCCCAAATCAAAATGCGATCCCGAAGGCGATCAGGCTTCATCAAACCTTCCATGAATTTGATCTGATCTATGCAGAGTGTAAGGAAAAATGCTGTAAAATCAGCAAGCGCGGCTTCGCTTAACGTGCCGCGCCCATCTCGATCACCCCGGCGAGGCTGATCACAAGCGGAAAGATGGCGTTTGTATTCTGCTTCGTTGCGCGCGAGGCCACGCGCAACAGACCAAAGCCCTTTAGTGTCGAGCGCGTTCTTGAGCATGGCATCAGACATCAAACGCGCCACACGCCCATTCCCATCGAGAAATGGGTGGACCCATAACAGACGATGGTGCGCGCACCCTGCAGCGAGAATGGCCTCAATGCATCCAGCATGTTGGTAAGCGCCATGCATACGGTCAAGAAATCGTGGAACTGAACCTGGACTGATCGGCACATGGCGTCCAACTTCAACATCTCTCGTCCTCAGTTTACCCGGCACCACTGGAATCTTCTCGCCAGTCGATGGCATTTCCACAAAGAGTAGATCGGATGGCAGCAACTCACAGAAACGGCGGTGCATTTCTCTGATCATGCCTGGCTCAGTCGGGCGCCCTCCCAGCCCGTCGCCATCAATCCATTTTTGAACAGTGATGTGCGCTTTGGCTTCGAGTTGTAAATCACGCATTTTTGGATCAACGCTGTAGTCGTCATTCAACGCCCTCTCAATATCGATGGGGTGTGTGTTGTGTCCTTCGATCAGGTTGCTGTAATGGCAGTTCGTCGAACGTATCAGACCAGCCAGCGCGTCCGCGATGGATTCAGGTAAGCCACTGGAAAAGCGCGCAGAAGTAGTCGCTAAGTCGAGTGCTAAATCACTCAATTCGCGGCGCTTTGGAGAGCCTTCACTAACCATCAAAGGCTCGAATAGGCCTATCGTCTCACCATCGTCTCTTGCCGCTTCTTCACTCATTTTGTCCGCTTCCTCGAATGCGTGTAAATGCGCCTGACCGTTGGCCAGGCGCAGCCGAACTAAGGTCTTAGCGCACGAGATGTCAGCACATCTTCGATGGCGCGCATTGTCGACAGATATCGGGACCGGCTACATGATATGGGTTTTTGCGCACGCTTTACGTTTCCTGCGTACGCTTCTTCTTTTTCAACTTATGAGTGCGCAGCAAGAAGGCCCTGTTTTCCTTCATTTTTTGTTGTCTGTATCAGAAGTGAAAATCAACCAGTGCGCATGCTATTAGTTTTTCTGGCTATGTGAGTGTCAGTCACAGCATACCTTTTCCGTGAATCACACCATAGGTTTTCCGCAAAGCCGTTTTAGGGTTTGTTCTGGGGACAACAAAAAAGGACGGCGCAATGAGCGCCGTCCTTTTTCATTAATGATGTCAGTCTGCTACTGGATCGCTCTGGCAATATCGCTTCGCAGAAATAGGCTGCCATAAACTTCTCCATTTGGAGAAAACGGTTTTATACCCTTCGACCTCAGCTCTGCTCCAAGACTTTGCCAGCTGCGTCCATACACATTGCTCATCGTCCGCGGCGTCATGTGTATCCCGTCACGGCCTTTGAGACAGAGCGGCAGTTTTGCTTAACGAGAGTTTTCGGTTCATCGTGGTCCTTGAAGGGATACGAGATGAGAACGAAGACAGGGCCGAATGGATCGGCTGACAAACACGTTAAAGAGATCAAGCGTAAGACGCGGCGGCAATTTAGGACAACCCTTGGTCCGGATAGTTTTCCGATAGGTGCAGGCTTGCGCGTTGTAGATGTTTCACCATTGCTTGGGCATAGCGCGATTGGGGGCGTCTTTGGTCGACGATCATACAACAGGTATTACGTGCAATGTCTTCTTTGACGTTAATGATTTTCAGCCCTGCCGCCGCGCGATCTTCTAAAAGCTCAAGAGGCATGATGCTAACAAGATCCATGTCCCGAACCAGCCTGAGTGACGCAAGGATGGAATGGCTTTCTACGATGGATTTAGGCGCAGGGTAGCCAGCGCTTTCAAAGGTTTTACGAATGAGAGTGCTCGCGCTGCTATTGCCGCCGATCTGCAGCCAATTTGCACCCAGCAGATCCAGCAATGTATCGCTGTAGCGCAATGGATGGTTTTCGTTGACAACGACGGCCAGCGGGAAATTCATAAGCGCCGTTTGGTTGAAGGCTGCAGCATTCAATGAGGGCACCATGGGCCCGATGGCTATATCGATTGTTCCATCACTCAGCATCTCGCCCGCGCGAGGGAACACGCTTTCTCTGATATTAAGTATGACTCCGGGTAGTTCCTTTTGAAACGCCTTCAACGCTTTGGGTAATAGCTTGATGGATGGGGCAGGCGCGATGGCGATACTCAGTTTCTTATCGATGTGTGCTTGCATTTCAGAGATGTTCTGCTCGGCTTTGCGAAACTCGGACCTTATGACGCGTGCGTGACCCAGTAAGGTCTTTCCAAACTCGGTTGGCACAACACCAGATCTATCACGGACCAGCAGCGGGACACCGTAATGGTCCTCCAATGCGCGCAGCGATTTCGACAGGGCTGGTTGGGATATGCCCAAATATTTGGCAGCCGCATTGATGCTTCCAATCTCGGCAATTGCGATGAACCCCGTTAACTTTCTAAAATCCATGCAAACTCTCCCAGTTGGGGCATACCTATATAACCAATCGGTATAGAAGGTGACCGCAAAAGATATACCTAAGTGAATTTCATCCTGTAAGCTCAAAAAAAATAATCAACCGAAAGAAATTGAAATGTCAGTCAAATACGCACTTCCCTTTGCCTGCGCGCTGTTGTCTTCGGCCGCTGCACATGCAGCCGATACCGACCTCGTGATGAACATCTTCTTGCCGGAACAACATTTTTTGTATGGTGAGCTTACCGGTTGGGCTGAAAAAGTGAACGAAGTCACACAGGGGCGCGTTGCTATTACGACACCCGCAGGCAGTCTGGCACCGCCCAACCAGCAATATGGAGCGGTGACATCCGGGGTCGCGGACATTGCGGTTGCCGCTAATATCTTCATTCAACGAAAGGAGCCCTTGGTAACGTTCACGATGCTGCCGTGGCTGATTTCAAATGCTGAAGATGCCTCAATCGCGCTTTGGGAAACCTATGAGGAAGATCTGTCCGACAAGGGGCTGTATGAAGACGTTGAACTGCTGTCATTGTTCCATTTCGCCGGTGGACAGGCGTATACAACTGATGCCACGCCGATTAATTCACTGGATGACATGCGTGGCAGAAAAATGTGGGCATTGCCTGGTGCTTCGACCAAATTGCTTGTCGAAACAGGCATAAGCCCAGTCACGACACCCGCCGTTCAGATCAGTGAACCGGTCTCCAGCGGAGTCGTGAGCGGGGTTTTCGGATTGTCGATTGAGAGTGCCCGCGACTTTCGCATTGGCACCTATGTCAAAACAATAACAGAGTTCCCATCGTGGGTGTCATCGATCAGCTTTTCGATGGTTATGAATTCGGACAAATGGGATCAAATATCCGAAACTGACCAAAAAGCGATCTCGGCCATTTCAGGAGGTGTGTTCGCCCAGCAGGTCGGGGTCGCTGCGGATTTGGCCTATAATGAGGCGCGCGCAGAGTTCGTCGAGGCAGGCGTGACCTTTTTGCAAGCGGATGATCAGTTCTACTCTGAGCTTCAAGAGGCCAGTGCTGCGCTCTTTGAGGATTTTGGAACAGTTGCGAAAAAGCGTGATGCGGATGGGGCAGCCTTGATCCAGAGCTTTCAAGCCAAGCTAGACGAAGTATCAAAGCGATGATCCTGCTGCGTTTTGCCATGAAAGCGATTGTCTTCTTGGCACAGCTTGCAGCTATTTTGAGTAGCGCGTTCATTGCCGTCCTGACTGCAATGGACGTGGTGATGCGGAACTTCTTTCAACAGCCAATTCTAGGCGTCAGCGAAATGAACCAATCCGTTTTGGCTGTCCTTTTGGGCTTTGGATTTGTTATTTGCGGGTTTCAACGGGATCATATTCGGGTGACGTTGCTGGAAAATGCCATTCAACGCAGAGTGCCGGATTGGGCGTATCGGGGATGGATAACGGGGTGGGAAGTCATTGCCACCAGCGTGTTTGCTGCCCTGATATGGCGCCACGCGCAACATTTGCTGGAAAATTATGAATACTCTCCCGTGCTCGATATTTCGATCGGAGCGGTTTTCGTTGTGGTCGCGACACTTTTGACGCTCGCGGCTGTGGTTTTGGTTCTGCGGCTCGCCCTGCCTGCGCAAAAGGATGCATCATGACCCTGTCATTGATCGGGATCGCGGCATTGCTTTTGCTCGTTTTTTCTGGCGTTCATCTTGGTTTCGCGGCTTTAGCCGTGGGGGTGGCGGGATTTGCCTATCTTCGCGGCGTTGACCCTGCGCTGTCGATGGCAGGACAGCAAGCAGGCGAGCTGTTGACCAATTCAAATCTGGTTATCATCCCAATTTTCATGTTGATGGGAGAGCTTATTCGCCGTGGCGGCATTGCCGAAGAGCTTTATGATTTTGGCAACGCTCTGGTCGGTCGCCTGAAAGGCGGGCTGGCGATGTCGACAGTCATCGCTTGTGGCGCATTTTCATCGATCTGTGGCAGCTCTGTTGCGACGGCTGCGGCAATGACAAAGGTGGCTTTGCCCCCAATGCGCCGATTTGGGTATCATGACAGCATGTCGGCGGGCACAGTCGCGGCTGGCGGGACATTGGGCATCCTTATTCCGCCCAGCGTGCCAATGGTCATCTATTGCATTTTTGCCCGTCAGGATATTGGCAAAATGTTCATGGCGGGTGTCGTGCCAGGCTTGTTGATGATGGGGCTTTTCATTGTCGCGATCATGATATGGGTCCGCCTGAAATCCGAACATGGCGGACAACCAAATGAGATGTCGATGATCGATCGGCTTGCTGCAATGCGGCGCACTTGGGCGTTTTTGGTATTGTTTGGTGTCGTTTTGGGCGGGATTTACTTTGGCATCCTGACACCGACCGAAGCCGCCAGTGTTGGGGGGCTTGGGGCGCTTGTATTTGCGGTTTCGCGCGGCAGGATGCGCAGTTGGGCGGATTGGCGCGATACGTTTTCTAGCGCCATCGGTGTTTCAGCCGCAATTTTTATGATCGGGATTGGTGCAATGATCTTTGCACAATTTGTGAACCTTGCGGGTCTGCCAAATGATCTTGTTGTCTTCATCGAAGCAAAAGATGTCAGCACGGTGACGATCATCGCCTTTATCGCGGTCATATGTGTGTTGATGGGGATGGTTTTTGACCCGCTTTCGATCCTTGTCCTGATCATTCCTGTATTTTTGCCAACGCTTGAAGCGCGCGATGTGGACCTGATTTGGTTTGGCATTTTGACGATCATATTGATCGAACTGGGCCTCATCACGCCGCCAATCGGGATCAACGTCTTCACCGTCGAGGCAGCCGCCCCCAGCCTGAAATTAAGGGATATCTTTCGAGGTGTCTCACCGTTTGTCGTAGCAATGCTGATCACAGCGTTGCTTGTGTGTCTCTTTCCCATCATTGCAACCGGTCTGCCGAATTTGATGGGCTAATCTAAAGGATAAAACATGATTTCCCAAACTCCGTTCAAGGTTGCAGCGATCCAATCTGCGCCTGTTTTTATGGATGTTCAGAAGTCTTTGGAAAAAGCTTGCGGGTTGATCTCCGAGGCAGGGAAAACGGGGGCGGTCGTTGCCGGTTTTTCAGAGACTTGGCTGCCCGGACACTGCTTTTTCGCCATGGAGGGACTATCCCCTTTGTGGTGGGAAGCAGCCGCGCGGTATCTGGAACAATCGATTGTCATTCCAGGGCCCGAAACAGATCGGCTGTGCGACGCGGCCAAGGCTGCCAATATTGATGTGGTCATTGGGGTTGTAGAGCGAGAACCCCGCACCCATGGATCGGTCTATTGCACAATCTTGATGATATCCAATCAGGGTGAGATTTTAGGCCGTCATCGCAAAACGCGGCCAACGATGCAGGAGCGCGTTGTCTGGTCTGATGGGGATGCCTCTGGGCTTGTTGTGTATGAACGCCCCTACGGGCGCCTTAGCGCGTTGTGTTGTTGGGAGCATAATACCGTTTTGCCAGGATACGCGTTGATGCAACAAGGCACGCAGGTCCATTTCTCTTTGTGGCCTGGTATGGAAGTTGCCCAAGCGCCTGCGGCTCCTGCCTCTTTGTCCTCTAGGCAGCTGTTGCTCAGTCGGGCGTTTGCGTCTCAGGCTGCAGCCTATGTTGTTTGCGTTGGCGGGTTGCGATCCGCCGCGGCAGTTCCTGAAGAGTTTCAGAGCCTTTTGTCATTTGAGCATACCGGCGACAGCTATATCATCGATGCCCGCGGTGAAGTGATTGCCGGACCCGCAACGGGCGAAGAGATTTTGGTGCACGAGGTAGACCCCAAAACAATACGTGGAGCAAAAGTAGCCTCGGATGTCGGCGGGCATTATAACCGCAGTGACTTGTTCGAATTTTCGGTAAACCGCGCACCAATGCCGGATTTTTCCCGCGAGGATGAAACCGAAATGCAGCGCGCTCCTGAGCTCTAATGTCCTGAGGCTTTCAAAAAGGTTGGTCTTGCCAACTTTGCGGGGACACTCCGCTCACCAGTACCGTTGGGGCCGAACGACGGTATTTGGAAGAGGGGGCGTTCCCACCCAGGAAGTCAACGCATGCAAGATGTCACAACGACCAAATTTTTTACCAGATGCGGCCAATCACCGCAAAATCGGGGCGTATGCAGCACCAGTAGACGCGTTTTGCTGGTGGGCCCGACTGAAGGGTCAAGCCCCCTAAGAAGGACAGAATATTGAACTGATCGATATATTGAACTGATCGATGAGATAGCAGGTTTTGCGGAAGGCAGGGGCGGGCCCAAGGTTAAGCAATCCAGCCAAATCCCGCTCTGGTATTTGCTTGTTGGTGGGTTTGTTGCCGACCCGAGCTAAAGTGCTATCAAAGTCGGCAACAGAGAGCCTCAATCGTCGTGGGCAGAAGCCCGCATGCGGGCCAAGTGATCGTCCCAACCTTTATCCAGCGCTAATGTCAGGCCGAATGCTTCTTCGCCCTGTGGAAGGCCTTCGTGTCTTAGCGAAAGTCTTGTCCCGCCTGCCACTTCTTCCAAGTGCCATCTTACCGTACTGACCGTGTCCCCCATTGGAGCAATAGAAAACGTATATTCCAGCCGCGAGAATGGTTCGGCGAGGAGCACTTCGCCCCACATAAGTTTGTCACCGCTTTCGGCACCGAACATTTCGTATTCACCTTCGACCAAAGCGGTTTTGGGTTTGTGGAACCAGATAGCAAGTTTCGCAGGTTCCGTCAGATACGCCCACACCTGCGCAGGCGTCGCCTTGAGGTAGATGGATTTTTGTAGAACCGTGTCGGTCATTGCATGTCCTTTTCAATTTCAAATTTGAGTTTTTCGAGGTGGCCATCCCAGAACCCGTCGAAGTAACTGAACCAGTCAAACAGATGCCTCAGCCCATCTGGGTTAAGCGCGTTCATGCGCGTTCTTCCGTCCACCTGAACCGAAATAAGGTTGCCTTCGTTCAAGATGGTCAGGTGTTTTTTGACCGCGGCTCGGGTCATGTCAAAGTTCTCCGCGACTTCCGCAATCGTCATATTATTCGTCGCAAGCAACTGAAGGATATGTCGCCGGGTCGGGTCAGCAAGCGCGCGGAACCCTAACTGCTCTTGCTCGGTCATTGTGACACCGGCAGAAAATCGAAGGCACCATCCTGATACAGATATGCAATGCAGGGTGTTTCAGAGACGCAGGCGGAAACATGTGCTGCGCCACTGTTGATGCTGTAGAACGAGCCAGGACCCATTTTGCGCGCGGCCGCTGGATCTTCGTCACTTAGGTAGTGGATCATTTCGCCTTGCAGCATGACCCCATACATATTGGCGGTCTTAACATGCGGCGGACTAACAGTTCCTGCGGGAAGCTTCACCAGTGCTTGGTAGGCTTCCGCGAACCTGTCCCCCTGCAAGGACGCAAATGCAACCCCCTCGGGCGTTGTCTTCCATGCGAAGTCACTAGGGCCCAAAAGTGTGATCGGTTCTGCTGTTACGGATGCAGTTGTAGATATCACCGCGACTGCTGCGGTCTTGAATAGGTTTTTCATTACGATTCCTAAAGTAATACCTTATGGTATCACTTTTTATAAAGCCAAACGGTATCATGTCAAGTGCCCCAGAATTGATTAGGTTCGTAAAACAACCATTCAGTCGCACAGAACCGGCTTCGAGCCCATTCTGACCGATGCTGCGCTATGGATAAATGACCTCTATTTCCATGGATGATTATCAAGTGTTGCAGATAGAGAGACGTTTTAGAATGCCACTTACATTACTGCCAGAAATCGCACCTTGGCTTGTTTGTGCCATAACAGTCTTCGTCGGGACCCTTGTTCAGCGGCTATCTGGGGCAGGCTACGGAATGTTTGCAGCGCCAGTTATGGCGATGGTCG
The DNA here is from genome assembly GCA_039967155.1 of Sulfitobacter sp. Classification (GTDB taxonomy): domain Bacteria; phylum Pseudomonadota; class Alphaproteobacteria; order Rhodobacterales; family Rhodobacteraceae; genus Sulfitobacter. The sequence continues at coordinate 45,302 of JBDVSG010000159.1, read as the reverse complement.
CACCCGAATGGTTGCCTGGAACAGTTGTCCTCGTCGGGTTCCTGATCGGCTCGGGGTCGCTTTTGAGTAGCCGCGATGCTGTTCAGTGGCGGGACTTACCAGCCGGATTTACGGGCCGCATCTTCGGTGCTGGAATTGCCGCATACATCGCTACGGCTGTTGTCGGTACGGATGCGCTAACGATCATTGTTGGCTCAGTCGTGCTTTTTGCCGTTGGCTTGACCGTACTAGGGCGGTCATTCCCTATTTCCAACAGGTCTCTCTTTACTGCTGGTGGTGTCAGTGGAGTGATGGGAACGCTTACCGGTATCGGGGCACTTCCAATGGCCATTTTATACGCCAATGTCGAGACACGAAGGGCTGCTGCTACTCAAAATGCCTTTTACGGTTTTGGAACGCTGGTAGCTATTGTTGCGTTATCCATGGCAGGCGTTCTCACGCTGCCACAGCTTACGTTTGCGGCGTCACTCGCACCCTTGGTTCCAGTTGCTCTTTGGGCGTCTCGCCCACTGGCCACTCGCTTCGAGCGGGGTGCAATTCGGCCATGGGCACTTGGACTGGCAACCTTGTCGGCATTGGCACTGCTTGGACGCAGCCTCTAAAATTAGTACGTTTCTTAAATCCCTGATACCAATCATTCGAACAGTTGCGATGACGATCTGAAAAGTCACGCATGGGGGACCTTAATGTTAAGCGCAGTGAAAATCCGGAAAGGGGAGTGGGTAGGGGCCTTTGATCAATGGAGAGTGGGACTGTAACTGGTACAGCCGCGCTTTTGCTTTCGTATGAGGACAAGTTTGACTTTGCAGCCCTACTTGGAGTGGGTTCCAGATTTCCCCATGAATTGCGGGAAGTGAAAGACCACCGAATTGGACAATTGCTCCGGAAAAGGTATCGTGTTCAAAAGAAAAGATATGCTGTGACACAGTGTTAATTACCTAATGAAATCAATGCCCATTTTTCCGTGAATCACACCATAGGTTATCTGAAAAGCCGTTTTAGGACTTGTTCTGGGAACAACAAAAAAGGACGGTGCAATGAGTACCGTCCTTTTTTCATAATCTCAGTCTGTTACTTGATCGCTCTGGCAGCATCGCTCCGCAGAAATAGGCTGCCATTAACTTCCCCATTTGGGGAAAACGGATTTTCACCCTTTGGCCTTAACTCTGCGCCAAGACTTTGCCAGCTGAGTCCATATAGATAGGCCATCGTCTGCGGGGTCTTGAACTTGGAATGAAATGCGTCGGCGTCGTCAGCTGCCAGGTAGTTTTGCTGGCCTCTTGTTTTGGTGGGGGCATCACCGTGGCAGAGCTTAGGCAGTGCAGACGCTAGACAGAACGTTAGTCTCCATCTGCAACACCATCAGCACGGGCCCGCGCTCGTCTTGCCCTGTAGCTGGGCAAGACGATTAGGATCGCTGCGATAATCAGCAAACCGAGCGTCATAGGACGCTCCCAAATGAAGGATACGCCGTCGTAAAGTTGCATCGAACGCGCAAAGTTGTTTTCCAACATGCCACCCAAGATGAAGCCAATCAACAGAGGTGCCAAAGGATAATCTGCGAATTTCAATGCCGTCGCACAGACGCCAAAGCCCACTAGGATGAGTAACTCCGTTGCGTTGTTTTGACCGATGTATGCGCCCATCAAGGTAAAGAACAAAATGAATGGGATCAGGAAATTGCGTGGGATCGACAGGACTTTGGCGATGTAAGGGATTAGAGGGAGGTTCAAAATTAGCAGAACCAGATTGCCGATAAACATCGACATGATCACCGCCCAGAAAATTTGCGGCTCATCGATCATCAGTCGCGGCCCGGGTGAGACGTTCAGGGCGATGAGCGCACCGAGAAGGATCGCTGTGGTGCCAGAGCCGGGGATGCCCAACGTCAACAGCGGTACGAAAGAGCCAGTGCAAGCGGCGTTATTTGCCGTCTCGGGCGCGGCGAGGCCTTTGATCGCCCCTTTACCAAACTGGGCCTGCTCTTCTTTGGTGGCAAGGTTGCGTTCAACTGCATAGCCTAAGAAGCTGGCGATTGTTGCCCCTGCGCCAGGCAATACGCCAATGAAAAAACCCTGAATGGACTGGCGTCCGATGATCGGCGCAATGGATCGCGCTTCTGTCCGCGTAATGCGAAGATCTTTGATTTCGCCGTCTGCGGTGCCTGCTTCTTTGGGTTTGAGGACAAGGAACAAAGCTTCGGGCAAGGCGAACATTGCCATGGCCAGAGTGATAAAGCCAAAACCTGACTGCAGGTCCATGACCCCGCCAGTAAATCGCGGTAGATTGAATAATGCGCCTTCACCAACCGTTGCCATGATCAGGCCAAAGACCGTCATGATCATCGCCTTGGCGACTTGGCCAGTGCCTGCGAATGCCGCGATGGCCGACAGGCCCACAACCATCAGTGCGAAGTATTCCGCTGAATGGAACAGCAGGGCCACAGACGACAACATCGGTGCGAAGATCATCAATAAAATTGCGCCAATTGTGCCACCCGCAAAGCTGCTCACTGCGGCGATGGTCAGCGCTTTGCCTGCCTTGCCCTGTTGAGCCATTGGGTAGCCATCAAAACTGGATGCGACAGTCCCCGCCACGCCGGGGGCATTGAGTAGGATTGACGAGGTAGAGCCACCGAAGATCGCCCCGTAATATACTCCTGCAAGGAGGATTAAGGCGGCTGATGGATCGCCCATTGAGATCGCGATGGGGATCATGATCGCGATAATTGACATAGGGCCAAGTCCCGGCAACATGCCGATGAATGTGCCGATCAAACAACCCGCAATGACCATCGCGAGGTTTTGGAATGACATTGCCGTTTGCAGGCCGATGAGAAGTCCTTCTAGCATACCATTTGCTCCTAATTACCGACCAAAAAGCCAGGCAGTGGGCGCATATAGATGCCCAAAACTTCCTGAACCAGATACCAGACGATCATCGTTGCAATCACAGCAACACTGATCATCAGGACCCACTTACGTTCCCCCAGAACAAATGCGCCAATGAACAGGAATGCCGTAGTTGAAAAGATAAAACCGACGGGGCGCAGGCACAGAGCATATGTGACCATCAAAGCCAGCAGCAGGATCGCTTGACCGAGTTTGTATTCGTGAAGGCGGCGATAATCGATCTCGGGCTCTTTGGTCGGGGTTTTTTCAACACCTGAAAGAATGGCCAGACAGGCAATGATGCCGAGAATGGACAACACTTTGGGAAACGTGCTTGGCCAAATCGGGTTTCGCTTCATAAAGGGGGCAAGGCCCGCGTCCATCGTGAACCATGCCGTATAGCCGTATACCAGACATATGCCCAAGAGTATCAGTGCGATCCAACGATCCAATGCCATGTTCTTCTCCCCCCAAAGTAAAAATGGCAGAGCGGCGGACCGCTCTGCCTGATCGGTTTGCGCTTACAAGAAGCCCAGTTTCTTCATCAAATCACCGATGACTTGCTCTTGGTTCTCAAGAAACGCTTTGAAGTCGTCGCCGGGATTGTGGATGTTGACCCAACCATTGCGCGCACGAACTGTTTCCCACTCAGGCGTGTCGTACATCTTGGCAATTGCATCTTGATAGGCTGCGGTTTTCTCAGCAGACAGACCCGGAGCACCGAAGAAGCCGCGCCAGTTCACAAAGCTCATGTCGATGCCTTGTTCTTTCATAGTCATCGCGTCAGCTGCCGCTGGCACCCGCTCGTCTGATGTTACACCGATGATCTTTACTTCACCGGCATTTGCCAAATCGATGGCCTCGGACAGACCCGTGGACAAGGCTGCAATTTCACCCGAAAGCACCGCTGCCATGGCTTTACCGCCTGCATCGTATGGAATGTACTTCACATCGAGCGCATCTTTGCCTGCAGCTTCCATGGCCATTGCTGCAACTAGGTGATCCATGCCGCCTGGCACCGATCCGCCGCCGATGGCGGTTGCTGACGGGTCTGCATCAAAGGCTGCCAGCAGGTCTGACATGTTGTTAACGGGGCTGTCTTTGCCCACAACAATTGCGGCATAATCGCCGATCGTACCTGCAACCAATGTCAGGTCACGAAAGCTTTGCGGAAACACACCTGTAAGCGACCGGATCACGATGGGTGTTGAGTTGACCATCAACGTGCCTTCGTTGCTGGCTGCGTTTTCGATCAGGAAACCGATGGCCTTCCCGCCGCCGCCGCCTGACATGTTTTCATAAGACGCGTTGCCAACGAGACCCGCTTTTGTCAGCGCCTCGCCCGTGCCACGTGCCGTGCCGTCCCAGCCACCGCCGGCGCCGCCTGGAATCAGAAAGTGAATGCTGTTCAGAACCTGATGGCCATCCGCCTGAGCGGTAGACCCAAAACTTAGCGCGGCAACAGCCGCTGCGATCAAGGCCCTGCGGCCCATCCTAAAAGTCGTCATATTATCCTCCCATTTGACAACTGACCGCTTTGCGGCTCAGTTGAGTTAACTAAAACACGGAAACCTGACACAGACCTGACACCGTTAATAATTGGCTATCAAAGACCATGAAATTTCTCCTTGTTGAAGATAACCCCGAACTCGCAAATGCCATTTCCTCACGTATGCAGTTGGACGGGCATGTTGTTGAACATGCTGCAACTTTGGCGGATGCGGCGGCTTTTGTCGAAACTGTTGAATACGATCTGATACTCCTCGATATCATGCTGCCTGATGGTGACGGGCGCAGCTTCTTAAAGGCCCACAGGGCCAGCGATTTGGACACGCCTGTCATCGTTTTGACTGCACGGAGCCAGATCTCGGATCGAATCGGCTCGCTTGATCTTGGTGCAGATGATTACGTCACGAAACCGTTTGATCACGCCGAACTTGAGGCGCGGTGCAGAGCCGTCTTGCGGCGTAAGGCGGGTAAATCCCAAACGATCATCAAATCAGGCGGGGTTGAGTTTGATCCCGTTGCAGGAAGTATGGCCGTATTGGGCCAATCAGTGATGCTGCGCAACCGCGAGTTGCGTCTGCTGGAATTGTTGATCAACGCGCCTGGGCAAGTCTTCTCAAAGCAAAAATTGTCTGATCGGTTGTTTTCATACGACGCTGACGCTTCGGAGAATGCGATCGAAGTCTATATCGCCCGCTTGCGCAAGCATCTGGAGCCCTCCGATCTGAAGATCACCACGCTGCGCGGTCTTGGCTATCGGCTCGACAATGACGCCTAGCTTGCAAACTTCTGGGTCCCTTAGAAACCGATTGGCGTTAACGCTCATCGGTGGTGCAGCGATCTTTGCGTTGCTGCTGTTTTTTGCGATCCGCAATTACGCGACACAAGTTGCGCTAAAGGGGCAAGACAACATTCTGGGTGCGTCAGTCACGTCGATTTTGGATGCGGCATCAATCCGGAATGGTGACGTCGAGATCGATATCCCTTACGCTTCTTTTTCGATGTTAAGCACCCCGTTTGATGATCGAGTCTTTTATGCAATTTATCAAGATGATCAGTTTTTGTCGGGCTATCCTGAGCTGTCATTAGCAACGATCTCTGGCAGCGAGAGAGATTTCCGCTCTGTTTCGCATCAAGGTGAAATTATGCGCGTGGTCACCGCGAACCGCACGCTGATTGGTAGTGATAAGCGTACCCAAATTCGAGTTGCGTTGGCGCAGACCCAAGATGCTCTTTCGGGCCTGCTGGATCAAATTTCACGTACTGCAGCCCTGTTCGGTGCGTGCTTCTTTGCGCTTGCGGCCATTCTGTCGTTTTGGGCGACATCCACGACGATTGGTCAGTTGAAGGGGCTGGCTGTTTCGATCACCAGACGCGGGCCGCAAGACCTGCGCCCGTTCGAAAAACCGGTTCCGTCCGAGATGGTACCGCTCGTCACGTCACTGAATTCATTGATGGGGCGATTGGACTTTTCGCTGAGCCAGTCAGAGGATTTTATTGCCGAAGCAGCCCACCGCGTGCGCACACCCCTTGCCACCGTCCGGTCCTATGCAGAAGCGACATTGCAACGTGTCGACAAGGAAGAAAACCGGCAAGCAGTACGTTCTATGATACGCGCCATCGACGAAAGCTCCCGTGCGGCGGGTCAGCTTTTGGATCATGCAATGATTACCTTTCGCGCAGACCACCTTGAACGACAGGACGTTGATCTGGTTGAATTGGTCCACGAACTAGTGGTTCGCCTGACGCCAATTGCGGAAATGAAAGACTTGGATTTGTGCCTTCAAAGTGAGGGTCACGTTTTGTATTCAGGGGATCCGGTCCTGATACAGAATGCCGTTCGAAATCTGATCGATAATGCTATGAAATACGCACCCAATGACGGCAGGATCGATATCAGCGTATCGGCCAAGCCGAATGTGCAAATCCGCGTCTGTGACAGTGGAAAGGGCTTTCCCGATGAAGAACTCAACACACTCGCAGCACGATTTAAACGCGGGAAAAACGCCCAAGGCACAATCGGCTCAGGCCTTGGCTTGACGATCGCAATAGACGTGGCACGCGCCCATGGCGGCGATTTATATCTGTCAAACCAACCGAAAGGCGGCGCATGCGCATTATTATCGCTATAATTCTCTGGGTCATGCCGGTGGCTCTTGTCGCGCAAGACTGGGAGGACCGTCGCCTGTTCAACGCGCAGGGGGCAGCGCTCAGGATGCGGATCCTTTCCTCCACTGATACATCCCTGTTTGCGCCGGTCATCGAGAGTTTCGTGTCGCAATACCCCCAGATCGGCATCGAGTATCTGGTGATGGGGACAACAGATCTCAACGAGATATTCCGCGCAAACCCGGAAGCGTTTGATTTGGTCATTTCCAGCGCAATGGATCTGCAATTGAAAGCCGCCAATGACGGGTTAGCACGCCCCATTCCTGATTTGATCCATCCCCCTTGGGCGCAATGGCGTCATAGTTTGTTTGCATTTACATCCGAACCTGCGGCCATCGTGATCAACCGCGATGCCTTTGAAGGGCATGTGATCCCCAAGACCCGACAGGAACTCATCGAAGCCCTGCGGGCACGGCCCGAAACATTCAACGGTCGGGTTGGTACCTATGATGTGAGGGACTCCGGCCTTGGATACCTGTTCGCGACCCAAGACGCGCGGGCCTCTGAAACCTATTGGCGCTTGATGGAAGTCATGGGCGCTTTGGACGTGCGACTTTATTGTTGTTCGGGTGTTATGATCGACGATTTGGCGGATGGGACCCTCGCCGTCGCATATAATGTCTTGGCAAGCTACGCGACCGCACGTGTCGAAATGCAAGACACCATCGAAATCATCCTCCCTTCGGATTTTCCGACGACAATGATGCGGACAGCTATGGTTTCAATCGCCGCACCGCACCCCGAGCAAGCGTCGACATTCATCCGGCACTTAATTGCTCTCCAGTCAGGTCCGGATACAAATGTCCTTCCGCTGCCGCCCCTAAATTCAAAGCTGAACGACGTTGAACGTGCAACGATCAAATTGGAACCTGCGTTGATGACATTTCTCGATAGGTTAAAAAGGCGTAGGTTTCTTGTTGAGTGGGAAGATTCAGTCATTCAAATTCAACCTTGATCGCGGTGCTTTCGAACTTTGTGCCTTAGGATGCTGGCAGTCTCGAAGAGGCCCATTTTACGCGTCCTTTCCGCAGCCGTCCTGCCAGTCGCAAGCGATCTGATTTGGTTACCTTGGCGCACATCAAAGATCAGTCCTGTCTTCCCCTTGGACGCCATGGGTGGGCGACATTAGCCATGTCTGGACACGCGAGGGCTGGTTGTATTGTGCGGTGATGCTGGATCTGCTCTCGAGACGCGTGATCGGCTGGGCCGTGAGCCAGCGAATGAAACGGGACTTAGCGATCCGGGCATTGAAGATGGCCATAACATTCCGGTCATCGCCGAAAGGTTGCGTCCATCACACAGATCGTCGCAGGCAATACTGTTCTCGTGATCCTAAGAAAATCCTGCGGCGGCATGTCGGAAGGCTGAGAGGGCAATCTTCTAATACATCGATGGGTTATAAACCAAGCCACCGTCACTCAGCATTGGGTAGGAAAAGCGCCATCTCTTTTGAACGAAAGGTGGCTTGAACGAGCAATTGGAGCGCCACTAAATCGCGACAGGTCCAGTACGATTGCAGCGTTGGTAAATCCTGCCATCAAATCGCCACGCACTACTGTTGGGCTTAGTTTGGAAGATCAAGGGCGGATGGGCGAAACCAACTCCGCGAGGTTTGTCAGAGGGTGAGATGCGTGTTGCTTCACGTTTTGTGGGTCCCTTTCCAGTGCCCAAGCTCTTCTTCATCCCAAAATCCTAAATAGACACCATATGCGGCATCGTCTTTTGACAGAACCGTGTCGATTTTATCGTCCGAGATCGTCACACGGGAATGTTGTTTGCGGGCCCATTTGAAAAGCTCTGCACTCAGCCGTTTGATCTCGTCTTTATAGGCGGGAGAATTTCCAAGGTCGTGAAATTCATTCGGGTCCGTTTCCAGATCGTATAGCATCTGGCGGTGCCCCTCGACCCAGATCATTTTGTAGCGACCGTCAAAGATCATCGTTAGCGCGCAAGATTTTGCATCTGGGCTAAGGTGACGTAAGTGGGGGCGGGCCGAAAAGTCGTATTCGGAAATGACATAGTCCCGTGCCTTTTTGGGGGTGCCGCGGGTCGCGGGCAGTAGGGAATGGCCTTCGAGAATGTGATCCGGCACATTGCCCCCCAAGAAATCGACAAAGGTCGGGGCCAGATCAATGGCCTCTGTCAGGTCGTGCACAACGGTCCCGCGGGTTGGGTCTGCATCGCGGCTGGGATCAATCACGATAAGAGGAATGCGTGAGGATTGGTCGTGGAACAGCTCTTTTTCACCTAACCAGTGATCGCCCAGATAATCGCCATGATCGGATGTGAACACGATCAACGTGTCGTCCATTTGCCCACTGTCATCCAAGTAGCGCATCAATCGGCCGATCTGGTCGTCAATCTGTGTGATGAGCCCCATGTAGGCGGGAATGACGGCCTCGCGGACATCATCGCGGCTGAATGCGTCACTGTAGCGGTGCCCAAAATACCCTTCCATAAGGGGATGGGCGTCCTCTTTTTCACAGGCATCCCGTTTGACGGGCTGTATGTCGCCTGTGCTGTACATGTTGTGGTAGGGCGCGGGCACGATATAGGGCCAATGCGGTTTGATATAGCTTAGATGCAGACACCAGCTTTCATCCTTGGCTTGCTCCATGAATTCAATCGCACGGGTGGTCGTATAGGGGGTCTCTGACTCTTCCTCGGCCACGGCTGCGGGTTTTGTGGCATGGCTAAGAAGCCAGCCTGACAGAATTTCTCCGTCATCTCCGCGTCCAGAATTTGCCCACTGGTGCCATGGGTTGGGGCCGTTGTAACCAAGTGCATTGAGGTGTTTGTTATAGTGGGAGGGTTGTTTCTTCGCCCCGTCCGGCACGACCCCGTCGTTGCGATCCCAAATCTCGAACCCGCATTCCGCGACCAAGGCACCGATCCCTGTCGAGGCATCAATTCCCAGCCGTTCCATGCCTTCAATGTCTGCTGTCATATGGGTCTTGCCGCATAAGACGGTGCGCGTGCCAAGCGGGCGAAGATGGTCGCCGATGGTCATTTCCCCAACGCGCAAAGGGTGTTCGTTCCACAAAGCCCCATGGCTGCGCGCATAACGTCCAGTATAAAAGCTCATTCTTGAGGGACCACAGATGGGCGATTGCACATAGGTTCGATCAAAACGCACACCGCGTGCCGCGAGCGCATCAATATTGGGTGTCTTTAGGGTCGCGTGACCTGTGCAGCCCAAGTAATCAAACCGCAATTGATCGCACATGATGAACAGAATTTTTTTCGGCATCCTCAGTCACTTTCCATTGCGTCGACAAGAGGCACAAGGGCTGTCTTGAACGGGTCGGTGTTCGTCTGGATCTAATGGTTAAATAACACGATCATTCAAAAAACGTCGCATTGCGACCACCGACCACAATATCAAAACGAAAGCCTTGATCGACATCTGTGTCAGGCGTGTCGTATCGGTTTCCCACATTGCGCTCAAAGCTGTCGCCCATCAAAATGGCCATCGGGTCTGCTGCGTTGTTTGGCTCGTCTGGGAAATACATCTGTGTGATCAACCGCGATGACCCGCCGCTTACAGAAATATGGATATGTTTGGGCCGCCAGCGCCCGATATCAGGGCGTGCCAGATACGCGCCAGGGCTGATGGCCCAAAAACGGTAATTGCCTTCTTCGTCGGTCAGGACACGGCCAATGCCTAGGTGGTTTTCGTCCAGCTCCAAATCGGAATGATCTTCGACATGGCGGTACCGTCCAAAGTGATTGGCGCTCCAGATTTCCAACAGACCGCCGCGCACAGGGGCACCGCTTTCTGTTCGAACGCTACCAGTGACCTCGATAGGTTCACCTGTCGCGCGTGGGCGGTCAGGCGCCGTCCTTGTCATGTCCCATTCATTTGCGCGCGTGGCAAAGCGCGCGGGGACCACGGGCACAAAACTGCCGCGTGCGTCCTCTGGGATCAGGTGTAGGCGATTGCGGGGTGTTCGTTGGTCTGATGTATTGTCTGTCGGACCAATGCCGAGCTGTCTGCCTAGTTTTGTCATGGGTTTTCCTCAGCTCTCAAGATCGTCGAAAAAGGGTGTCTCATTTGGGCCTGCCATCACGATGTCAAAAAGATAGACTTCAGCGCCATCAGCTGTTCGGCCGTCGTGACGTGCGATGAGGCGGCTTTGATCTGCCTCATCCAATGCTGTCAAAAGAGGGTCGCTTTCGTTTGATGCTTCACCTTCAAAAAAGAGCTGCGTCACAATGCGGCTGATACCATCAGAAAAGATCGTAACCGTGATATTTGGCGCGCGATTTCCAGCGGCACCAGGTTTGATCGTCCGGAATGAATATTCACCCGTGTTAGAGCGCTGCCGCCCATAGCCGTTGAACCATGGATCAATATCAGGATCAGCAGCATTTGCAGGAGTTCGGTAGACACCTTTTGCGTTCGCTTGCCAAAGCTCCAAAATAGCACCATTCGCAAGGTTGCCGTGCCGATCAATCACGCGCCCCCGAAGGATAATGTGCTCACCGGATGCGCTGGCAACAACCCCGGGATCAATCTGCGTGAGATCTTCAAGGCTCTCGTCGCGAAAATAAATGGGGAAGTAAGGGCCGCAAGTATCCTCATTTGTCGATGGTAACAAATTGCGTCCAGACTCTTGTTTCATACTACGTCCTCCATTGTGTGTTGGGTGTTTTGTAGGTAAAATGTTGTTCGATTATTCCCAAGAAATTGAGACTTCCATGCAAGAATCTTCCAACCACAAAGTTTACTTTGTGCCGGGACTTCATCGCGGCCTGCGTGTCCTTGAGATTTTGAGCGTTGCAGATGAGCCAATGTCGCTGAGCGATATCGGCCGTGCTATGGAGCTGAGCCGCTCTTCTACGTTTCGACTGATTTATACGTTGAACCAGATGGGTTTTTTGAAAGATGGTGAGCAAAAGAACACCTACACGTTGGGCGCACGGGTCTTGAACCTTGGCTTTGCTTATTTGAACCAGCAGCCCATCACGAGTATTGCCCGTCCGTTCTTGTCTGATTTGCGCGACGTTACGGGCGTTAGTGCACATCTGAGCGTTTTGGAAGGCTACGATGTTTTGTACCTCGGAAGCCACCAAGCGCGCACCGGCTTTGTTTCCAACATGGTGACGGGGACGCGGACACAGGCCTACGCTTCTGCAATTGGCTGGTGTTTGTTGGGCGCGATGTCTGAAGAAGAGCTGAAAGTGTTCTGCGACAACGTGGACATGGTTCCGTTGACCGATAAGACACCAACCAATTTCGATAGCCTGCGCGCGCGCGTGGAAGCTGCGCGCAAAGAGGGTTACGTATTTTCGCAAGGATTTCGCGAACCCGGAGGGTCGAGCATCGCAGTTCCGGTGCGTGACAACAGCGGACAAGTTGTTGCTTGTGTTAATGTGTCTGGCCCTGACAGTGGCTTTGACTTTGACCGCGTTGAGAGCTTTTATGTTCCTGAGACGAAAGCCACAGCGATGCGCATTTCGCGGGAATTGGGATATGCGGGTGCAGAGTGACATGGCGTTAGCTTTTTACAATGCCAAGAATGCTGCGCGCTTCATCGGGGCTGGCAATTGATCCGCCAAGGCTGTCGATGATTGTGACACCTTTCTCAACCAATTGCGCATTCGAGTTACAGTGTTCGCCTTTGGATATATAGGCGGTGTCTTCCATGCCGATGCGCACGTGGCCCCCCAGTAAGAACGCCTGAGCAAGCATTGGAAACGCCATCCGGCCTATTCCGAACGCCGCCCATTCGGTGCCTTGGGGCAACTGGCTGACCAGATAAGCCATTGTCGCTGGGTTTGCCACTGCGCCAAACCGCACGCCCAAAACCATCTGCACCATCAGGGGTGTTTTGATGATGCCCCGCGCGATGAAGTCTTTGACCATGTGCAAATCACCACTATCGAAAATCTCGATCTCGGGCTTTACGCCAGCGGCATAGATGCGTTCGGCCATGGCTTCGAGGTTCCACGGCGCGTTGATGACGCTCGCTTGGCCTGACCACATTGTGTTGAAATCCAATGTGCATATTTCGGGTTTCAATTTTTCAACATGCAACACCCGTTTTTCAGGCGCGCAGAGAGTTGACCCAGCATCTGCAACCTTAGGATCATCTTTTGACGGAACAAACCGCCCCCCTTCACCTGTGGTCAGGTTCAGGATGACGTCCTCGTTTTTCTCGCGGATGCGTTCGACCAACTCAGAATAAAGCGCAATGTCCATTGACCCTTTTGCCGTCTCGAGATCACGCACATGAAGATGCACAATCGCAGCACCCGCCTGGGCAGCATCCAGTGCTTGTTGTGCGATTTGCGCAGGTGTGACAGGCAGGTTGGGGTTGATGTCCGGTGTCATCAAGTTTCCGGTTACCGCACAGGTCAGGATCGTTTTACGGCTCATGATGTTATTTGCTCCAGCCCTTCATCAATTGCGGCGGCAATGGCCACAACAATTTCGTCAATTTCTGCGGCTGTTGACGTATAGGACGGTGCTAATAGAATGTGATCGCCGTTGGTCCCATCTGCGCAGCCTTGGGCAGGATAGCACATTAGGCCCTGATCCAGTGCCGCGTGCTGGATTTTTGGTGCAAGCTTGCTTGCCGAAGGGAAGGGGGCCTTGGTGGTTTTGTCACTCACCAATTCGACACTCCAGAACAGCCCACGGCCACGGATGTCACCGACGTTTGGATGCTGTCCAAAGCGTGTGTTCAGCGCCGCTTCGAGTTGCGCACCACGCTCATTGATGTTGCTCAGCAGGTTTTCTTCATCAATCACTTTTTGTACGGCCAGCGCGCCAGCAGCGGCAACAGCATGCGACATATACGTGTGACCGTTCCAAAGCTGACCACTGCCTGCCTCAATCGTCGATATAACTTTTTCGCTTGCCATCACCGCAGCAATTGGTTGGTAGCCCGCGCCCAACCCTTTGGCCATGGTCGTAATATCAGCGTGGATGCCCTCTTGCTCTAGGGCAAAGGTGGTTCCGGTCCGGCCCATGCCACACATCACTTCGTCAGCGATGTAGAGCACACCGTACTGATCGCAAATTTCGCGGATGCGTTTGAAATACCCTTCTGGTGCGGGTTCCGTCCCAAGGGATGCGCCGACCACCGGTTCTGCGACAAACGCCATGATGCTTTCAGGGCCAATCGATTGAATCTTTTCTTCCAATAGGTTGGCCATGCGAAGGCCGAAGTCTTCCTGGCTTTCGCTGCCTTTGCGCATTCGGTACGCATAGGCCGCATCAATATGTTGGACCTCCATCAATAACGGTTGAAACGGCGCGCGGCGACCCTCATGGCCACCCGTTGCTAGCGCGCCAAGGGTGTTGCCGTGATAACTGGGTCTGCGAGCGATGATTTTGGTGCGCGCTGTATCGCCACGCTCCAGATGGTATTGACGCGCAAGCTTGAGCGCCGCTTCCATCGCCTCGGAACCGCTGCCCAAATACATGACACGGCCCTCTCCAGTCCCTTTTGGGGCGCGTTCGATCAAATGTTTAGCAAGCTCTTCTGCGGGTTCGTTTGTAAAGAAGCTGGTGTGCGCAAACGCAACTTTGTCCATCTGCGCTTTGACCGCATCGCGGACGCGTGCATTATCATGCCCAAGGCAAGAAACGGCCGCACCGCCGCAGGCGTCGAGATACCGTTTGCCGTTTGAATCTATAAGGTGGTTACCATCCCCCGCAACAACGGTCGGGAGGGTAGAATCCAAAGTGCGGTGGAGGACATACGACATTTGATTTTCCGTATTGCATGTGGAACAATGTTTTGTATATTAGACAGATTAACGAAACGCAACAGTCATTTGTTTCGGAATCTCAAGAAGGAAAAAGCTGTTGGGCGCACTGGATGATATCACTGTACTTGATGTGACCCACGTGCTGGCAGGGCCGTTTTGCACTTATCAACTGGGTCTGCTTGGGGCGGATGTTCTTAAGATTGAGGCACCACAGGCGCCTGATTGCGCGCGGGGACGTGGCCCAGATCCTGCAGCAAACGCAGCAGGACTTGGGCTGAATTACCTGACGCAAGGTGGGAACAAGCGCGCGTTGGCGCTTGATCTGGATGATGAAGAGGGGCGCGATATTTTTCGTAGTCTTGTCCGTGATGCTGATGTTCTGGTCGAGAACTATGCGGCAGGCGGTTTGGCGCGTCGCGGTTTGGGTTTTGATGTGCTCTCCAAGATCAACCCCGCCTTGATCTATTGCTCTTTGACTGGCTACGGCGATACCGGCCCCGAGGCTGAAACGGGTGCATATGACAATGTCATTCAAGCCACGAGCGGAACGATCGCACAATGTGGCGGCACCAAACCTGGCGTGTCCTTTATTGACTATAGCACTGGCTATGCCGCTGCATTTGCCGTGTCTTCTGCAGTGGTGCAACGTTCGCGTACTGGAAAAGGCTGTCACATTTCGGTTTCGATGTTGGAGGTTGCGTTGCAAATGATGTCCCCCGAAGCCGCCGCCGCACAACATCCCCTTAAGGTAAAGCGTGAGAAAGAGCTGGGCATCCAATCTTATGAAACGTCCGACGGTCCATTGATGTTGGGCATCTTTCGACCTCGTCAATACCGCAAGCTGGCAGAGGTTCTGGCAGCACTTGGGCAACCTGTCCCTGAGCTAGCAGACATTAGATCTTGGGAAGACGTTTGGGCGCTAAAGAGTGAGGTCATCGCCAAAGTAGCAGGCATTTTCCAGACCCGATCCAAAGCAGACTGGTTGCGGGATTTTCGTACTGCAGATTTGCCCGCAGAGCCTGTGAATACATTGGCGGACGCTGTCGAGAACCCCCAGCTGCAAACGCGCGGCTATTTTCAACCCAACCCCGCTGGCACGTCTGAGACTTTGCCGGTTGCCGCCTTCCGCATGAGCGAAGGAGGCCCTGTTCTGTCAACCGCGCCCCCCAAACACGGGGAACATTCGATAGATGTCCTACGAGATGTTGGGCTGAGTGAGGACCAGATTAATGCTTTGCTGGCGAAAGGTGTGATCAAATGATCGGCCATGCTCAAAGCTTAACCGCAGTCCCTTTTGCAACCCTCCCCGAGCGCCATCGCCATAAGGGGGAGCCCTCTGCATGGGCAAAGTTAACGCGCCCTGGTCAACAAATGCATTCGTTTCTAGAAGCCGCGTTCTTTGATGAGGATCGTAACTTATGGCTTTCGGACGTGCCATATGGCCGCGTTTTTCGCGTATCTGCGGAAGGAGCATGGGAAGTCATGCACCAGATTGAGGGCGAGCCGCACGCCATGCGCATCGCGCCAGACGGGCGCCGCATTGCGGTGGATTACAGCCATGGTTTGATCGAACTCACGGACAGCTCCGATTTTGAGGTCCTGAGTACCGGATTGCCAAACCAACCTTTTTTAGGCCTGTCAGACATGGTTTATGGTCCTGATGGGTCCTTGTGGTTCACCGATAGCGGCCGAACTTCACTCAGCAATCCGACGGGGCGAGTGTATTGCTTGCCCGCAGGCGGTGATCTGCGTCTGGTTTGCGATTGCGTGCCCTATTCTAACGGCATCTGCGTGTCGCCAGACGGCGCATGGGTCTATGTGGCAGCAACGCGGTCCAATCAGGTTTGGCGATTTTCGGCAAACCTGCCCGAGGTCGGTTTCCCAATGATCGGGACATTCCTTAATCTATCTGGCGGCCTTGGCCCAGACGGTTTGGCAACCAATGAAATGGGGTGGCTGGCGGTGGCGCAGGCGCAAGCGGGCCGTGCATATGTGTTTGATGTGCTTGGCGCATTGATAGCAGAGGTCTTGTTGCCTGAAGGCCTTTGGACCACCTCCGTGACCTTCCATCCAGATCATCCAAACCAAATTTATATCATCGATGCCCAGTTCGGCACGGTGTTCACCTGCGATATCCCTTCCCAATGAGGACGACATGAACAAAGACGACCTACACGGCTATGTGCCAGCAATTGCGACCCCTTTCAGTGACACCGGCGAGATCATGGAAGACGCCTTTGTCGAGTTGTTTGAGTTCCTGATCAGCAAGGGTGCCACCTGTGTTTGCATCGCAGGTGACAACGGCGAAAGCTGGGCGCTCAACGCCCAAGAACGCGGCCGCTTGGTGCGGCTGGCCAAGGATACATCAAAGGGCCGCGTGCCCATTATGATGGGCATTTCAGCGCCGACCATTGATGCCTCTAAAGCCTATATTCGCGCGGCGGAGGAAAATGGCGCTGATGTGTTGCTTTCCATGCCTCAAACTTATGTCCTAAAGGCGTCTGAAGCGGAGCTGATGGCCCGTTTTGATCAGGTTTCGGCTGCGACGGACAAACCGTTGGTGCTATATAACTCGCCGCGCCGGATGGGATTTTCCCTAACGATTGATCAAACAGAAACCCTTCTGAACACCCATAACGTTATCGGGATCAAAGAAAGCCAACGCGACTTCTTCTATCATACGCATCTTTTGGACCGGCTTGGCGATAAAATGTCCATCATGACCGGCCCTTGCCACTACATCATGCCCGCCTTTGCACTGGGTGCCAAAGGGTTCATTGCAACGGGGCCAGAATTTACGGATATGCTGCCCGCCGATATGGCCGCGGCAGGTACAGCGGCGCCAGATGCGGATTACCGCAAGGCGCATATGCAACTCACTGTGCTATATGAGCTGCTGATGGGGACGGCGACATGGCCTGCATCGTTCAAGGCGGCGCTTAACCTGATCGGGTTGCCTGCGGGCATCCCTCGTGATCCGGTCTTGCCAGCCACTCAGGCGGACATCGATAAAATCAAGCGGACGTTTGACCAATTAGGGATCAGCTATAAATGATCCGTCTGCTGCCTGACCAGTCCGCCTTGATTACCCGCACGGCCCCCGTTGAGTTTAGCTTTGATGGGCGGTCGGTGTTGGGACATGATGGCGAGACTGTTCTGGCAGCATTGCTGCGCAGCGACCACGCCTACCTACGGGATGCACCAGAAGACGGCGCGCCACGTGGCGCTTTTTGCTGCATGGGTCTTTGTCAGGAATGTGTCGTGGAAATTGACGGGCTCCTTGTCGAAAGTTGCCGACTGCGTGTTTCATCTGGTTTGGTCGTGCGTTCTCTTAAGCGGGAAAAACATGTCTGAGCATTACGATATCGCTGTAATCGGTGCGGGGCCTGCGGGCGCAAACGCGGCGATCGAAGCGTCAGGCCATGCGGCAAAAGTTATCATTCTTGATGAAAAACCCCGTGCAGGGGGGCAAGTTTGGCGTGCCAAATCTGCCGCAATTGTCACGGCTCCAATTACGCCAGAAACTGTTTCAGGGGATGACCTGCGGAACGCCCTTGCGGCAAGCGCCGCAACCCATCTTGCAAATGCCCGCGTCTGGCAGATTGAGCGCGAAGGCGATGATTGGGTCCTCAATGTCTTGAAAGGCGGCGCAACAGTTAGGATTGTGGCGAAAGCGTTGATCATCGCCACAGGTGCGCGAGAGTTCGTGCAGCCCATTCCCGGTTGGACGACACCTGGCGTTATTGGCCTTGCTGGCGCGACAGCTTTGTTTAAGCAAGACCTGACCGTGCCGGGCCTTAGCACGGTTGTCTCTGGAACAGGACCGTTGGTGTTTTTTGTAGCCAGTGAAATTCGCCGGTTGGGTGGCACTGTGGCGGCGATTGTTACGCCGAATACAAAAAGAGATTGGCTGCGGGCATTGCCTGGAATGTTGGCACGTCCCAGCCTCATGTGGCGCGGGGCAGTCTGGATGGCGGATCTCTTGTTGGCACGTGTACCAATTTATTGGGGGCATGCCGCAAGTGCCATAGAAGGCGATACCAAAACCAGCGCTGTGTCCATCCGAAAGCTTGATCGTGTTGGTTCGCCTGTTGGTAAGGCACATGACATCCCGGCAGACAGTTGTTGCTTGGGGAACGGCCTTACCCCCGCCATTGAAGCTGCACAACTTGCGGGAGCATCCATCGCACATCGACCAGAGTTGGGCGGTTGGGTCGCCCAAGTCGGCGCAGACGGTTCAACAGATGTCAAAGGCCTGTTCATTTGTGGGGACGGGGCAGGGATACGTGGTGCCGCTGCTGCGGAAATACACGGGGTCCTTGCTGGCAACACGGCAGCAACTTACATCGGCAAAGCGGTGCAACCGCCACACCCAAAACGGTACAGTGCATACCATAGGGCAGCGCGGTTTGGTGTTGCCATGACCAAACTCAGCATTGCCAAAGTCGGTTATCAACGCCTGACTACACCTGACACCATCATTTGCCGCTGTGAAAGTCTGACACAAAAGGCGGTGAAGGCCGAAATAACGTCTGGTGCACAAAGCACCAATGCCGTGAAGTCAGGTATGCGAGCGGGCATGGGCCCTTGTGGTGGCAAGTATTGCCAGACCGCCATTGCGTCTTTGTTGGCGCAAATGCACAGCAGTGATCAGGCTCGCATCCGCCCGCCAACACCGCGGCCCCCTTTGCGGCCTGTACCGACTTCCGCCTTGGCTGGCGACTTTGAATATGACGATCTACCTATTCCAAAGCCAGCGCCCCTATGATCGCCCCATACGACATTGCTGTCATTGGTGGAGGTATCATGGGGTGCAGCGCTGCATTGCGCGTGGCCGAAGCTGGCATGCGGCCCATTGTGTTAGATCAAGGTGATTTAGGGCAGGGGGCGTCCGGCGTTAATGCGGGCACTCTGTCGCTTCAAATCAAGCGCGTGAAGCTGATGCCTTATGCCTTGCGTGGGCACCATGAATGGGAAGCAATGGGTGACGCGGTGGGGTTCCGCAAGACGGGGGGCTACACGCTTGCCTTCAATGACCGCGAAGAGGCTCTTTTGCACGCGCGCCAAACGTTGAAAGCGGATGCGGGTGCGCCGATTTCATTTGTGTCAAACAACGCACTGCGCGCTGCGGAACCAAATTTGACCCACAAGGTCAAAGCCGCAAGCTATTGCTCTGAAGATGGGTATGCGAACTCATCTCTGACTGGTCAGTACTATCGCGGGCGCTTGCGCGATGTTGGGGTTGAATACCGTGAAAATGCTGCGGTCCAAGCGATCACGCAAGATAAGAGCGGCTTTTTGTTGCAAACGCCGCAGGGCAGTGTCCGCGCCACCCGCATTTTGTTAGCCGCTGGCGCATGGTTGAAACCTGTCGCAGCGCTGCTTGACGTTGATTTGCCCGTTCAAGCCCGCATCAACACCGTATCTGTGACCGAACGGATGCCACCGTTGACAACCCATGTCATTGGCCATGCCACAGGGTTGTTAACGATGAAGCAAAAAGCCAACGGCACGGTACTTGTTGGCGGTGGTTGGCAGGGACGCGGCACACCGCAACAGGGGCGCGGAGAAGTGACAGCCGAAACCGTAATTCCAAACCTCGCATTAGCGCAATTTGCACTGCCAAATTTGGCGAAGGCCCGCGTGCTGCGCAGCTGGACCGGTTTTGAGGCCAACGTCCCCGATTTCTATCCGCTTGCGGGGGCTTTGCCTGGGGTGGAGGGCGCCTTTGTTCTGGGCTGCGTGCGCGGCGGATACACAATTGGACCCTACATCGGGAAACTGATGGGGGACGCCATTCTGGGGCGCGAGCCCGAACTGCCTCTGTTCGATCCGGGGCGTGATTTTAATAAGGAAACGATATGAGCCTGATCTCAACTGACACCTGCCGCCTCGACGGAAAACTAGCCATCATCACCGGAGGCGGCAGCGGCATTGGCGAAGCAACAGCGCGGGTTTTTGCGGATGCTGGGGCAACTGTCGTTGTTACTGGGCGCCGTTTAGAGCCCTTGGAACGGGTCGCCTCCGAGATCAACGGCCACGCGATAACCTGCGATGTATCCGATCAGGCCGACGTTAAGGCGATGTTTGAAAAGGCGCTGAAAATCACTGGCAAAGTGGATGTCTTGCTCAACAACGCTGGTGGCCCGGGGCCAATTGCGCCTGTGGCTGAGGTGGATATGGAGGCATGGATCGGTTGCATGAACATCAACCTCGTCGGGGCAATGTATTGTTTGCAAGAAGCCGCGAAAATCATGACAGCACAGAAATCCGGTTCGATCATTAACATGTCTTCATTGATGGGCATCCAAGGCTATCCGATGCGGTCGGCTTATACTGCTTCCAAATTCGCCCTTATCGGCATCACCGAGGTTATGGCGCGCGAATTGGGGCAGGTGAATGTGCGGGTGAACGCCTTGATGCCGGGGGCTGTGTCAGGCGAAAATATGGATCGTATTCTGAAGAAAAGATCAGAGGCTGAGGGCCGCCCCGTCGACGAAATCGAGCGTGAAAACTACACCGATGTGGCTGCATTGAAGCGTTGGGTCGCCCCCGAAGAAGTCGGCCGTGCCGCGCTCTATTATGCTTCGGACCTGTCCTCTGCGATTACCGGAGACAAAATGAAAGTTGATTGCGGTCGGTTCTAAAAACAGCAGGCGGACGGGATATTGGCGTAAAAACAAAGGGCTGCGAATTCGAAACCTTTCAAAGATCTCAACGCCTTGGAGTGAAAGGATGATCTGAGATTGTGTTTTATATATTATATATTGTTTTGTATAAAAAACATCGTATGATCTTCTAAACGACGGACCGGAGGTCAGATGGCAGTTAAAAACTTGCTTGTTGCATATAACGGGGGCGATGCTTCAAATAGCGCTTTGCGTTTGGCACTTCATATGGCCAAAAAATACGATGCGCATTTGACCGGCATTGTGGCCCATGGTGCCTCTAGTGTGACCAGGAACATCCCCAATTGGTTGAGCGCAGCAATGCGCGCGTCCATCAGTGAGATTACAGAGCGTCGGACCAACGAACTCGCCGAAAAATTCTATGCGTTTGCGGACGGGAAAATAGATGCAAACAGGTTGCACTGGATTGATGTGAAATCTGATCCAGACAAAGCTGTCACCTTCTATTCGCGCCTGTTCGATATTACGATTTTGGGTCAATATGAGAACCTGATTGCGGCAGATGAATTAGTGCTACACCCGGACCGGATCGCATCCGAAAGCGGGCGCCCAATCCTCGTGGCTCCAAAGGCTCACTTTGCAACGGGAATAAGCGAACACGCCGTTGTTGCGTGGGATGGTCGTCGCACTGCATCGCGTGCTTTTTTCGACGCAATGCAATTGCTGGAAACAAAGAAAAAGGTTTCCATCGTGACGGTTGGCAAAGAGGGAAGCATACCAACTTCAAGCGAAATTGATATGCCTACGATCCTAGCCCGCCACGGTATCTTGGCAGACCATAAATACATACCATTTCAGGGTTCGGTTGCAGAAACACTCTTGGGCTACTGCACAGATGTTGAAGCGGGACTTCTTGTTATGGGGGCCTACGAGCATTCGAAAATCTCAGAAGATTTGTTTGGGGGGGTCACGTCATCCGTCATCTCAAACACAAACATTCCGCTGTTTTTATCACATTAAGTCCACAGATCAGGAGAAGACCAATGTTTACCTCAAGAACACTCAAGGCGGCACTAACCGCCGCAGCTCTGCTTATCCCCGGCACCGCATTTGCTGAATGGAAGCCAGAAGGACCGGTTACTCTACAGATCGGCTTTGGTGCGGGTGGCGCAACTGACACAATCGGCCGTGCCATTGCATCCGCCATGGAAGCGAACACAGGCTGGGACGTTATCGTCGAAAACAAGCCAGGCGGTGGTGGTGTCGCTATGTTCTCGGGGCTTGTGCGCGACGATCCTGATGGTTTGACGCTTGGAATGGGTGTCACCATGGCCACGCTGATGAACCTTGCGACGCGTGGCGACAAACTGCCGTTCAAGATCGACAGCTTTGATTACCTAGCAACGGTTGTAGTGGCGCCGCTTGCGGTTATTGCGCCTGCAGACTCTCCTTACAACACTTTTGCCGAACTGGTTGAACATTCAAAGGCCAATGGCGGGGATCTGATTGGCTTTGATGCCGGTCCACAGAAAATGATCATCGAAGCGATTAACAAAGCCAATGATGCTGGTTTTGAATTGGTGAGCCACAAAAGCGGCGCCGAGCAGATGCAAGGTCTCCTTGGGGGTCAACTTCAGGCCGGTTTCGGCGCAGGTGCACATATCGAATACCTTGAAGCTGGTGACATCAAAATGCTGGCCGCTGTGACAGACACACGTCACGGGTATTCTCCAGATACAACAACGCTGATTGAGCAAGGGTTTGACTATTCGCTTGACCCGTATTTCTACATTGCGGCCCCAAAGGATCTTCCTGCCGACGTAAATGAAGCACTGGCTGCTGCACTGGATGACGCGATCAATTCAGATGAATTGGCTAAATTGATCAAGAACGTCATGAAAACAGAGCCAAGCAACCTTGGTCCGCAAGGTACACAGGACAAGCTGGAAAGCAGCCTTGATCTGATCTCAAAACTTGTTTCTGGAAACAAGTGATTGTAACGCCGCTGCGTTCCAAAGCGCAGCGGCACCATTTCTGGAAAGGGTGGCCCAATGTCACTAGAACGGTTGCAATCTGCGCTGCTCGTGCTGGGCATGCTCATCGTCTACTTTTTTGTCATGCCTGGACAGGTCGATCTGGTTGAGGATGCCCGCATTGTCCCCCGAACGGTTCCCTCAATTGCGATCGGGATTATTGCCCTCGCTGGGGTTGTGCAGTTTCTTACCAGCAAGGCAGTGATTGATATCGACGTGCTGCTCTGTGTAAGGGCGGCAATATGTACGGCCTTTGTTATCGCCTGTGTGGCAGGGATGGAGCGCTTCGGTTTCGAGTATGTCGCACCGATCCTTGCGCTTGGCGTGATGCTGGGCATCGGGGAACGCAGGCCGCATTGGTTGTTCATCGGCGTTTTTGTCATACCCATCGGTGTTTGGCTACTTGTTGAACGTGTGCTTGATCGCATTCTAGCATAGGAGAAAATCGTGGTTGATCTATCAATTATCCTCGCTGGTTTTGCAGATGCTTTCACACTGACAAACCTTTTCTACGTGGTTTTTGGCGTGGTTGTTGGCCAATTTGTCGGGGCCATGCCGGGCATTGGGCCAGTCATGACAATGGCCATTGCTGTTCCTTTTACTTTTGTTCTGAACCCACTGCCCGCAATTGGTTTTTTGATTGGGATCAACAAGGGCGGGCTGGTCGGCGGGGCGATACCCGCGATCTTAATCAACACACCCGGCACACCAGATGCCGCGGCAACCGCGATTGACGGATACCCGTTGACGAAAAAGGGCAAGCCGCTCAAAGCGCTGAAAATGGCCCTGTATTCGTCCGTCACGGGTGACAGTTTCAGCGATCTTGTCTTGATCACCATTGCAGCGCCTTTGGCGATCGTCGCCCTAAAGATGGGACCTGTAGAAGTTTTCGCGCTTATGGTTTTTGCCTTCTCGCTAATTTCAGGGCTGATTGGTTCATCCGTTACGCGCGGTATCATCGCGACGGCGTTAGGTCTGCTGATTGCCACTGTCGGACTGGATCCAGAGCACTCAACACCACGATTTCTTTTTGGCTTCTTCGATCTATATGATGGCTTTCCCATCGCATCAGTTGCGATTGGTTCACTTGCTGTGGCGGAAATTATCCGGCGTTTGGCTTCTATGACTGGCGAAGTACGCCCTGCTGTCGAATTCCCAAAAGGCCAGCCAAAGGAAGATAAGAACATTAGCTTCAAAGAATACTGGAGCTGTAAGTTTGTTTTGTTTCGCGGCGCGTTGATCGGAACAGGGATTGGCGCAGTTCCTGGAATGGGATCCACGGCCGCAGCCTTTATGAGCTATGCCGCAACGAAACAGTCTTCAAAGACACCAGAGAAATTTGGGACTGGTGAAATCGAAGGTATCGCTGCAACCGAAAGCGCAAACAGCTCTGTCGCTGGCGCGGATATGATCCCGCTGCTAACGCTTGGCCTTCCGGGATCTGCTTCGTCAGCCATGTTGATTAGCGCGTTTTTAATCCAGGGGATCCAACCTGGTCCGCTTTTGTTCGAATCCCAAGGTCAGCTGATTTATGGGTTGTTCGGCGCAATGATCATGGCCAATATTTGCAACCTTGCGATCGGGTTGTTTGGTTTGCGCCTCTGGGCCAAGCTAATTACAGCACCAGAATCCTTGGTGTTTTCCGCGGCTCTTGTCTTGTGTATTGTTGGTGTCTATCTGGCCACAGGCGGTACATTCGGTATCTACGTGATGTTTTTGTTTGCGGTGCTCGGGCTTGTCATGACTGCACTAGAATACCCCGTGGTTATCTTCATTATTGCGTTCTTCCTTGCCCCGAGATTTGAACTTTCGCTGGGTCAGTCGGCAGCTATTTTACGAGGAGACCCGCTTCGTTTGGTGAACCATCCTGTTGCACTTGTACTTTTTGCGATGTCGCTGTTTACGATCTATTGGCTGGGCTTTCGGAAAAGAAAAACGTCTTAGAACAAAATCATGAACAGCACTGAAATTTTGGCTCGGCTGGTTGGTTTCGATACGGTTAGCAGTAAATCAAACCTGAACCTCATTGCATGGGTGAAAACCCTGCTGGATCAGCATGGCATTCCCTATCGGATAACCAGCAGTGATGACGCACAAAAACAAAACCTGTTCGCCAGTGTCGGCCCCGCTGCGCCCGGTGGTGTCATACTCAGCGGGCACTCTGATGTTGTTCCTGTTGAAGGTCAAAAATGGAACAGCGACCCTTTCAAGCTTACTGAACGCGATAACCGACTATACGGGCGCGGCACCTGCGATATGAAAGGTTTTGTGGCTGCGGCTCTGGCGATACTTCTACAGGCAAAGGCCGCCAATTTGGCCAAGCCGATCCATCTGGCCTTGTCATATGATGAAGAAGTCGGCTGTCTTGGCGTGCCTCGTTTGATTGAAGACATGCGGGGTCATATCGCGCCGGTGGATGTTGTGATCGTCGGCGAACCCACAGAGATGTCTCCAGTAGGTCAACACAAGGGATCATTTCGTGCCAAAATTAGCCTGACAGGGAAGGGGGCGCACTCAAGCCGCCCTGATCTGGGGGTTAGTGCGATCCATTATGCTGGGAAGGTCCTACAGGGGCTTTCAGAATATGCTGACGTTATGAAAGCGAACCCTGACGCGTCCAGCGCACTTGTGCCCAATTATACGACAATGAACACTGGCTTGATCCACGGCGGCACAGCACCCAACATTATTGCGCAGAATTGCGATCTGACATTAGCCGTTCGTTTCATGCCGGAACATACCGTTGAGATGCACTTGCAAAAGTTGCGCGAAATTGTCGCCAACGTCACTGGTAGAATGCAAGCCCATGCTGAGGACTGCACCGGTGAAGTTATTGTGGAGCATGCCATCCCCGCACTACGTCCTGAACCGCATGGTCAAGCGGCTGCCTTTTGCGCTGCATTAGGCAGTCCAAGAGAACTGGGTGCCGTTAGCTTTGGAACCGAAGCGGGGCATTTCCAACAAGCGGGGTTTTCGACAATTATTTTGGGTCCAGGGAGCATTCATCAGGCGCACAAGCCAAATGAATTCATTGAGAAAGACCAAATGGCCGAGGTTGATATATTCTTGGAGAAAATGCTGAAGACGCTCGTCGCCTGAGGGGCATCGCGCCGCACTGTTTTTGGCGTAAGATACACGTAGGTATTGTCGAAGAGACGCTAGAGGTGCGGGCTGTCGAGGTCACAGGCATTAACATCGGTGATGCGCCCGTGTTGCCCGATCTCCCCAGCCAAATCCCGTCCAACGAAGCCGCGTGGAAACAAAACCTCTCGGGACCCTGCTTCGCATAGCCCTGCCGGTCAGTGGATGCATTGTTTGAACTTGATAGGTCAATCGTTGATGGCGCGGGACTTGGGCAGACAAGCCGCGGAAATCCAAATCCGCATCGCTGTGTCCAATGCTTGGCTTAGCTGTCACTGAACCAGTAGGCTTAATCCGTCCGGAGCAGGGGAGAGATGTCCATCACATGATTTGCGTAACAAAGCCCATCAACAAACTAAAGCGCAGCTTAGACGTAAGCATCGCTTTCAGCCTTCATAGTTCCATGGCAACAGTTCATCGATCCTGTTGATCTTGTGTTCGGCGATACGAGTGAGGAAAATTCCTCAACCAAACTGACCATCTCTTAGGATGCAGATGCAAACCAGATTGGACACAGAGAAGAAAGCGGACGTTCTGGGCCGCATCCTAGCTTTTCGATGTATAAATGCAGTGAGGGCCAGCTAGGACCTTGAATTACCGACTTTATCCTAGGTTGTTCAAGACCGCTGTGGCGGAACGGAACGATATTGCCACGCTTATAGTTTCACTTAGATTTCTTTTTCTCAAAGAATTGGATCCCTAAAAATGCAAGAAGCAAGCTGCATCCCATTGCGAGGGACACATAGCATAAGGGCAGGCCCTCATCAGACAGCGGACAGGTCGGTCGGCCAGCCAGTTCTAGCGACGTGCCAATAGCGGCCAATACGATGACCGGCGTAATACCTGCGAAAAACAACCATGCCAGATTGCGCCACCACACCAATGCCGCCAGCCCTATGGCCGCATAGCACACGGAAACGACGTAGCACGCGGGGATTGGCCCAAGGTTTGGGCATGCATTGCCTGTCTGGAAATGGGCGAGCGAGATCGGGACGATCCCGCTCAAAACCACTAAGCACATGAGCACAATGCCCACGCGCAAAAGGTGGCTCATCCAGATCACTGACCGGAAGCTTCGAAGGTCAGGGTTTCATCGCGGAATGTGCCCTCTTGCGTAGCAGAGGTCCCATCGATGAAGTTCACAGTGACCGAAGTCGCGCTTTGCAAACCCAAACCTGCGATGATCATGCGGCTGCTGTCAGACGCCAAACCCTCACCGGATGTATATGGTTTGAACAGGCTTGTGCCATCTTCCAATGTGATTTCGACCATGGCGCCAATGCTGTCGAGGCTTTCAGGCAGTTGGATTTTCAAAAACCCATTTGGAGTGTCGCCTGAACTTAGAAAGGCTTGCGACTTGCCCGCGATATTGATGTGCACAATATCAGACCGACCATCACCGTTAAAATCGGCGGTCAACGGTGCGATTGAATACTGACGGTTCACAACGCCACTCTGGGCACCAACCTCAGCCATCTCGCCAGTTTCAGTCTGAACCAACAGACGGCCTGGCAGACGCAACATGCCAATTTTATGGAACGGTGCCGTAACAAAGTTCTGCGACACAATCAGATCCTCGCGACCATCAAGGTTCAAGTCTTCGTGGCTTAGGCCCCAACCGAATTCATAGTCGGCAATGCGGATCGCTTCGCCTTCGTCTGTGAAGCCGCCGCTGCCGTCAGATACAAACGCCATCCATTTACGGTTCAAAGGCTGATCGTCACGCAAATCGCCCCGCACCATGAATGTTGGTGGCGTGGATCCGATATTGGAGAAGGTATAATCAGCTAACCCATCGTTGTTGAGATCGGCGATACCGATGCCCATAGGATAGGATGGAATATCCGTGTTTGGGTTCGCAGTGTTGGTGAAGTGACCGGTGCCATCATTGACGTATGTCTGCACATTGCCTGTGTCTTGGGCCGTTATGATGTCCAGATCACCGTCGCCTTCAAAATCACCAAATGTTGCTTGGAACGTGTTGTGCAAAAAGGTTAACCCGCGTGCCTCGGTTTCATTTGTGAATGTGTTGTCGCCGTTGTTGACGAATAATTCTGAAGTCCCGCCATATTCCGGCCTATTAAAGATGTTCAGCCCTTCAATCTTTTCGTTCTGAATATACCCCGACACATACATGTCGAAATGCCCGTCGTTGTTAACGTCGGCCACAGCGATTGAAAGACCGGTGGTGTCTTCGTTCATCTGGGTGTTCATCTTTTCGCTCGTGAACGTTCCACCGTTGTTTGTATAAAGCCAAATACCCTCAGGGTGCGTGACAAGCATATCGACTTGACCGTCTTTGTTGTGATCAAGAACCAAGGCACCGAAGGCCGTGCCATCGGCAGGTTTGGTCAGGCCCGCTTGCCCTGCAACGGGGACGAACGCACCATCTTCGAATTTGAAAAGACCGTTTTCTTGCTGAAAGCTACCACCGATAAAAAGCTCTTCGGTGCCATCGCCATCAATATCAATCGCGGCGCTGCCGGTGATCGGTAATGATGTCGCATCATCATGAGATTGAGCGAACGGCACCTCGACATGGTCAAATTCAGGAATGATCGTATCGCCAAGGTCGACGTCATAGTCGATGCGTCTATCGTTGAGCGTATAGGCTGTCATCGTGATAGCCATTGTACCTGCAATTGGCAGCATAACCATGGGGACGTATTTCAATTTTTTGAGCATTTTAGACCTCCAGTTTTAATTTTGAAGCGACACGAAGCGACACAGAAAACATGACGAAGTAGGCCACGTTCAATGCGATTGGCATCATGTATTTGCCAATCGCAGGCACGGTGAAGAAGATGATGAACGATACGATGATCAAAAAGATCGGGTTCAGAATGGCCATTGCGCGCGGATAAAAAGATCGCCCCGTTAGGCACAGCCAAATAAAGATTACAGAGAGCGCGAGAACACCAACACGCACAACTTGGAGCAAGCTTTCATATCGCAGTTCGTACAAGGCAAGTTGTTCTTCTATGCCTCCCGCAGCGACAAGTTCCACGGCGGTTGCACGTGACCCAATCCAAACGGCCCCCACAACGCACGCGAAAGCCATCGTAAGCCCCGCGATCCGTGCTGCGACCTCATGAGCGGGGCGAAGCATCAGATAGATATGAGCCGCACCAACAACATAAAGCGGTGCACCAAAGACCCCAAAGAAATGGCCGATTGTTGCGCGTTCCCGCGTGACACCTTCAAAGAATGCAAACGTGTCAGTGTAGCGGGCCTGTTTATCAAAGTGCAAAAGGAACTCGCCGATCCCGACGAGAATTGCTGCCACAAGCCCGACCTGGCCTGTGATCATTATCAAACGGTGATGTCTCATTGGGCACGTTCTTTCATCATCCACAGTTCCTTTTTGTCTACATTTTCGTCGGGCTTACCGACGGTTAGCGCCAGTTTGGGGATGTAGGCCTGCTAGCGGTCGATCAGTGTAAGATTTTCCTTCGGTCGTGTTTGCTTCGAACATTCCCACAGGTAAAAATCAATCAGCCACACCGACCTGTGATCAGACGTGAACAGACTGAGGCGAAATCCAGACGCTGATTTCGCATTATATCATATAGAAGCTGCAAATGCAGCGAAGGTCCTAAACGAGCCCTCTGTGGCGAATACGATAGTGAGCGCGAGGGGACCTGCTCCCCATTTATCCCGCCAGTTTGGATTGGTTCTGTTCAGGTGTTGGTCCACGTTTTAACCGGCTAACATGTTCCGCTGGTGTCCTACAGCGCGGCTAAAATGTGGACGGTAGTGTTTGAAGCCTTTCCACCATGCCGCCATTAAATTGTGGGCAAGGCGTAGGCTGTCGAACAGGTGCTCATTCAAACATTCATCTTTTCTTAAAGACTAAAGTACTGCGTCCATCAGTTTCGCCCACTGCGTCAGTTGAATGAACCAGCAGGTTTGCGTTGTTTGTGCCCCCCGTGACGGGGTAGGAGGGCGGGAATGGGTAGGTGGTTTTGCCTTTGCCTCTGAGAAAGCGGGTTGTTGTTATGTCTGAACCGAAGATGAAAATGGTGCTCGTGACGCCTGAGATTCCTTATAATACGGGGGCGATTGGGCGGACTTGTGTGGCGCTGAACCTCGAGCTGATCTTGATCAAACCTTACGGGTTTTCGCTGGATGAGAAATCAGTGCGCCGTGCGGGGACGGACTATTGGAAACATGTAAACCTGTCGGAGTATGACAGTTGGGCGCATTTTCTGGCCGCGCGCCAGCCCGAGCGGGGGCAGCTTCATTTCTATGAGGAAGACGGTGCGCAGACGTTTTACGAACCCGATTATCCGCGCGATGCCTATTTGGTGTTTGGCTGCGAATCTGCGGGCCTGCCGGCTGAGGTGCTGGAGGGCATGGAGGACCGCGTCTTTAATCTGCCGATGTTGGACAAGCGGGTGCGTTCGCTCAATCTGGCGAATGTGGCGGCGGCAGTTGTGTATCAGGCGATGCGGCCGCAGTTGGGCGGCTAGTCAGCTGTCAAGATAGGTGCGCAGGGCAGCTTCGAAGGCGCGGGGCCGATCTGCGTGCAGCCAGTGGCCGGTTTGCGGGATTTTGGCGAATTTCGCGGCAGGAAACAGCGATTTGATGCGCGGGCGGTCCTGCGGGGTGACGTAATCGCTGTCGGCGCCTGTCAGGAAGAGGGCGGGCTTGTCAAATTGGCCTGAAACGTCCGGAAAGCCGATGATTTTGTCCATTTCCGCCTCAAGCACGTCCAAATTCAGACGCCAGCGTTTGGCTGCGACATCCAGCGATTGGGTGAAGAAACTTTGTAAGGCGGGCTCAACCCCTTGGGCGCCCAGCTGCTCGGCGGCCTCCGAGCGGCGGGTGAGGTTTGCCAGATCCACAGCGCGCATGGCCGCAATTTGGTGGGATTGAGAATGGGAATAGGCCACAGGGGCGATATCGGCCACGACCAGCCTGCGCAGCAGCTGCGGGTGTTTCAACGCCATGACCATGGCAGCTTTTCCCCCCATAGAGTGGCCGCATAGATCGACGGGTGCCCCGATGTGTTCGATGAGTTCGGCCAGATCGGCGGCCATATCGTCATAGTTGTTTGAGGCTTCGCGCGGGCTGTGGCCGTGGTTACGCATGTCAGGGGTAATGACGCGGCGCGTATCGGACAGGCGTTTGGCGATCACGCCCCAGTTGCGTCCCGACCCATAGAGGCCGTGGGCGATGATAAGGGGCGGCATGTCAGGGGAGGCATCCCCGAATTCGGTAAAGCTAAGCATGACATAGGCCTAGCGCCATTGCGGGCGCAGCGCCAGCACCTTAGACAGGCGGGTATGATTACCGACAAGGATATGGCGGCAAAGTCGCGCAAGTTGCGTGGGTTGTTGCAACAAAAGCTGGATGTGCGGGGGCGCGATCTGCGGCAGTCGTTGCGCCGTGCAGGGCGGCGGTTGCCGCGCGGGGTGCGCAAAAGCGGCGCGGCGTTGATGCGCGCCGAGATGTTGGCGCATAATCCCAAAACCGCGCGGCAGGTGGATGCGGGGCAGGTCACGGCGGCTTTTGAACACATGCGCGCCTATCTGGAGCAATTGGATGTCGTTGAGATGCGCAAGGGTCGCATCCTCAGTGTGACCGGCGCGATTGTGGCCAATCTGCTGTTGGTGGTGGTGCTGTTTATCGTCTGGCTGTGGTGGCGCGGCTACGTCTGAGAATATTGCGCGTCGGTGACGTGCTCCATCCATGTGACAGAAACGCCATCCAGTTCTTCTTGAAGGGCGATATGGGTCATGGCGACTTCTGGGGCGGCGCCGTGCCAATGTTTTTCATCCGGTTCAAAGTAAACGGTATCGCCGGGGCGAATGACTTCGATCGGGCCGCCCGCGCGCTGGGCCAAACCAACGCCTGCGGTGACGATGATTGTCTGGCCCAACGGATGGGTATGCCACGCGGTGCGTGCGGCCGCTTCAAACGTTACGGTCACCCCGCGCAGGCGTGCGGGCGCTGGCGTGCTGATCAGGGGATCCATGCGCACCGTGCCGGTGAAATAGGCAGCGGACCCTGTGCCAGAGGGGCGGGAACCAGCGGGGTGAATGATCATGGCATGCTCGCTATTATACAGAATTTGGATTTAGCTGGTTTTCTCTTTTGAGGCGAACAGCAGGGCCAGCGCGATGCTGGCAGGGGCGAATTGCGGCAGGCCGGATTTCAGCGCAATCGTCAGCGCAGCGACGATCCCTGCAACGGCGACAAAGCCCAAAAAGCACGCCGCGATGTTGAATTGCCATTTGATGTCCTTGATCAACAACGACCAGACCAGCCCGACCGCAAGGAACACGTTATAGATGCCTTGGTTGGCGGCCAATTGGGTGGTTTGCGCAAAAAGATCTGCGGGCAATGTGTCAAAAATCGCAGGCCCACGGGACGTCCATGCGAATATCTCGAACCACGCGATATAGAAGTGCAGCGCGGCGAGCAGCCCGATGAGAATTAATGCGGATTTTTTCATGGAGGTTCCCAAAATATGGCTTGTAGATAGACAGTTTGTCTTTTGTGTCTTGCTTGGGAAAGGTTGTCTAGAGCGGCGTTGCGTAAGATCACAGGTTTCCTGTGTTGGGCGCTGGGAAGGGGAGGCTTGCGGATGCCGGATCTGGTGTTGCCAGACGGCATAGATGCCTCGGTCCTTTTGGCGGTGCTTTAGAGGGGCTGCATGAGTTCGATCCTGTTGCCAAAGGGATCAAACACATAAAATCGCGCAATGCCTGCAAGGTTTTGGTCGTCTATGCAACGCAGCTGCGCAGCCTCGCAACGCGCGCGAAGGGCGTTCAGATCCTCCACAAGGAAGGCTGGATGGGCTTTGGTGGCGGGACGAAAATCAGGCATGACCCCGAGGTGAACCTTCACGGGGCCGCTTTCGAACCAGCAGCCGCCCCGTTTGGTTAGGCGTTCTGGCTTTGCAACTTCGCAGAGGCCAAGCACGCCAGAATAGAAATCGCGCGCTTGGGCTTCTTGGCCTTGTGGCATGGCCAATTGTACGTGGTGAATTGCACTTAACATGACTTTCCCGCCGTTGCTGCTGTCTTCAAGATTGGCATTGTCGGGGGCAAAATGAAAGCGAATGTGACCTAGAAAGCGATGGAGCCGGGGGGCCACAAAAAAGGCCCCGCGCATGTTGCGCGAGGCCTTATGTTTTTCAATCAGGTATTCGCCTGACGGTGAGACGTTACAGGTTCGGGTAAAGCGGGAAGCGCGCGCAGAGTGCTTCTACTTCTGCCTTTACCTTGGCTTCTACTTCTGCGTTCCCATCCGCGCCGTTGGCCGCGATGCCGTCGACCACTTCGATGATCCAATCGGCGATCTGGCGGAACTCGACCTCGCCGAAGCCGCGCGTGGTGCCCGCAGGGGAGCCGAGGCGGATGCCGGAGGTCACGGTCGGCTTTTCAGGGTCAAACGGCACGCCGTTCTTGTTGCAGGTGATGTGGGCGCGGCCGAGGGCCTTGTCCACGATGTTGCCTGTCACGCCTTTGGGGCGCAGATCCACCAGCACGACATGGGTGTCTGTGCCGTGTGTCACTGTGTCCAAGCCACCTTTGATCAGTTGATCGGACAGTGCTTGGGCGTTGAGGATCACCTGTTTGATGTAGGTTTTGAATTCTGGCTGCAGCGCTTCACCGAAGGCCACGGCTTTGCCTGCGATGACATGCATCAGTGGGCCGCCTTGGATGCCAGGGAAGATGGCAGAGTTGAATTTTTTCGCCAGCGCTTCGTCGTTCGTCAGGATCATGCCGCCGCGCGGACCGCGCAGGGTTTTATGCGTGGTGGTGGTGGCAACATGTGCGTGCGGGAAGGGCGATGGGTGTTCGCCTGCCGCAACCAGACCAGCAAAGTGGGCCATGTCCACGTGCAGATAGGCGCCAACGCTGTCGGCGATTTCGCGCATTTTGGCAAAGTCGATCTGGCGAGGGATGGCGGAGCCGCCTGCGATGATCATCTTCGGCTTATGTTCATTGGCCAGCTCTTGGACTTGGTCATAGTCCAGCAGGTTGTCTTGCTTGCGCACACCGTATTGGATGGCGTTGAACCATTTGCCCGACTGGTTTGGCTTGGCGCCATGTGTCAGGTGGCCGCCTGCGTCTAGCGACATGCCCAAGATCGTATCACCCGGCTGAAGCAGGGCTTGGAACACACCTTGGTTCGCTTGCGAACCCGAGTTCGGCTGAACGTTGGCAAAGCCGCAATCGAACAGTTCGCAGGCCCGTTCAATCGCGAGGTTCTCGGCGATGTCGACGAATTGGCAACCGCCATAGTAACGACGGCCCGGGTAGCCTTCGGCGTATTTGTTGGTCATCACGCTGCCTTGGGCTTCCATGACGGCGGTGGAGACGATGTTTTCGGATGCGATCAGTTCGATCTCATCGCGCTGGCGGCCCAGTTCTAGGCCGATGGCCTCGGCGATGGCTGGGTCGGATGCAGCAAGCGTGCGGGTGAAGAAATCTGACATGGTGGCTCCTTGGGCGTGCATTACAGTTGCGCGTTTCGTATCGGAAACGCTATGGAAGTTGAAGACACGAAAACGACTGGCCATGAGTTAGATGCGCCAATCGACAGGTGCACCCTTCTTTTTGAGGCAAAAGTCGCATTTGCGAAGGGGTGCTGGTGCGCATAAGACTTTTGTGATTGTGTGAGTAGAAAGCGGCGCGGATCGGAAACAACATGCCACAGAAAATAGCCTTTTTGGCCAGCCGCACCCCCGTTGCGCAGACCGCGCGGGCGGCATTGATCGGGCGGTATGGGAATGTACCTGCCGAACAGGCGGATGTGATCGTGGCGCTGGGCGGCGACGGATTTATGCTGCAAACGCTGCATGGGACGCAGGCATTGACGGCGCCGGTCTATGGTATGAATCGCGGGACCATCGGATTTTTGATGAATGCCTATGCCGAATCAGATCTGCGCGCACGGCTAAAGGCCGCAGAGGTCGCGGTCATCAATCCGTTGTCGATGAAGGCCACCCATGTGGATGGCAGTGTCTCGCAGGGGTTGGCGTTGAATGAGGTGGCGTTGCTGCGGCAGGGTCCTCAGGCGGCAAAGTTGCAGGTCACTGTGGATGACCGGCTGCGGATGGAAGAGCTGGTCTGCGATGGGGCGTTGGTTGCCACGCCTGCGGGATCAACGGCGTATAATTATTCAGCCCATGGACCGATTTTGCCGATCGGGTCGGATGTGTTGGCCCTGACGGCCATGGCGGCGTTTCGCCCGCGGCGTTGGCGCGGCGCGTTGCTGCAAAAGTCGGCTATGGTTCGGTTTGATGTGTTGGAGCCGGAAAAGCGTCCTGTGATGGCGGATGCGGATGGGAATAGCCACCGTGATGTGGCCTCGGTTGAGATCCGCTCAGAGCCCAGCATCGCGCACCGGATTTTGTTCGATCCTGGACATGGATTGGAAGAGCGTCTGATCTCGGAACAGTTTTCCTAAAGATCAGGTGGCGCGGCGCCTGCTGCGCGTTCTGAGGAAGGCGCAGGGCAGGCCGCGCAAAAGCCGTTAGGGCTGTTTCAATCGCCGCGTAAAATGTGCCGCCCCCCGCCCAATCAGTCGGAAGGGGGGGCGTGCGCGGTTAGCCGTATTCAGTTACAGGGGTGCCCGCGATGGCCGCCATGTTCAGCAAGCCGCGCGCGGTGATAGAGGGGCTGACCACATGTGCACGGTTGCCCAAACCCATCAGGATCGGGCCGACCTCTAGGCCGCCGCCCTTCATCTTCAGGATGTTGCGCACCCCAGAGGCCGCATCGCCATGGGCAAAGACCAGCACATTGGCAGGACCTGCCATGCGGTTTTCGGGGAAAAGGCGGGCGCGCAATTCAGGGTCAAGCGCTGTGTCGATGTTCATTTCCCCCTCATAAGAGAAATCATGGCCGCCTTCATCAAGGATCGAAATCGCGCGGCGCATGCGGCTGCCAGTGTTGGCGCCTTGATTGCCAAATTGCGATTGCGAACACATGGCGACATTGGGCGTCAGGCCAAAACGGCGCACGTGGCGCGCGGCGCCAATGGCGATTTCGGCCAGCTGTTCTGGGGTGGGATGTTTGTGCACTTGGGTGTCGGCGATGAACAACGGCCCGTCTTCGAGGATCATCATCGAAAGCGATCCTACGGCGTGGCGGCCATCGCGGCCCAAGACCTGTTCGATATAGTTCAGATGCCAGCCGGTTTCACCAAAGGTGCCGCAGATCAGGCTGTCTGCCTCGCCACGTTGCACCATGACGGCGCCGATGGCCGTGGTGTTGGTGCGCATGATCGCCTGTGCGATGGCTGGCGACACCCCGCGGCGCGCCATCAGGCGGTGGTAGGTGCCCCAATAGTCGCGGTAGCGCGGATCGTTTTCGGGGTTTACCACATCGACATCGGTTCCAAGCTTCAACGTCAGGCCTGCTTTTTCCATGCGCTTTTGGATGACGTCTGGGCGGCCAATCAGGATGGGACGTTCAGAGGTTTCTTCCAACATCGCTTGGGAGGCGCGCAGGACGCGTTCGTCCTCGCCCTCGGCAAAGACAATGCGGCGCGGCGCGGCGCGGGCCGCTTGGAACACGGGGCGCATAAGTAGCGCCGATTTGAAGACCGAACTGT
Source organism: Sulfitobacter sp. (assembly GCA_039967155.1). Lineage (GTDB taxonomy): Bacteria > Pseudomonadota > Alphaproteobacteria > Rhodobacterales > Rhodobacteraceae > Sulfitobacter. The sequence goes on along the minus strand of JBDVSG010000159.1, from coordinate 8,636 downwards.
CGAGCGAGGTTTTGTAGGCTTCGATGTCTGCGAGCGGCCGTGTGGCAACGCCAGTTTCCATCGCTGCTTGGGCCACGGCAGAAGAAACGATGCCCACAAGGCGTGGATCAAAGGGTTTGGGGATCAGGTAATCGGCGCCAAAGGTCAGCTGTTCGCCTTGGTAGGCGGCGGCGGCCTCGGCCGAGGTGGTTTCGCGTGCAAGTGCTGCGATGCCCTCAATACAGGCGATCTTCATCTCATCGTTGATGGTGGTGGCGCCCACGTCCAGCGCGCCACGGAAGATAAAGGGGAAGCACAGCACGTTGTTGACTTGGTTCGGGAAATCCGAGCGGCCCGTGGCGATGATGGCATCAGGGGCCACAGCGCGCGCGGCATCGGGCATGATTTCTGGTTTCGGGTTGGCCAGCGCAAAGATGATCGGGCGGCTGGCCATTTTCGCCACCATGTCGGGGGCCAGTACATTAGGACCAGACAGGCCGAGGAACAGGTCGGCGCCCTCGATCACGTCTGCCAGTGTGCGTTTGTCGCTGTCTTGGGCGAATTCGGATTTGATCGGGTTCATATCCTCACCGCGGCCTTTGTAGACCAGCCCGTGAATATCGCACAGCCAGACATTTTCACGCTTCACCCCCAGTTTCAGCAGCATGTTCAAGCAAGCGATGCCCGCCGCCCCGCCACCGGTAGAGACGATCTTGATGTCTTCGAATTTCTTGCCCGCAACCAGCAGCGCATTGGTGGCGGCAGCGCCTACCACAATGGCGGTGCCGTGTTGGTCATCGTGGAACACAGGGATGTTCATCCGCTCGTTGCAGATGCGCTCCACGGTGAAGCAATCGGGGGCTTTGATGTCTTCGAGGTTGATCGCGCCAAAGGATGGTTCCAGCGCGCAGACGATATCGGCCAGTTTTTCGGGATCGGATTGGTCGACTTCGATGTCAAAGCAATCAATGCCTGCGAATTTCTTGAACAGGACGGCCTTGCCCTCCATCACCGGTTTTGACGCCAGCGCGCCGATATTGCCCAGCCCCAACACGGCAGAGCCGTTGGTGACCACGGCCACAAGATTAGCGCGTGACGTATACAGCGCAGCGGTGGCAGGGTCTTCTTTTATCTCAAGACAGGCTTCCGCAACGCCAGGACTATAAGCGAGGGATAGATCACGGCCATTCGCCAAAGGTTTGGTCGCACGAATTTCAAGCTTACCCGGTTTGGGGAGGGCGTGATAGTCAAGTGCCGCCTTGCGGGAGCTGGCGTTATCGGTCATTTTGAGAGCCTTATATTTGAACTAGTTTAGTATTAAATTATTCTCCCCAAAACACTAGCCAACATTTGTGAAGGTAACGTTGGTTTGTACGCAGATGGGGAATTTTAAAAGTGAAGCACCATCGCAACCGCGCGGGCGGAGGGCTAGAGTGCTTGAATCAGCAAAGGGAGATTCTGACGTGTCAGATTTGCGGCAAGTGGCGGTAGAGGTGCGGGAAAATGCTTACGCGCCTTATTCAAATTTCAAGGTGGGTGCGGCGGTGCGCGGGGCATCGGGTGCGATTTATCGCGGGTGTAATGTGGAAAACGTGGCCTATCCGGAAGGCACCTGTGCCGAGGCCGGTGCGATTGCTGCGATGATCGCAGCGGGCGAGACGACATTCACCGAAGCCTATGTTGTGGCAGGATCGCCTTTGCCGGTGACACCTTGCGGGGGATGCCGTCAAAAGCTGGCAGAGTTCGGCGCAGGGGATGTGAAGATCACCATGGCCACCGTTGACGGTGCCGAGCAGGTCATGAGCGTCGCCGATCTGTTACCTGGCGCGTTTGATCCGTCGTTCTTGGGGGGCTGAATGAACGCGCAAAGTATTTTGGCCAAGTTGCGCCACGCAGAGACTTTGACCCCAGATGATTTGACATGGGCGGCGGGGGCTTTGGCGGATCAAACCTTTAGTGCGGCGCAGGCGGGGGCCTTTGCTATGGGGATTTGCCGCAATGGGCTGGATGAGGCAGGCCGCGTGGCACTGACGCGGGGCATGTGCGCCTCGGGGCAGGTGTTGACGTGGGATCTGGATAAACCTGTTTTGGACAAACATTCGACCGGCGGTGTGGGCGACTGTGTGAGCCTTGTTCTAGCGCCTGCGCTGGCGGCCTGTGGGGCCTATGTGCCGATGATTTCAGGGCGCGGTTTAGGACACACGGGCGGCACGCTAGACAAGCTAGAGGCGATCCCCGGCGTCAATGTGATGTTGGATGAGGCGCGGCTGCGCAGCGTTGTGCAAACCGCTGGCTGTGCGATTGTGGGGGCAACGGGCGATATCGCCCCCGCGGACAAGCGCCTTTATGCAGTGCGCGATGTCACCTCGACCGTGGACAGTCTGGACCTGATCACGGCATCGATCCTGAGTAAAAAACTGGCCGCAGGCCTAGAGGGGCTGGTGCTGGATGTTAAGGTCGGCTCGGGCGCGTTCATGAAGGACATTGGCGCGGCGCGGGATTTGGCGCGGGCTTTGGTGGGTACGGCAAATGCGGCGGGCTGTCCGACGCAGGCAATCATCAGCGATATGGGCCAGCCTTTGGTGCCAAGCCTTGGGAATGCATTGGAAGTGGCCGAAGTCATGCGCGTCCTTACAGGCAGCCAGCAAGGCGCGATTGTTGAGCTATGCGCCGCGCTGGGTGGTGTGTTGCTGGCGGGGGCGGGTTTGGCCCAGAACCGCGAAGAGGGCGCGACCAAAATCATTCAGGTGATCAGCAGCGGCGAAGCAGCTGATCGTTTTGGCGCGATGATCGCGGCGCTGGGCGGGCCTGTGCAATTTGTGGAACACTGGCGGCGTTTCTTGCCCGAGGCGACAGTGGTCCGCGAGGTGACAGCGCAATCTGCAGGTGTTGTTCAGGCAATGGATGCCCAAGCTTTGGGGGAGGTGGTCGTCGCGCTGGGCGGTGGGCGCTTGATCGAGACCGACACAGTCGATCCCGCCGTGGGCCTGTCCGAGGTTGTGCGCATTGGCACGCGTGTCGAGAAGGGTCAGCCACTGGCCGTGGTGCATGCTGCGCGCTCTCAGCAAGCGGACCGTGCGGCCGATGCGTTGCGCGCGGCGATCACGCTGGGGGCGGCGGGGGCCTCACCCGATTTGATCGTGGAGCATGTCGTCTGATGGCGCGCGCATTTTTAGTGGTGATGGATTCCGTTGGTATTGGCGGCGCGCCAGATGCTGCGACATTCTTTAATGGCGATGTGCCTGACACGGGGGCCAATACGGTTGGTCATATCGCGCAGGCCTGTGCGGCTGGTTTGGCCGAACAAGGGCGCAGCGGGCCGCTTGCGTTGCCCACGCTGTCGGCGCTGGGGTTGGGGCACGCGTTGCAGGCCGCGAGCGGGCTAACGATCGCAGAGCTGGACGCCCCGCTAACGGGGACTTGGGGGGCTGCGACGGAGGTGTCGCGCGGCAAGGATACCCCGTCGGGGCATTGGGAGCTGGCGGGTTTGCCTGTGCCGTGGGACTGGCAGTATTTTGAACGCACTGAGGATTCATTTGATGCCGAACTGATCGCGCAAGTGGCCAAATTGGCGGGAACGGAAGGGATTTTGGGGAATTGCCATGCCCCTGGCACGGCAATCATCGAAAGGTTTGGCGCCGAGCATATGCGCACAGGCGCGCCGATCTGCTATACCTCGGTGGATAGTGTGTTCCAGATTGCCGCTCATGAAGAGGTGTTCGGTCTGGAGCGGCTGCAGCAGCTCTGTGCGGATCTGGCGCCGATTTTGCATGCCCGCCGTATTGGGCGTGTGATCGCGCGGCCCTTTGTGGGCGATGTCGACAGCGGTTTCACCCGTACTCCCAACCGCCGCGATTACGCGATCGCGCTGCCAAAACCGGTGCTGAGCAATTGGGTGCAGGATGCGGGCCACGCGACCTTTGCGGTGGGAAAAATCGGTGATATTTTCTCGATGCAGGGGTTTGATGAGGTGCGCAAAGGCACGGATGCTGCGTTGATGGGGCATTTGAGCGATCTGCTGCGTGATGCGCCAGACGGCAGCCTGACTTTTGCAAATTTTGTTGAGTTTGACAGTGTTTACGGTCACCGGCGCGATGTGTCGGGCTATGCGCGTGCGTTGGAATGGTTTGACCGCGAAATCGGCGCGTTGATCGCGCAGATGCGTGCGGGTGACATCATGGTGCTGACGGCAGATCACGGCAACGATCCCACGTGGACCGGCACGGATCACACGCGCGAACGTGTGCCTGTTTTGGTGGCAGGTGGGGGGGCTGGCAGCCTTGGTCAGATCGGTTTTGTGGATGTGGCGGCTTTTGTTGCGGATCATCTCGGGGTAGAGGTTCCTTAATCAAATCAGGAGCCGGAAATGAGCGACCAACATCTTACTGTCGTGGATCACCCGTTGGTCCAGCACAAGCTGACCATCATGCGCGACAAAGGCACATCGACGGCTGTGTTTCGTCAATTGTTGCGCGAAATCAGCCAGCTGCTGGCGTATGAGGTCACGCGCGATCTGGAAATGACCACCAAGAAAATCGAAACACCTGTTGAGGAAATGGATGCGCCGACATTGGCGGGTAAAAAGCTGGCGTTGATCAGTATTTTACGTGCGGGCAACGGGTTGCTGGACGGTGTGTTGGAACTGATCCCCTCTGCGCGGGTCGGGTTTGTCGGGCTCTACCGTGATGAGGAAACGCTGCAGCCAGTTCAGTATTATTTCAAAGTGCCAGAGGCGATGGAGGACCGTTTTGTGATTGCGGTTGATCCGATGCTGGCGACAGGCAATTCCTCTGTTGCGGCGATTGATTTGCTGAAAGGGGCCGGTGCGAAAAACATTTTGTTCTTATGTTTGTTGGCGGCTCCAGAGGGGATCGCGCGGATGAAAGAAGCGCACCCTGATGTGCAAATTGTCACGGCGTCAGTTGATGAAAAACTGAATGAACTGGGGTATATCGTTCCAGGTCTTGGGGATGCGGGTGACCGTATGTTTGGGACAAAGTAACGATATAAGGCGCTGGGCATCGGGGGAGTAGCGGTTTGACGCTGCTTGCCCGCTAGATGTTGTGGATGGGACGCGCGTTTTGCGCCTGAATCGCAAATAATGTGTCGAAATTGTGGCTATTGTTGCCTCTTTTGCTAGACACTGCCATGGGGGTTTGTCATTCTGGACTCTACATCCTGTGGGGGCATGAATGAAACTTACTAAACTTGTCGCAATCGCGCTTATTTCCGGTTCTGTTAGCGCCAGCGCGCTGATGGCGCAGAGCCAACCTGGCAGCCAGCCTGCCGAATTCCCGCCAACCTCCTTTAAGGGGAAGCAATATGTAGACAGCGCGGGTTGTGTATTTATTCGCGCGGGCATTGATGGAAATGTGTCTTGGGTGCCGCGTGTGACGCGCAAACGTTCGGGTGTTTGTGGGTTTAAACCGTCATTGGCAGGGCAGGTCAGTGCGCCGACACCTGTTCAAACCGCCGCTTCTGAACAGATTACAATTGATGTGCCAGCCGTGGCCGCGCCTGCGGCGGTTGCCAAGCCCGTGCCTAAACCCCGCCCCAAAGCGGTTGTTAAAGCAACGCCAAAGCCCAAGCCGAAGCCCAAAGTGGTGCGCCAAGTGGCAAAAGCGCCCGCGCCGATTGTGGAAAAGGCCATTCAGCCCGCAGCGCCTGTGCGCAGGGTTGCCAATACCGCGCCGAGCGCCTGCGCGGGTGTGACGGGGATCAGCAGCCAGTATTTGCAGCGCGGGAAGTTTGAAGTGCGCTGTGGCCCTCAGGGTGGCGCGATTGTGGGCGCGCGGATTTCATCCGCCTCGGCACCGCGTCCAGCGGCCCCTGTTGCTGTGGCCGCTGTGGCCCAGCCCAAGGTTGCCCCAGCACCACAAACACTGCGCGTGTCACCCAACCGTCGCATTGTACCCCGCCATGTTGCGGTCAAACGTGTGAACACAACCAATGTTTCTGTGCCCAAAGGGTACCGCACGGTTTGGACGGATGACCGCCTGAACCCGAACCGCGCCGAGCAGACCTTGGCGGGCCACAAGGCGATGAGCCTGATCTGGACATCCACCGTGCCGCGCCGCCTGATCAATCAGGCCGATGGCCGCGATGTGACGGCGTCTATTCCGTTGGTGTACCCTTATGTTGATTATGCGCGTCAGCAAGAAACACTGGGCCAAGTGACGATTGTTAAACGCAATGGCCAAACGCTGAAGCGGATCGTTCACAACACCGCTGCGGTCTTCACAGCCCAGCCGCGTCAGGCCAAAGTTGTAACAGTCGCACGCCAGCCTGTTGTCTATTCCAGCCGCTCAACGCCCAAAACCGTACAGCCCAAGGCAAGCGTTCAGCGTGCCCAGCCCAAGGCCGAGGTTGCTGGCAAAGGATTTGTTCAGGTCGGTGCATTCACAGACACCAACGCGGCACATCGTTTGGCCAAGAAGGTACAGCGTATGGGCATGCCTGTGCGTGTTGGTCGCTATACCCGTAACGGGCAGACCACACGTTTGGTGATTGCCGGACCCTTTGGCGGCAAAAGCGCTGTAAATGGTGCGGTCAAGCGGCTGCGCGGTGCGGGCTACAGTGCCTTTGCACGCTAACAGCGGCTAGAGAGTAAAAGTCAGGCCCGTCAGATTATTTCTGGCGGGCCTTTTTTATGCTCTGACGATTTCAATGCTGTGAGGGGGGGGCGCGAGGCGGATCAACCGCCGCACAGGCCTTGTAGGCGCAACCATGTGCTGTCGGCCAGCAGCGGGTCGGTTTCGCGATTTTGCATCGGGTCACCTTCGATCAGATCCAAGACAGTCTCACCCGTGATGTCGCGCGCCCGCGCATAAGGGGTCGAGCGCAGGTCTGATGCCTCAAACAGGGCCAGTAGATTTGGCGTATCAGGGGCCCGCGCGGCAGAGGTCATGAGGTATTCTGCATAAGCATCAAGCGCGCTGTCCGAAATTTCGCCCGTGGTGAGCAAGCGGAAGTTTTCCCAAGGGCCAGTCACATCCAGCAAGGCGCCCAGAGGGTCCTGTTCGACCTGCAAGGCCAGTTCGGACAGGATATAGCCTGCGGCGACATCGGGTTCCTCCCAATCCTCAAACACGGATCGGTCCAGAACGATCACGCCGCCAGGCAGGTGCAGCGCGGGCCGCCCAAGGGCGGGGACAACCGCCAGTTTCAGGGTGTTGAGCCGCGTGCCGAGGCGGCGCAGCGCGCGCAGGCCAGCAGGGTCATTGCACAGCGGGCCTGTCACGCGCTGCATGCGTTCAATCAATGCAACGCCCAAGGCTTCGCGTTTGACCTGTGGTACGACACGCAGCGTATTGTCGCGCATGGCGCCGGGCAGCCAAAAGATCACCACGGCGGCAACCGCCGCGATCGACGTGCCAGCCCCCAGCCAGCGCAGGCGGCCCGGGTGGGGGCGGCTTTTGGCGATGGCTTTGCGCAGGGTGTCGATGGCCTCGATCATTTCGGTTTCTTGGTCGGGCAGTTCAAGGGTTTCGCCTGTGTCTCCATCAGGGTGAAAGACGGCCGAGCCGGTGTCTTTGCTGCTGCGCGCCACAGCGGCAAGCGACCAATGGGTGATCGCCTGATCGTTCATATCCGAGATCACCAGCGTGGCATTCCCGATGGAGACGATCACTTCGCGCCGCTGCCCGTCAGGATCGGGCCGCCACAGGCCTGTAGCCTCGAGGCGGTCATATTTGGTCAGCGCGGTCATTGGTTTATCTGCTCGGAGTTGTTTCACTCGCTACATTAGCATTTGCGCAGGGCAGGGCAATGGCGGGCAGGCGAGCGCGCAGTGAAAACGCCTGCGCGCCCCTGCGTCAAAGCGTTGCGGCGCGTTTGCGCAAGACAAATTTCTGGATTTTGCCCGTTGAGGTTTTTGGCAGCTCTTGAAAGACGATTTTCTTGGGCGTTTTGAAGCCAGCAAGGGTTTGGCGGGTGAACGCGATCAGGGTGGCCTCATCCACTTGTACGTTTTCTTTCAACTCGACAAAGGCGCAAGGGACCTCGCCCCATTTTTCATCCGGTTTGGCGACGACAGCGGCCAGCAGCACAGCGTCATGGCCCATCAGCGCGCCTTCTACCTCTACCGAGGAGATATTTTCGCCGCCTGAAATGATGATGTCTTTGGCGCGGTCTGCGATTTGGATGTAGCCGTCATCGTGAATCACCGCCAGATCGCCAGAGTGGAAATATCCGCCAGCGAAGGCTTCTTGGGTGGCGGCGGGATTTTTCAGGTAGCCCTTCATCACTGAATTGCCACGGATCATGATTTCGCCTTGGGTGGTGGCATCGCGGGGAACTTGCGACATATCCGTATCCATGACGGTGATGTGTTCCATCATGGGCATGGCGACCCCTTGGCGGGCTTTTACAGCGGCCAGCGCGGGTTTGTCGAGCGCGGCCCAGTCTTCTTCGCGCCAGGTGCATTCGGTCACGTGGCCATAGGTTTCGGTCAGCCCATACACATGGGTGATGTTGAACCCCACGTCCTCGATCTTGGCGAGGGTGGCAGGGGCGGGGGGCGCACCGGCGGTAAAGACCTCCACCTGATGATCAAAGGCGCGGCGTTCCGCTTCCGTCGCGTTCACCACCATGTTCAGCACGATGGGGGCACCGCCAAAATGGGTCACGCCTTCGTCGGCGATGGCGTCATAGATCGC